>NZ_JAVMBO010000014.1:0-170403 GCF_031631795.1 Marinobacter xiaoshiensis
GTTCCAGCGTTGCCGGCAATCTCCATTACAAATGTGCTAACACTGCCGCCAGTGCCTGTGATGTTCCAGTAGCTGTCTAAACCATCATCAAGTTGATCAGTGTTCACGTTAACTGATGAAGGGCCACCAACAGTTACAGTGTCAAGAACGTTCTGAATACCTGTACCTACGCCGTCAAGGCCGTCGTTGGTAACGAATATATTGGCTTGTGCTGAGACTGACAGTGCTGAAGCGGCAATGGCAGCTGCTAAGAGTTTGAGTTTCATAATATTTCTCCGGTTGTCTAGCTCTAATTCCATATAGTTTGCTTGCAACCAGGCTGTCTCTTATTGCTTTAGAGATCCTTGGCTTTCCGTCCCACCCTCACAGGTGGTTTGGCATACGACCGGTAGTACCCGATCCTATGGGTAATACAAAGCGATTCGCGTGCCAAGTTTTCAATACGCTGATATATATAGATATTTATTGGGCTCTGGATGTGACATGTAAAAAAAATCGACGAGCGTATAAAAAAAGGCCTGAGACGCTAATGCCTCAGGCCTTTTGTGTATTCGAACCCGACAGGGCTTGTCGAGGTTCTTTACATGGCTTTTTTAACAGCCTCTAGATGCTCTTCAATCTCGGCATTACCTGGTGCGAGATCCAGTGCTTTTTCTATCACTGCTTTCGCTTCTGTCTGTTGACCAGACAGGTGCAGGATCCAGCCATAGGTGTCCAATACAGCTGGGCTGTTCGGTGCGAGCTCGCTTGCTTGTTTCGCCAGATTGAGTGCACGCTTGGGGTTTTCTTCGCGAAGCGTCCAGGCAAGGTTGTTGAGCGCAGTTACGCTGTTTGGTTGTTTGGCTATCACCTGTTCATAGTGACTTACAGCAGCCGTCTCCTGACCATTGGTCAATAGCCAGTCGGCTCTTGCCATGTGTGCGGCAAGGCTTTGTGGTGCTTCCTGTACCCAGTTTCGGGTTAAGCCATCCATTGAGTCTGGTGCGCTCGCTTGGGCAAGCACAATGAGGGAGGGCATCAGGCTTGGATTTTTGGTGGCCTGCCATCTTTCTGAAAGATAGGCGTACGCACCTTCAGGGCCCTTTTGTTGTTGCAAGAGCCTGGTACGCGACAGGATGGTTGCGGGTAGTTCGCCGTGAATTTTTTCGACGCCATCCAGAGCACTAAAGGCATCGTCTAGTTTGCCTTCCATCTGTGCGATGCCTGCGGGCAAGAGTGCAAAACCGATGTTTTCCGGCTCAAGGGCTATGGCTTCGGCAGCTTTTGCCCGGGCTTTTGTCCAGTCCTTTTTGTCGGCTGCAGCCTTTGCTTCGGCCAGTAGCAATTGGCCGTGGGCGCGTTTTACAGTTATGGAATCGCTGTCTTTCCATTGCGACAGCGTGGCTCTGGCGGATGCCAGTTCGCCTTGGGTGATGGCGATCAGTGCGGTGAGTGTGTCTGTGTTCTGTTTAAGCTCAGGGTGCGCTTTGGCGACATCGGCTAACCAGCTTTTCGCCTCGGGTACTGTGTGGTCTTGCATGTAGATCTGGCCGGCTTGCTGCAGCGGGCGGATGGCATCTGGTGTGATGGTGGCAGCATCTACCAGTAAATCAACGGCATCACTGCGTTTGCCGGTTTGGGCATAGAGGCTTGCAAGTGCAACTTTCGGAGCCTGTAGCTCGGGGCTTTCTTTTGTTAGCTTTTCGAGGCGTGCTATTGCTGCATCGGGGTTTCCAAGCCGTGCGTCGGCAAGGCTTGCCAGCAGAATTGCCCGGGGTTGGTCTCCATAGCCGTTAAGCAGTGAGTCGCGGATTTCTGCGGCTTCCTGCTGTTCACCCTGCTGGATCAATACGTTCAGGTAGGTGCTGGTAGTAGACCAATCTGAGGGGTCGGAGGTGAATGCCATGCGCAATTGGCCAAGGGCCTGCTCGGGTTGGTCGTTTTGCAGGTAATGCCTTGCGAGGGCCAACCGCAACCTTACGCGCCCAGGCTCGTTTCCAACAGCTTTACTGAGGCTTGCGATACCAGCGTTCTCGTGGCCGGGCAGGCTGAGAGCAAGAATACCGTGCATGGCCAGCAGCTCGTTATCATTCGGGCGAGCCTCTATGGCACGGGTTAAGGTTGCAAGTGCATCTTCTCTATCGCCGGTATCAATCTGGGCCATGGTGGCCGCCCGTATGAACTGTACGGGGGTTGTTTCCGGGTCGAGGTTTTCTTTAAGTAGCTGGGCGCCTTCATCAAGATCGCCGGTGCCAGCGGATATGGCACCTAACATCAGGGCGACCTGCTCATTTTCAGGATCAAGCTTCAGGGTATCGCGAAGTATGGCTTTGGCTTCCTCAAAATTGCCTTCTTTGAGTGCAGCAACAGCGGCTTCGGCTTGTTCACGTGCGCCAGTGTTGATGTTTTCTGCCAGTATCCGGTTATAAATCTGGGCTTCGGTTATCTTGCCTTGCTCGGTAAGCACTCGAGACAGGGTGGTGAGTACATTGCGCCGAATGGGCAGGAAAATATCGGATGTGGGCAGCTCGCCAACCGCATCTGTGAGTGTCGCAGCGGCCAGATCAAGTTGATTCAGCCGGTACTGGGCCTGGCCTTTCCAGTAAAGAACTTCTGGGGCCGCCTGGTTTTTTGCAAGCCAGTTGTCGGCGGTTTCTACTGCTTGCTCGTTTTTGCCGAGATTGATCTGGGCTTGCAGAACACCGGTGATCGCCGGGATGCTAGAGCCATTGCTTGTGGCCAGGCTGGTGTACAGGGCAAGGGCTTCGGCTACTTCGCCGGATCTGCGCAAAGCTTCTGCCCGGATCAGTGAGGCTTCAAGTTGGTCATCTGGAGAGCTTGGGGTTTGCAGTGCCAGCGTTTCGGTTGCTGAAAGGTGCTTACCCTGTTCTACATAGGCGCGGGCCAAAGTCAGGGCCACGGCGTTTGGTTGTTCTTTCACCCAGGGAGCCAGGAGTTCTGCGGCTTCTTTGGAGGCGCCCAGCTCTAAATACATATCCGCCAGGCGAACGATGTGCTCAACATTGTTCGGGTCTTTCTGGATGGCATTTTTGATTTCCAGCAGGGCCGAGCGGTATTGTCCCTGGTCAGAATATGTCTCTGCACGTGTAATGTGAGAGAGCGCCTCCGAGGTATCTGGACCGCTGTTGCAGCCGGATAATAGCAGCGGTGCTGCAAGCATAAGGCTGCTCACCAGAACCAGCCCGGGAAGTGTTTTCTTTTTTGTTTGCCTTGTGATCATGTAAAACTGCTCCTTGAGCTGTGCGCTGCCATCGTGTGCCGGAGGGTTGCTTATACTTCCGGAGCCACTGCCGATGTGTCGATTTTATATTTGTCGGTGAGGTTGTACAGGGTAGGGCGTGTAATGCCCAAAAGCCGGGAGGCCTGAGTCATATTGAAGCCGCTGGTCTGAAGCGCCTGCATTATTGCTTTGCTTTCGGCCTGCTCCCGTACCTGGCGCAGGTTCAGGTGGCTTACTGCAGGCTCATCGCACCCCGGCAGTTCCAGGTCTTCGGCGGTTATCCGCTTGCCATCCGCCATGATGGTGGCTCGCTTCACTTTGTTGATCATTTCCCGAACGTTGCCTGGCCAGGAGTAGCTGTTAATGGCGTTTACGGCGTCGTCTGAAAAGGTAAGGTTTTGTCTGTCCATTTGCTTGCCAAGGGACTTCAGCAATGATTGGGCGATAACCAGTGCGTCACCATCTCGCTCCCTTACGGCGGGAACGTCGAGGGTTATTTCGCTGATCCGGTAATATAGATCCTCACGGAAATCACCGTTCTCAATAAGCTGGGAAAGCTTTTGGTGTGTGGCGCACACTACTCTTACGTCTACGGGAATGGGTTTAACAGACCCCACCCTGTCTACAACACGCTCTTGCAGGAAGCGCAGCAGCTTGGATTGAAGCGACATAGGCATGTCGCCGATCTCATCGAGAAAGAGAGTGCCGCCGTTGGCGCTTTCGATCTTGCCTTTTTTGGCTTGCGTAGCTCCAGTGAAGGCGCCTTTTTCGAAGCCGAACAGCTCGCTTTCCAGAAGGTTTTCTGGAATGGCGGCACAGTTAATGGCGGCAAAGGCATTGCCTGCACGAGGGCTGAGGTCGTGCAGTGCGCGGGCAAGAACTTCTTTGCCTGTACCTGTTTCACCGATGATGAGGGTGGTTACATCTGTAGGTGCAACTTTCTCCAGCGTGCGGCATACGGCCATCATTTGCGGGCTGGCTGCGATGATACCTTTGATGCTGGTACCGTTGTTTTGCTGAGAAAGATCCTGATTTTCCCGCTCCAGCTCGGCCAGGCGAAACGCGCGGTTAACTACAAAGGTGAGGATGTCGGCTTCCAAAGGCTTCTGGTAGAAGTCTGATGCGCCCATGCCGATTGCTTTGACGGCATTTTCCTTGTCCTCCCGACCGGTTACGACAATGACCTTGGTTAAAGGCGCAAGCCGCAGAATTTCCTCCAGCAGGGCAAAGCCTTCCGTTGCGCCGCCTGGATCTGGCGGCAGGCCAAGGTCCAGCGTTACCACGTGGGGTTCTTCGCGCCGCAGCGCGGTGAGGGCAGCTTCCCTGTCTGAGGCGACAGTCACTTCCAGGTCGTCGCTGAAACACCAGCGCATCTGGCTTTGCAGGCCCGGATCGTCTTCTACAATCAGTAGTCGTCTAGTCACAACAGCAACAAGTCCTTTGTTTTAATGTTCCAATATATCTGATTCTCAACTGAACATTGACACTTTGCAATGATCGATTCATCTGTTGTGCTTGCTCGCCATTTAATTGACAAACTCCGGCGGGCTCGGCAGGTCGATAATCGGCTGTTTATTCGTCTGATTTCCGTGTTCCGAGCGTTCTGCCAGGGGTATTCGCACTGAAAAACATGACCCTACGCCAGGTTCGCTGGTGGCATCTATTGTTCCGCCCAGCTTTTGTATGTATTCCCGGGCCTGGTAGGCGCCAATTCCCATGCCGGTTAGCCCTTTGGTACTTTCAAAGGCTTTGAACAGCCGATCATTAATAAAGTCATCACTCATTCCACAGCCGGTGTCTTGAATAAACAGCACAACATTGCCTTTGGCAATCTTTAGCGACAGGCTGACCTCGCCATCGGGGGGAGTGGCATCCTGGGCGTTTTGTATCAGGTGGCCGAGTACGCTTTTTAGCTGTTCGGGGTCGGCTTTCACGAGTATGTGCGGTTGACCACCGTCGAGTTTCGGTGCCGGTTGTTGCCTGCTGTAGTGATCAACGAGTTCGCTTACGAGTTCTGTCAGGTCCAGCTTTATGCACTTTTCCATGTCATCTGCTGCAGGTTTGCGAATGTGGGCTAGCAGGTTGGACATTTTTCGAACCGCATGGTCTGTGGTGTTGATCATGTCTTCAATAAATGCAGGGTTGTTTTTGTGTTTCTGCGCGTTGTTTACCAGTAGTGTTAGTTGCGCAACGACTGTTTTGAGGTCGTGCACCATGAAGGCAGATGCTTTGCTGACGGCTTCAAATTGCATGGCGCGGGATAGCCGGTTCTGTGCGTCAGCCTGTGCCAACAGGTTACAGGTTTGCCGGGCAACCACCTTAATAAGGTCGAAGTTCTCCCAGTTCAGGTCGACACGGGCGTAGGGTTGGCCAATCATTGCTATACCGTAGAGTTCATTGCTCAGGTACAGGGGGATAATCAGCCAGGCATCCGGGGTTTTGGCAATGGCATCGGGAATCTCCAGCAGGTCGTAGCTCACAGGGTCGGCTCTGTATTCGTCTAGATTGACTATCCATTCTTTTTCGTTGAATAAGCGCACCAGTTCGGCATCTTCATCTATAACTGTGTATCTGGGTGTGGCGAGATTGGCAGATTCTCTCAGGGTGTAGGCCCCTTGATCGCTTTTGAGCCAAATGGCGCCTGCGTTGCTCTCCACCAGTCCCGCCAGAATGCGGATTACTCGTTGGGTGAGGGGCGGTTCATCGGTCAGGTATGCCAGCTCTTTGGTGAGTTTTAGCCATTCATCCCGGTAATCGTATTTGTAGTCGAAGAAGTTCTGGCTGATCAGAACCATGAGTTTTGCTCGTATCCTGCGAGAGAGTACCAGGGTTGCCAGAAACACCAGAGCAACTGCAGACAGGAGTACCTGTAAGGCTTCGCCCCAATCGCCACCAAGAATTCGAACGTAATATCCACTCACAGAGAGGAGTAGCAGGTAAGCGCCGGCTATGATGAGCGTGCTGGCATGAAATACTGCTGAACGGGACAGTTGGAAATCAATAGGTTGTTTGCGAGTGTTGACTACGTTTATTGCAAACAGAGGGACCAGTGCTGCGTTAACGAAGCCCCGTGCGTTCCAGAATGAATCTGCAATCGAGCCAAACAGCAATGCGTCGGCGTACATCAGGAAATCAAAAATAAAGATGGTAGCAGTGCCTATGCACAGATACTTCATGCTGGACCGGCCGAGCGCGGGTGCATTGCGCCAGATCTGTTCTACCAGAGAGAGCCCGAGAAGTGACAGGGCAATCTGGCCGATGAGTTTGGTTTTGCCGTCCACCAAGGCGATGCCGAATATGAATTCAAGACTACCAATGACGAGTAGTGTGATGAGCAGAATGCTTGTCGCGCCACCAAGGAACTTTTTTAGTTGCCCGCTAAGCCGCCCATGGCGAAAGGTGTCTCGCAGCATTGCAAACAGAAGGAGGATCCAGGAGGTGTCGCGGAGCAATTCCAAAAGGTAGCGAATAAAAAAGCCGGGATGGCCCCATAGGCTTTGGGTAACGAGGGTTGAAGCCCACAGGGTGGTAACCAGGGCAGCAAGGAATAGAGCCCGATCTATGTCGCGACGCAGGTAACGAGTGCCTACAAGCACTGAAAGTATTGCAAATACCACAGCCGCTGCGCCGTGACTTATCACGCTCAAATCTGGAAGCATGCAATCTACCTATTCCATGGATAGGTGTAGTTTGAGGTTGCCGGCGGTTCTGTGCAACTCCCATGAGTTATTACTGAACATGCAAGCAGGTTGTATATGTCGGTAAATTTTACATGACAACTGACTGTTAGGCAGTTTCCCGTGTCGGGCTCTTTCTATGTGTATGAAAAATAGTCAATTGCGTATTGCTGGTGTGACTATTGCTGTTTTGGGGATGGTACAAACCGAACAGGATGCAAAAGGATCGCGCTATGAACAAAAAACTTAAATTGCTTGCTATTGCTTCGCTATCTGGTGCCATGTTTGCCGGGAATGTCGCTGCTGGCCCAACTATTGATTTGGATTATCAGGGGGCCACCCACGGCTTCAACAGTGGAAATCTGTCGAACACAGCTACAAGCAGTAATTACAACAACTACAATGCTGGCATGTTTAATTTCACAACGAGCAACGCTGTTGGAGCTTCGCCAATTGCCTGGACTGGCGCTCTCGACGCATTCTGCATTGACCTTGATGTGGTTCTGGATGAAAGCAACAGAACGTATGAGCTGAAAACGGCGGATAGTTATTTCAACAACGCAAATTTGGTGTCATCCATTAGCAAGCTTTACACCGGATACCAAAGCAGCGTAGCTGGTGTAGGTTCATCTGCTGCTTTCCAGCTTGCTTTGTGGGAAGTTATCTATGAGACAGGCGGTTCTTATGGCCTTCAGAGCGGTAACTTCCAGGCTGATACCGGTTTTAGTGGCTCCCGCACACTCGCTGATGGGTGGCTAGCTGGATTGGCTGGCCAATCTGAGGATTACGTTATGTATGTTCTGGACGCCGTCACTGTTCCAGGCGGTGCAGACTCTCAGGACCTTTTAGTGTTCACGCCCAAGCCTCCGGTAAGTGTGCCTGAGCCAGGCACTCTTGCGCTTCTGGGTCTGGGCCTGGCCGGACTGGCAGCCCGGCGTAAAAAAGCCTGACACTCGTCAGTTAATGCAAAAAGCCACCGTAATTCGGTGGCTTTTTGCATACTGCTTCATCTCTACAAAGGCTTTTTGTTGTCCCTGTAAAACCGGAATATTTCCTTAAGTGACCGTTTCGGTGTAAAGCCATACTCATTCTCAAAGGCTCTGCCGTCAATTACCACCGGATACTTGAAGAAATCCATCAAGTACGCAGGAAAGCGCTTTAGCCCGATGGTGCGCAGTATCAATCGTGGCAGTGCGGGTGGCACGGAGGGTATTGGAACTCGTGTGCAACCGCAGAGTTCCAGTGCTCGTTGGTAGGCTACCCAATCGTTTGGTGCCACGTTGAAAATTCCCCGTGTTGGCTTTTGGCTGGCGAGCACTATGGCGTCTGCCATGTCATCGATGTGTATAAACTGCATCATCGGGGAAAAGCCGGCCATTACTGGCGCCAGAGGGCTGGCGAGTAGTTTGGCTATTGTGTTGCGAACGCTGGGACCCACTATGTTGCATGGGCGCAGGACGCTGATGTTCAGCTCCGGGTAGCGCCACAAATAGATGCTTGCAAGGTTCTCCAGCTCTACTGAATCAATCAGATCGGCACTCAGGCCAGCACTCTTGAGAGGTGCCGATTCGTCGATCAGGGCCGGGTTGTAGGCCATGGCGCCGTATACATGGTAGGTGGAAAGCACGACAACTCGGCGAATACCGTACTTGTGGCTGAGGTCCAACAATTTTTGCGTGCCTAGCACGTTGGCGTTGTAGCGACGCATGCGGGAGAGTTGGCTGGATCGGATTCGGCCCATGTGTATCACGGTGTCGAACTGATAGCGGCGAAACAGGTCTTCGAAGGTGCGCTTGTTAAAATCGATGCAGTAGCTGGGGATCTGGTCGCCAAGTTCTACCCGTACGCGAGCGTCTACTGCCACAAGGTTGCAGGTTTCTCGCAGGCGCTGAATCACTTGTTGCGCGAGCGCGCCTGCGGCGCCTGTGATCAGAATGCTGGGCTTGGGTTGCTTGTTTTTGTGAGCGGGCATCAGAACAACCTTTTTCTTTCTGTCAGGCCTTTTTCAATGAGGCGGTTTATTTCCGTCTTTACTTGATCAACCCGTTCATCTATCTCTGCGTCTGAAAAGTCTCCCCCCTTAAAGTACATTGGCGGGCCGAAGTTAAGGTGAACCTTGGCGGGGAAGACAATCGGCAGTGCAAGCGGGACGTAGGGCACGCTGAGTGCTTTTGCCAAGGGTTTGATGTTGGCGATGGAGGGGACGGTTTCTTCACACCCCACTATGCCAACAGGCACGACAGCCGCATTGTATTTCATGGCCAGATGCATGAATCCGGCGCCAAAGCGCTGGAGTTTGTAACGATCCCGGTAGAGCTTGCCGGAACCACGCACACCCTCCGGAAACACTATTATTGCTTCGTTGTTGGCCAGCATTCTGGCGCAGTTCACCGGATCTCCGAGCACAGCGCCTACTTCATTCAACAGATTGCCGAGCCAGGGTACCGTCGGGAAGAAGCGTTCGATCATTGCGCGGGGGATGCGGGGGTTTTTCTTGCGGGAGGCCAGGGCATAACCAACAAGTATGCCGTCAATCGGGAGTTGGCCGCTGTGGTTCCCTATAATCAGGACAGGCCCCTCCGCCGGAATGTGGTCAACGCCATGGGCCTCGGTGCGAAAGTATTTCTCATAAATTGGCTTAACCAGCGAGAACCCGAATTTGACGGCCTCGTTATTATAACCCCAGGGGTCGTAGCCCAGTGTGCCTATGGGTTTTCGGATGCGGTTGATTTGTTCATCCAGTTCCGATGAGACCAGCAGGGATTTCACAAAGGATACCAAACTCATGTGCACTCCCTATATAGAGCCATGCTGTAGCCGCTATCTGCTGCCACTGATTGTTGTCAGTTTTAGCCACGCCCGATGAGAACACCAAGAGTGTGGCTCTGACCACTATTAAGCACTCTATAATCGCTGGCTGCATTGGCAGTTTCGACACATAGCATTGTCTGCCAGGCAGTGTCCGGGAAATCGCTTAGTTTTAGGGCTTTCTTCGGCCCCGGGTTCCATACCACGGTGGAGTCACTACCAATGGCTGTAAGTTTGCGGCTTGTAGCGGGTGTCACTACCGTGAGAGGGTCGCCATTTTCGTAAATTCGGTCGGTTTCCCCATCAAAATAGACAGGGCCGTCCTGGGTGCAGTATTCCCAGTTTTTCAAGGTATCTATGTAGTGGGCAAACCCTAAGCCCAGAATCCTTGTACCTTTGATATCACTTGTTGGTAGATAGGTGTGTAATGCCTGGCTGAAGGCGAGGGGCTCGCTACCGAGGTTTGTAGTGGTGAGGGCTAGTTGGCAACCGCGTACCGAAAAATTGAAGGTGAGCAGGGCCAAGGCATGGCCATGCCAGACATTGTCAAAATCCTGGTTGGCGTCAAGCGACAGGGATATTTCCACTTCATGGGCGCTTTCGCATACATCTTCAAGCTTCCACACAGCGGTGCGGCCAAGCCCATGTGGGCCTTGGGTTTTGATACGTTTTCGCACCTCGGGCGCATTGCGGGCGGGGTCGCCGAACCATGGCCAGCAGATGGGAATGCCGCCGCGAATTGCTCGGCCCGGTTCGAATCGAGCGGTTGGGCTCATCCATAGCCAGTTTTCATCGCTCTTGGGAATAAACCGGGTGAGATGCGCACCCTGCAGAAACAGCGTGGCTTCGAACAGGGGGTGGTGAATTTCCAGTGCTTCCAGTTGCCCGATTGTATTCCAGCGGATAAAGGACCATTGGCCCGGAGAAAGGGATAAAGGCGGTTTGCTGCTTTCAGGCATAGGGCTCTGTTCCGTACTTAAGTGCATCTGCTTGCTTCAAGAGTAAGTCAAAACCGTGTTTTGGGCGACTCCTGTCATACAATAGCTATCGGCACTATTTAATAGCAATTCGACGGTGTTGGGGATTTGCCGTTGTAGTCCGCAAACCCTTTTGTTAAGATTCGCGCCGCTTTCAGAGAGTTTGTTCTGAAACGCCGATATGGTGGCTCCATTGGTGCCTCCGCAACATGAAACCGCGAACCCGGTCAGGCCCGGAAGGGAGCAGCCGCAGCGGTGGAATTGTGTGCCGGAGTGTCGCTGGTGGGGCCACCCCCAGTTTTGCCCTTGGTTTTTCTGTCGAAATCCCCCTCAAGCTTTCATTCCCGCACCCTTATAACTTCTTATAAATCCGTGTCCGTGCTAAAGTTGCAGGCGTTTTTCTCAGCATTTGGCGGATCATGAGCTATCAGGTACTTGCCCGTAAATGGCGCCCTCGCATCTTTGAAGATATGGTGGGCCAGGAACACGTTCTCCAGGCGTTAATTCACGCATTGGAAAACCAGCGCCTGCACCATGCTTATCTGTTTACCGGCACTCGAGGCGTTGGTAAGACTACCATTGGGCGTTTGCTCGCTCGCTGCCTTAACTGCGAAACCGGGATAACACCTCGCCCTTGCGGTACCTGCTCCAGTTGTGTGGAGATTCAGGAGGGCCGGTTTGTTGACCTGATTGAAATTGATGCCGCATCCCGCACCGGCGTGGACGATATGCGGGAGCTGACGGATAACGTTCAGTACGCGCCCAGCCGCGGGCGCTATAAGGTGTACCTCATCGACGAGGTGCACATGCTTACCAATCAGTCGTTTAATGCGTTTCTCAAAACCCTTGAGGAGCCGCCTGAGCATGTCAAGTTCCTGTTGGCGACCACCGATCCTCAAAAGTTGCCCGTAACGGTTCTCTCGCGTTGCTTGCAATTTAATTTGAAGCGCATGACACCGGAACATATTGCCGGGCATCTCACAAACGTTCTTACGGCCGAGCAGATACCCTTTGAAGAGCCTGCACTTTGGCTGTTGGCCCGTGCAGCTGACGGCAGTATGCGGGATGCGTTGAGCCTTACGGACCAAGCCATTGCATTCGGTAACCAGAAGCTTTCTGCCAGCGATGTCAGCAGCATGCTGGGGACCATTGACCAGCGGGACATTGAGCGGATTGTAAATGCGCTGGTAGAGCGGGACGGCCCGGCCTTGCTGGCGGAAATCAACCGTATCTCGGACTTTGCCCCGGATTACAGCATTATACTCGCGGATCTTCTGTCGCTGTTCCATCGGGTAACTATGGAGCAAGTGGTTCCGGGAAGTGCCGATAACGCGCTGGGCGATGCCGCGCAAGTGCAATCCCTGGCCCGTAAGCTCAGTGCAGAAGATGCCCAATTGTTTTATCAGGCTGCGCTGATCGGCCGAAAAGACCTGGCAATTACTCCTGATGCCCGCATGGGTTTCGAGATGACATTGCTCCGTATGCTGGCCTTCCGTCCTGGCTCTGATCGCCGCGCGCCACCGGCTGCGAGCAATGCGGGCTCTGCAGTCGAAGGGGAGTCCAGGGATGAACCTGAGCCTGCCGCTGCTGCACCCGCACCCGCGCCAAAGGCAATCGAGCAGCCAGTGCCTGAACCTGAACCGGCGCCAGCGCCCGATCAGGAAATTGAGCCACAGGGCTACACCGATGCACCTGCCGACGATGCCTGGCTAGCCAGCCTTGATGCTCAAGCGGAATCTCAGCCAGATTATCCTGAGCCTGAGCCTGAGCCTGAGCCTGAGCTGGCGCGCGAAACAGAAGTTGCGCCACAGGCTGAGATGGCTAGCCCACCAGTTCCAGCAGAGACCTCGACAACGCCTATTCAAGACATGCCAACGCCAATGGCAGAGGGGGAGTTTGTCTGGGAGCGGGATTTTCGCAGCCTCGGCATTGTCGGGATGCCTGGCAATCTGGCCAGCAATGGCGCTATGTCACGCAGTGGTAACACCATCACGCTGCTGATTGATGATGGCCACGCCAGATTACTGAATGACAGGCACGAAGAAAAAATTCTGGCTGCCTTGAGAAATCACTTTGGCGACGCCATTCAATTGAAGATAGAGCAGGGTGACCCAGGCCCGAACACGCCAGCGGCTTTTGAAGAGCGCCAGCGAGTTCTGCGCCAGAGCGCTGCCGTAGAATCCATTCGTAACGACCCGCTGGTGCAGTCCATTGTGGAGCGGTTTGAGGCGCGGGTTGTTGAAGATAGTATCAGGCCAGTAGCAGCAGACGACCGGCCAATAGAAACAAGCAGGAGATAAACCATGCTGAATGATATGGGGGGGCTGATGAAAAAGGCCCAGAAGATGCAAGAACAAATGCAAAAGGCTCAGGAGGAGGCAGCCAAAGCTGAAATTACCGGCGAATCTGGTGCTGGCCTGGTAAAAGTAACCATGAATGGCCGCCACGATGTTCGCAAGGTGGAAATCGACCCCTCCTTGATGTCGGAAGAAAAGGACATCCTGGAAGACCTGCTGGCCGCGGCTGTTAACGATGCCGTGCGCCGGGTAGAAGCCAACCAGAAAGATGCAATGTCTGGCATGATGTCTGGGATGGGTATGCCTCCCGGCTTCAAAATGCCGTTTTAAAGACTCTATTCTGATCTGCAGTTTGAGGATGTTTCATGGCGTTCAGCCCGCTGGTTGATGAACTTGTCGAATCCCTTAGGTGTTTGCCCGGCGTTGGCCAGAAAACCGCCCAGCGCATGGCCTTCCACTTGCTTGAGCGTGCGCGCTCCGGTGGTACCCGGTTATCTGATGCTTTGAGCAACGCTATGGAGAAGGTCCGCCGCTGCGAAAGTTGCCAGAACTTTTCGGATACTGAAGTGTGCGGGATTTGTGAAAACCCGGTTCGTAGCAATGGCACACTCTGCGTGGTAGAAAGCCCATCGGATTTATTAGCCATTGAGCAGGCGGGGGATTACAAGGGCAGCTACTTTGTTCTTATGGGGCATTTGTCTCCCATAGACGGTGTCGGCCCTGATGAAATCGGCATTGAGCGCCTTTTGCGCCGGGTACGCTCCGAAGGCGTTACCGAGCTCATTCTTGCCACTAACCCTACGGTGGAGGGTGAAGCCACTGCCCACTACATCTCTGATCGACTTGATGGTTCCAATATCCTCATCACGCGCCTTGCCCATGGTATACCGGTAGGTGGTGAGCTTGGTTACGTTGACGGTTTTACTCTCACACATGCGTTTCGCGGCAGAAAACCCCTGCTGGACTGATTCCGCACTGGCGCCTGTATGGCGCTTTTTGACTGGCCTTTTTTATGACACTTCCTGAATCCGCTATTGCCGTTCCTCCGGCACCTGAAACCATCACCTGGATTGCAAAACCGGAGGAGTTAAATGAATGGCTGGACAGTGCACCGGGGCTACCCCTTGTTCTGGACACTGAATTTGAGCGGGTAAGTACCTTTTATCCCATTCCCGGGCTGGTTCAACTTGGTCTTGGAGACAGTTTTTGTCTGGTAGATCCGGACGTGGCCGAGCGGTCCACCCGTTTCCGGGAAATTCTGGCTGAACCTTCGGTGACCAAGCTACTCTACGCGATGAGTGAAGATCTTGAGCTCTTTCGTGATTGGCTGGGGATTAACCCAAAGGGTGTCGTAGACCTGCAAATTGGGGCGGCAATGGCTGGCGCCGGCTTTTCACTGGGTTATGCGCGGTTGGTTGAAACATTGTTTGGCGAAGCGCTGGATAAATCTGTTACCCGGTCTGATTGGGTCTCTCGCCCCTTGAGCGAGGCCCAGCAGCGCTATGCCATTGAGGACATACGCTTTCTGGCACCCATGTACGAGTGGGTTAGCGCACATCTGAGGGAGCGGGGCCTGGAGGCGGCGTTGGTGGAAGAATCTGCCCGCTTTGCAGAGGAACTCGCCGGGCAAGACGACCCGCACCATCATTATCTGCGTTTGCGAGGAGGCTGGGCTCTCACTGCCGAACAACAGTTTGTGCTGAAGGAATTGGTTATTTGGCGGGAACTGGAGAGCAGAGAGCGCAATCGCCCACGGGGTCGAGTGTTGGCAGACCCTCTGCTTATTGCAATTGCCGAGCGAATGCCCGGCAGCCTTAACGAGCTTTCGGATATCCAGGGTGTGCCCGGTGGCGTGGTTCGGCGCTATGGCGAAGCGTTGCTCAAGCTTGTTGACGAGGGGCGTGGTGCTGATACCACCGGGCTCGATCGTATAGCGCCGCCGCTAACCAGGGAGCAACAGGATTACTTTAAAGGCCTTAAGCGGTTTTTCAGGAAGGCGGCGGAAGCTGCTGATATTCCTATTGAATTGCTTGCGCCCAGGAAGCGGCTTGAGAAAGTTGTACAGGAAAGCAGCCTGGCTGGAAGCCCCTTTTTCCATGGCTGGCGCACAAGAATCCTTGCGCCGGTAATGAATGATATTGAGGATTACCTGCAATCATGAAAGATCGGGAGTTTGTGTCTGTTTTCCGGAGCAGCAAAAAAAGCGATACCTATATGTTTGTTCGTCGCGGGCAGAAGTGGGAAGAGTTGCCTGAGAGCTTGAGATCCATTTTTGGCGCGCCTGTGCATTCAATGGATCTGATCATGACACCCGAGCGCAAATTGGCCAGAACCAGTGGTGAGCAGGTACTTAAGGCTATCGAAGAAAAAGACTTTTTTTTGCAGATGCCTGAAGAACAGGATTCTTACGTTGTGGATTTCCGCACTAAGCCGGGAATGAAACATTCATGATTGCGCAAATCCCGTTCTGGCAACGCAAACGCCTGAATGAGATGACGCAGCAGGAATGGGAATCTCTGTGCGATGGCTGCGGAAAGTGCTGCCTGAACAAGCTTGAAGATGAAGATACGGGTGAGGTGTACCACACGGATCTTGTTTGCCGATTCATGGATGAAGATACCTGCCGGTGCACGGTTTACCCCGACCGGCTTGAAAAAGTACCAGGCTGTACAGTGCTGACACCGGACAGTGTAAGCGATTACCATTGGTTGCCCCATACCTGTGCTTACCGCACTTTGGCTGAGGGCAGGCCGCTTTCCGATTGGCATCCGCTACGTAGTGGGAGCCCGGATACGGTACACGAAGCCGGTGTTTCCATACGCCACAAGGTAATCCGAGAGGATAAAGTGGCAGAAGAAAACTGGGAAGAACATATCATTCACTGGGTTCTGTAATGATCGATACTGACGCACAAACTGCTTACGCCGTCTTCTGGGCGGCTTATGTCATAGCATTCGCCGTGTTCTTTTACATGATGAAAAAGCTGTTTCGT
Source organism: Marinobacter xiaoshiensis (assembly GCF_031631795.1). NCBI lineage: Bacteria > Pseudomonadati > Pseudomonadota > Gammaproteobacteria > Pseudomonadales > Marinobacteraceae > Marinobacter > Marinobacter xiaoshiensis. The sequence goes on from NZ_JAVMBO010000014.1 coordinate 15,972, forward strand.
TTTTTACCCTTGTACGGTTTGCGCACGCTGCTTCTCGCAGCTTTGGTTGCTGTGCTGCTGACGCCTGTAGAATCCCCGGAACTGGCCGGTTGGTGGATACCCGCGTGGCTTTTCGGTGGGTATGAACTGATTCTCGGTGATGCAGATAACGCAGGCCGGGCTTGGCTTAACCTGGGTATCGGGGGGCTGGCAATGCTGCTTGTCTGGATTCTGGACTTGGTTCGCTATCGCTTATCCCGGCGCTGAGAAACCCCACTCATTCCTCCGAGAACAACAATGCCAAGATTCCTTTCGCTGATTTTGTTTACTGCTTTGTGGTTGCCTGCAGCTTTGTGGGGACAAGAGGCCACAAAGCTGACTCTGCCAGAAAGCCCGGATGTCCGGATTATTGTCGACATCTCAGGCTCCATGAAAGAGACCGACCCAAATAACCTGCGCCAACCTGCCGTAAGGTTGCTGGCCAGGATTATCCCTGAAGGCAGTACCGCCGGTGTGTGGACCTTTGGTCAGTATGTCAACATGCTCGTTCCCCATGGCGAAGTGGACGATACCTGGCGCCAGCTGGCAATTGATCGTACGCAACAAATAAACTCTGTAGCCTTGCGTACTAATCTTGGTAAGGCTATTGAAGTTGCCAGCGACGATTATGTAACGGGTGGCACCCTCCAAAATACCCACTTCATCTTACTGACAGACGGTAAAGTGGATATTTCAGACACTGCCGAAGTAAATCAGGCTGAAGAGAAACGTATCCTTGGGAAACTGCTGGACAGCCTTGTGGCGAAAGGTGCTACCTTTCATCCGGTTGGCCTGTCGAATCAGGCTGATGCGGCATTCCTGAAAACCCTTGCAGAGAAATCAAACGGCAGTTTCCGCATTGTAGAATCAGCTGAATCCCTTAATCTGGCTTTTCTTGACGCCCTGAATACAGCCGCCCCCCAAGAGCAGATACCGATTGAAGGTAATGCGTTTACCGTCGATGCCGGGGTAAAAGAGTTCACCGCGCTGATCTTTCGTGGTGAAACAGCGTATTCGGAAGAGCGGGGTGAGAACGCGCCAGCTGTTCTGGAGTTGGTCAAGCCTGACGGTGAAACTCTTCTCTACTCTGCACAACCGGATAACGTACGTTGGGCCCGGGAAGCTGCATACGACCTGGTGACCATTACCGAACCGGACGCTGGTGAGTGGCGCGTAACCGGTGAACTGGGTGAGGGCAGTCGCGTTACCGTGGTCAGTGATCTGAGAATGGTGGTCAGCCCCATACCGGCAACCTTTACTGCCGAATCGCCTGTGGATATCCGGGTGGCATTCTTTGAAGAAGCAAAAAAATTAACCAATGCAGAATTTCTCAACGTATTGAGTGTAACGCTCAGCTTGACCTCTGAAGACGGCCGAAGCGGCAGAAAATCACTCTCAGCTGATCGGCCGCCTGCGGATGGTGAATACACGGATACCATCAGTAAGCTGCCGACCGAAGGCTTGTACCGCATAGATGTGGTTGCAGATGGCAAAACCTTCGCACGCAAATTTAGCGCTACAACTGAATTTATAGTGCCCACGGGAATGGTTGAATCCTCCATTGGGGCCCCGATAGATACAAGCATGGTTGAAGAGGTGGAAAATTTACCACCCGCGCCGGTGGCGGAACAGGCTGTCGAACCCGAGCCGGCTGTGGAGCCTGAGGTTGCTGCTGAGCCGTCAGCACAAACAGACCCAGAACCTTTGGCTGAAGCTGAGCCTGAGGATGAGTCAGGTGAACTGCCAGTGCCGTTATCGATGATCGGCGCGGGTGCCGGAGCTCTAGTGGTTCTCGCACTGTTGATTTTCCTGCTGATACGCAAGCGCCGCAGTGGATCGTCTGCTGATATGACAACCGATGAAGAGGCTGAAGGCTTGAATGAATTGCAACAGGAAATGGCCAATATCGAAGCGGAAACTCCGATAATAATGCCTGAGCCTGAGCCTGAGCCTGAGCCTGAGCCTGAGCCTGAGCCTGAGCCTGAGCCTGAGCCTGAGCCTGAGCCTGAACCTGAACCTGAACCAGTGCTTGAGCCGGAGCCTGTGCTTGAGCCAGGGGAAGAGGATATACCGGTTGCGGATACGTTAGTGGAGCCCGAAGAGGCAATTCCCGAGTTGACGGAACCGGCAGACGACGATGATGACGAAGAGTTCGGTCTGGATGATTTTGACCTGTCCGAATTTGACGATTTACCCGATTACGAATTACCTGATGATCTGGACGAAAAGCCAGATGATGAACAGAAAAAGTAACTAACAGGAACTCTACGCATGAAGTTTACCGGTACCGAAAATTACGTAGCCACTGCTGACCTTCAAATGGCCGTAAATGCGGCTATTACGCTGCAACGCCCGCTGCTGATCAAAGGCGAGCCCGGCACCGGCAAAACCCTGCTGGCCGAAGAAATGGCCAGCTCGCTGGGCATGAAGTTGATTCCCTGGCATATCAAATCAACCACCAAGGCTCAGCAGGGCTTGTATGAATATGATGCGGTATCTCGTTTGCGGGATTCCCAGTTGGGTGATGAGAAGGTTAAAGACATCAGCAACTACATCGTCAAGGGTAAGCTTTGGGAGGCTTTCGAAGCTGACGAACAGGTCGTTCTGCTGATTGATGAGATCGATAAGGCAGATATCGAGTTCCCCAACGATCTATTGCTGGAACTCGATCGCATGGAGTTCTACGTATACGAAACCCAGCAGTTCGTAAGAGCAAAGAAGCGTCCTATCATCGTAATCACCAGCAACAACGAAAAAGAACTGCCCGACGCCTTCCTGCGCCGTTGTTTCTTCCATTACATCAGCTTCCCGGATCATGACACCATGAAGAGCATCGTGGATGTACACTTCCCGGGTATTCAGCAGCAGGTAGTGAAAGACGCACTGGAAGTCTTCTTTGATGTGCGCAAGGTACCGGGCCTGAAGAAAAAGCCCTCCACCTCTGAATTGATTGACTGGCTTAAGCTACTGATGGCAGACGAATTGACCGCCAAGATGTTACAGGAAAAGGACAGCAGCTCAGCGCTACCACCTCTGTACGGTGCTCTGGTTAAAAACGAACAAGACGTACACCTGTTGCAAAAGTTAGCATTTATGGCCCGCCGTCGCGGCTGAAATTCGGCAAGAGTGCGGTTTTATGTTGATTGATTTCTTTCTCGAAGTGCGGCGGGCCAAGGTGCCTGCCAGCCTGCGTGAATTCCTCGATCTGCTGGAGGCGTTACAACAGCGCCTGGCATTTGCGGATATGGAAGAGTTCTATTACCTCGCGCGTTTGTGCCTTGTGAAAGACGAGCGCCACTTCGACAAGTTTGATCTGGCCTTCAAATCCTATTTTGAAGGCATCGAGCATCTTGATCAGATGCTGGAAGCGCTGATTCCCGATGATTGGTTGCGTGCCGAGTTCGAGAAAAACCTGACAGAAGAGGAAAAGGCCAAGATTGATTCTCTGGGTGGCCTCGAAGAGCTGATTGAAACCTTCAAAAAACGCATGGAAGAGCAAAAAGAGCGCCATGCGGGCGGTAACAAGTGGATTGGTACCGGTGGTACATCACCCTTTGGTGCCGATGGATACAACCCTGAAGGTTTCCGTATTGGTCAGAAAAAAGGCCGTCACGGCCGTGCAGTCAAAGTTTGGGAAAAACGCGAATTCAAGGATCTGGACGACAGTGTCACCCTTGGTATCCGTAACATCAAGGTAGCGCTCAGACGCCTACGCAAGTTCGCCCGCCAAGGCGCAGCAGATAAGCTTGATCTGGACGATACCATTCGGTCAACGGCCAGAAACGCGGGGTATCTGGATCTGAAAATGGTTCCGGAGCGCCATAATGCGGTAAAGGTGCTGATATTTTTCGATGTGGGTGGTTCCATGGACCCCCACGTTCGGGTGTGTGAGGAGCTGTTCTCCGCTGCGCGCATGGAGTTCAAGCACATGGAGTATTTCTACTTTCACAACTTCGTTTATGAAAGTTTGTGGAAGAGCAATATACGGCGCATGAACGAGACAACCAGCACCTGGGACATCCTTCATAAGTATTCGCCAGACTACAAGGTTATCTTCGTGGGCGATGCCACCATGGCACCCTATGAAATTTCCCATGCTGGCGGTTCGATTGAGCACTGGAACGAAGAGGCTGGTGCGACCTGGTTTCAGCGCATCAGTGAGCATTTCCGCAAGGTGGTGTGGATCAACCCGTTACCCGAAGGCTATTGGGGAACCGGCGGTTCTCTGGGAATGACCAAGCAATTGGTAAATAACCATATGTATCCGCTCACTGTGGAGGGGCTGGAGTCGGCCATGAAGCATTTGAGCAAATAAAAAAGCCGATGCGGTTGAGACATCGGCAAAGCTCGGCATATCAAGCGGGGGCGTTAACAACGTATCCCCGCTTTTTATAATTAGCAAATATAGGGCCAGAAATATAAATCTGAAAATATACAGATAGTTATCAATTGATTGAGCCCTTGCTTCGTTACGTTTCCCTCAATGGCCAAATGCCCTGTGTCAAATAACTCGACGCTTTCCACGCAAGCACTCCGATAGTTAGGCTGGGGCGCCGGGTTTCCGATTTGGTGATCTGCATACCGTTCTTGCCGGTTACCAAGTGTTACTCTTCCTGTCAGCTTGTAACTGAGACGGTGGGAGTAATAGGCTTATGTTCGGCCTGAACAAAACACAAGGATGCCGGCGCGGCCAGGGGAGTGGATTCGTTAAGGCAATGAGTGCAAGCCTCCTCGTGATGTTGCTGATTGGGTTGAACCCGGTTGCAGCTTCACCCCTCGATGATGAAATCGAAACACTCAAAGCCGAAACCTCCGCTACCGCAAAAGATATGGCCACGCTCGAGCAAAAAGTGCGACAGCTGGTTGATACCCGTGTTTCGGTGTTTCTGACGCTAGGCAGCCGGGACGGGCTGGATCTGGATTCGGTGGAGTTGTTTGTTAACGGAAAACCTGCGGTTTCTCATCTTTACACGCCCGCCGAAAGCAGGTCGCTGAAACAGGGCGGAATTCAGCAGTTGTTCATGGGTAATCTGGTCAATGGCGCTCACGAACTGCAGGCGGTGATTACGGCCCGGGCAGCCAATGACCGTTTTGTGCGCAGAGAATCCTCCCACAGTTTCAAGAAGCGGCCGGGTGAGCTACGTTTGGAGATGGCTCTGGAAGCCAATGCGCCCGATTACGAACCCCGTGTTTCATTTATTGAGTGGAAGTAGCCAGTCATGAGGGTGTTCTTGCTGAGCTATGTCGTGCTTCCCACTTTCCTGTTCGGCATACTGCTGGCACCAGCCCACGCTGCCCAGCCGGATCCCTCGGCACTTAAGGCAGGCCTTGATCAGTTTGCTCAGGCCGCTACTAGCTGGAATGCAGGCTCTCAAACCGATACCGCCCCAAAATCAAATCAGCAAAAACTTTACGAAAAAGCCGAAGCTGCCCGGACCCGCGGCGATGCTGAAGGTGCAGGCAAAATCCTTGCGACAATGGATGAGGGTTACTGGTCAGCGGTTGGCTATCTGAACCTTTCGGCGGATTATGCCCGCAACGATCTGAAACCTTCACGGGCGCTTGTCGCGCTGCGTGTGGCCCTGGCGATGGCTGATAAAGACACGGATGTTCACAGAAAATCAGCACTGCGCAGCCGTATCCTTCTGCGCGCCGGGTACCTTGCCTACACAAGCGCGGATTATGAGAAGGCCATTGGTTTCCTTGAAAAAATACCACTCGATAGCCACAAAACGCCCCAGGCGCTTTATTTGCACGGTTTGGCACTGGCGGAGCAAGGCAATCACCGCGCCGCGATGCAGAGCTGGCACCGCGCTAAAAAATATCCATTGGCATACCCGGGGGTTGCTTACGCCTGGATAGGCATGGGGCGCGGTTATGACCTCTCAGGGTATCTTGGGCAGGCCGGCGAAGCCTACCTGGCAGCAAATGCAGCCTACGAGGGCGAGCGGGTTACTTTGCGTGCCTTGGCTACCCAGATTGAAGATCAGGGTGCTTACAAGGCACTGGTACTGGATGCGAGAAGTCAGAATACAGCTGCCGCAGGAGCCGGAAGGGCAGGGTCTGGTAAAACAACCTTGGGTAGCCCGAAGGTGGAATGGTTTCTTGCTGACAGTCGCACGCTAACCCAGCCACGCATGGCCTATTTACTGACCATGATGGAACAGCCGGCTGCACAGTTAGCGGTCGACCGGGTTGCAAAACTGGCACAAATAGCGGCTGATCTCGAACGCAACGCGCAGGATCTTGGTGTATTTATCAGCGCCTTAACTGAGGAGCTTGATAAACCGGGAAGTGTGACAGATAGGCGCTCTGACAACCTGCGAGGATTGCTCGCTGACAGCGATGAACTGCGTAACAAGACGCTTGCACACCTCGAATCCGTTTCGGCTTTACGTATTCAAGCTGAAAACTTGTTGGATCGCCTTGCACTGGATTTTGTTGCCGCGCAAGATCAAAAAATGGTGTATGCCCTGGATAAAACCGAGCAGCAGATTGCCCATCTTTATGAATACCTGGCATTGCAGGAACTGGATTCCGGGGAGCAAACGCGATGAAAGGTTTAAAGGCTTTGCTTCTGCCTTTTTGTTTGTTCTGTGGTGTCGCCAGCGGGCAGGAATCGTTTCGTGTAGAGCTGGGAAAAGACGGCGAAACCATTGCAGATATGCGTCCGGTGTTTCTGAAGTTCGAAACCAGGCCGCTTCCGGCGATTTCACCAGCCGAGGTTGCCAGGCGCTATCAGAAACTGTTCAGCACAACGGATGAGCCGTCTGTACGAGTGGATGCATTAAACCGCCTTACCAATATTCGCGATCGCTCCGGCCAGGACATAGGGTTCAGTCCTGCTGAAGAAGCGGTAGTGTATCAGCAGGCCATCGAAAGTTATGAATCCATTCTTGAGCGGGGAGCGTTTGGCGGTCGCTTGGACGAGCTTCTATATCAGATGGCCAAAGCCCATGCTCTGACCGGTCAAAACGAGGCGTCTGTCAAACGCCTTCAACAGTTGGTGGGTCTCTACCCGGATTCAGCTCTGGTACCTGAGGCTTGGTTCCGGGTTGCAGAGTCGGCGTTTGCTGCAGGTAGCTATATAGAAGCTGAGTCGGGATACCGCAATCTCGTTGACGGCAAAGCTGATGCTGGCGACTTGAGAAATAAAGCTCGCTATATGCTCGGATGGTCGCTCTACAAGCAAGGGCCACATGCCTGGGAACGCGCTGGAAAGCGATTTGTGGCGGTTCTTGACGAGTCCTTGCCAAACACTGAAAGCCTGCATCAAGTGTCTGAATCCAGTGTGGATAGTATTGACGACACGCTTCGCATACTTGCGCTGATGGCCAGCCAGCGCAATGGCGCAGAAACCTTGATGGCTTGGTTACAGCCGACACCTTTGCGCTCATGGACTCCGCTGGCGTTTGATCGCCTTGCGGATCTCTATGCGGTGCAAGGTAACGCAGAGGAAAGTGTAGCCACTAACCGCGCTTTTGCGACTTACTTCCCCTCACACCCCCAGCGTGCCGGCTTCATGGCGCAGGTGGTTGATGTATGGAACCAGGCCAGCCAGCCGGTAAAAGCCAGAGCGGCCATGGCTGACTATGTTGCGCTGTTTGATAATCAAAGCGATTACGCCGCTCTTGAGGAACGCTACCGTACAAAATGGCGGGATTTCAGTCGGGTTCTCGCTGATTTTTACTACACGGAGGGCGGTGCAGGGAGTGGCAGTGTTGCTGCCCGTAACTATGCCTCAGCCGCTACCTACTATGAAGGTTTGGCAAGCCGCAGCCCGGCGGCCGGAGAGTTCTACCGACTTGCTGGCGATGCGTGGCTGCAGGCCGAAGCATATCCTGCCGCCCTTAAAAATTATCGGTTTGCTGCCTACGATGTACCGGGTTACGAACACACGGCAGATGCTGGGTGGGCAGCAGTTGCCCTGATCAGGGCAGGTGTTAGTGGTGAACTGGCGCCTTCGGAATACAGGCCGGACCTGAACGAACTCGCCGTCGAAACGGATCGGTTCACGGCGCAGCATGGTGCTGATCCTCGCGCACCAGAGTTGCTCGCCTATGTGGCCAACCGTTGGCTTGAGGCAGGCAATGATGAACAGGCTTTGAACTATGCTGTGCGAGCCGTTACCCACGAACAGTCCGGGCCCAAAGTGCGCTACGCCGGATGGCTGGTTACGGCACAGGTGCGTCAAAATATGTTGGAGTACGGCCTTGCCGAAAGAGCTTGGCGTGAGGCCTTGGCATTGGCTGCAGGTGAATCCGCAACCGCCGCCATGAAACAGGAAATGCCGGAACTGCAACAGCAACTTGCTACCGTGATCTATCGCCAGGGTGAGCAGGCTGCTGAAGCTGGTAAGCCTGCGATAGCAGTTGCGCACTTTCAGCGCATTGAGACGGTATTGCCTGGTTCTGAAATAGCTATAAAAGGGCGTTTTGATGCGGCGAATACGCTGCTCAGAGCATCAGAATGGCAGCCCGCAATCAACGAGCTAAACCGTTTCAGAGCAGATTACTCAAGCCACGCCCTGGCGTCAGATATCAGCGAGAAATTGGTGTTGGCCTACACGGCTTCAGGCCAACCCGTTCGCGCAGCCGGAGAACTGATGGATATGGCGGATGGGTATATTGATAACGGCCAGTCAATTGCCACGGGTGAAGGTGCTTTGTCCTACCGGCTTCGGGCTGCGGAATTGTTCCATGCGGCAGAAGCAAATGATCAGCGCGATGCCATATACATAGATTACCTTGCATCAAGCCCTGTAGCTGAAGATGCCGAGGAACACATTCGCCTGCAGACTATGCGTCAGCGCTTGATAGAGTCCGGTAGACGTACAACACAGTGGCGCGTTGACCTGGTTTCTGCGGAGCTGCAAAGCCGGTGGCACTCAGAGCAAACCTTGCAGTGGGCAGCACAGGGTGCACTGACTCTTGGTGCTGAAGCCGCTAGAGAGTTTGCTGGAATTGAACTCGATATACCGCTTGAGAAATCACTGGCCGATAAACAGGTGGCCATGGAAAGAGCGCAAACCTATTTCCGCAATGCAGAATCTCTTGGAGGTTCTGAGGTTTTACCTGAGTCCCTGTATCGCAGGGCCGAGCTTCACCGCATTATGGCTAGTGATCTCATGGCGTCAACGCCACCGCCTGAGTTGAATGAACTCGAGCAGATGCAATACGCCATGCTGCTGGAAGAAGAAGCCTACCCATTTGAAGAGCGTGCGATTGCATTGCACTCTGAAAACCACCAAGGGATTGCGACCAATGGTTTCAATGCCTGGGTGGAAAAGAGTCTGAATGTTCTTGCTGAGTTGCACCCTGGCCGTTATCAGCGGTCTATGCGTTGGATGAGTGTGTCAGTTGAGGGAGGCAATGATGGTGCGTGAAACTTTCCGTCGGCTTTGGGTTATGAGCTTTCTGGTTGGCTCAGCGGCTGCGCTATTCGGCTGTGCTTCAACACCTGTGGAACCAGTGAGCAAACCGCCTGTGCTATATCCTCAGCAGGCTCAGGTACATGTTCAGCAAGGCGCCATCGCCTACGAACAAGGAGATATTTCAGCGGCGATAGAGGCCTGGAATCTAGCGGTTGAACTTAATCCGGCCGATGCGGTGATCGTGAATAACCTGGCCCTGCTGCTGAAACAAAAAAACCGTTTCGATGAGGCCGCTGCATTGCTTGAGAATGGGCTTAAGCTCTCACCGGAGGTTGCGGAACTGCATTACAACCTGGCGGTCATTTCCGAACTCTATTTGCTGGATCTCGACAGAGCACTTGTCCATTACCAGCGCTATCAAGGGCTTTCTGCTGATGAAGATAAAAAAGTAACCGGATGGATTGCAGATCTGGAAAGGAGGCTGGATTAAATCATGATCAGTTTTTTCCCCCTGTTACGCCGGGTTGGCCCTATTTGTCTGTCCGGCATATTTGCCTTGATTACACCTGTTCTTTGGGCGGCCTCTGGGTCAGGCAGTGAGGCGCAGCTAAAAGGTGTCAAAAGTAATTCACCAGCACGCTTGAGCATCGAAGGTATTTCCGCAAATGTCGGAGAGGATGAGCCGCGGGTGTTGACCATACTGCCCTGGCGAGCCCCTACCTTGCCGCGCCGACCAAGGGCAGAACTGGAAAGCATCGCACCGGAACTGGTTGAGCCACTGGATGCCCTTGTACTTGAGCGTCATCGGATATTTCGTCAGAACCTGGGTGTTGCTAACTCTGGCGGACAGCCCGGTGCACGGCGATGACAGCTATGAACTCAATGCCAGCCAGCAGTAGTATTGGCCTGACCAATACTTTGGGTAATGTGGCTTTGTCTTCGCTGTCCTGGAGTAAGGAAGAGGGCGAACGCTTGCGTCTTACCGTGATCACGGTGGTGGCGCTTTTGCTTTTCGTTCCATTGGCAGCCGTGATTACGACAACAGATGTACCTGAGCCCGCGCGGGAAAAAGCTGAAAGTGTGCCTCCCCAGCTTGCCAAGCTGCTTGTAAAGCCGGAGCCAATAACGAAGCCTGCGCCCAAACCTGTTGAAGAAATTGCGCCGCCAGAGCCAGTCCCTGAGCCGGTGAAGCCCGAAGCCCAGGTGGTAAAGCCCGTCGTGAAACCTATACCCGCACAACCTTCGCCAATCCCGGTAAGCCAGAGCGTGGAGCAGGCAAGGGAAAAAGCATCCCGATCCGGTTTGTTAAATATGAGAGATCGCCTGGCCTCTATGCGCCAACCAGCAGCTGCAGCTGCCCCTGTAATTCAGGCCAACACAGGACATATGGCAAGCGCTGAAAGCGGCGTTAAGGCTGGGGCAATACCGGATAGCAATGCACTAAAAACCAGCGGTGGTGTAAGCGATGCACAGGCACCACAAGTTGAAGTTGCGGTTGCCGGGCACGAAGTAAGGAAGGTGGAGGCTGCTCGGGAACCAGCGCCGGTTGTGGCAAGCGCCCCAGCTCGCAAGCAGACGCCTGCGGTGGGTGAGCGGGCAATGAGTAACATCCGCCAGGTATTTGACTCAGGCAAAACAGCTCTGTACTCCCTTTATCAAAGAGAGTTGCGACAGGACCCAACCTTGGCCGGTAAAGTTTTGCTTGAGCTGGTAATACAGCCAGATGGCTCAGTGTCTGCCTGCAAGGTTGTAAGCTCAGAGCTTGATAACCCGGCCCTGGAGCAAAAGCTTGCAATGCGGGTGCGCCTTTTTAACTTTGGCGCAGCTAATGTGGAAGCCCGAAAGGTTAGATTTCCGATTGATTTTCTTCCGGGCTGAGGTTGTATAAAGAGTAGTCAGTCGTAGCCATCTATGGTGATTTTTGGCAGTGTTGGCTTATAAAGGTCAACCTTTTCCGTCGGGGCAATCACTTTGGCTTCACCGGTAACTACTTTTTGATCATTCTGGTTTATCACATCGCACTGAAAGACCACCCGGTTTTTGGGCTCTTTTCTTAGTACCGTAAGATTAACAGTAAGCGTGTCGTCCAGTTTTACCGGGCGTTTGAATGAAAGGCTCTGTTCCAGATACACCGTGCCCGGGCCAGGCATAACGGTGGCAAGCGCTGCAGAAATCAAGGATCCACTCCACATACCGTGGGCGATACGCTCTCCGAACATAGAGCTCGCAGCATATTCAGGGTCCAGGTGTACCGGGTTAAAATCTCCCGATACAGCGGCGAACAGCACCAGTTCTTTTTCTGTTAGTGATCGCGTAAACGTTGCTGTATCGCCCTCGTTGAGCTCGTTGTAGGTAATGTTTTCAAGCGTATCAAAGGTGTCGCTCATCATCTGCTCCATGATCAAGGCGTGTTAGTACTGGTCTTTGGGGTTGGCGTTTGAAACTACCTCAACGTTACCAAAACTGCTATTCTCTCCCAACTTTTTTAAGGCTGATACTTATGTCGAGTTGACCAGGCTGGCGCTCGATGTTCGTGAATCACTATAAACAGAAGCGCCAGACAGGAGATGGTGATGGATTTCGAGAAGTTCTATCAAGACAAATACCCTGCCAGTGTTCCCCGTGAGGTGGATCTGAACAAATACAGCAGCATGGTGGATGTATTTGAGCAGGCGGTTAAAAAATACGCTGACCGCCCAGCATTCAGTGCTGTTGGTGCAACTCTGACCTATCGCGATCTGGACACCCAAACACGTAACTTTGCTGCCTGGTTGCAAAATAACACCGATCTTAAGCCTGGCGATCGTATTGCCGTACAAATGCCCAACCTGGCTCAGTATCCGGTTGTTGTGTTTGGTGCCATGCGTGCCGGCTTGATCGTGGTTAACACCAACCCGCTTTACACCACGCGCGAGATGGAACACCAGTTTAACGATTCTGGTGCCAAAGCACTGGTAGTGCTTGCCAACATGGCTGAAAGCGCTGAAAAAGTGCTGCCTCATACCAGTATTGAGCATGTAATCGTTACTGAAATTGCTGATATGCATTCGCCCATCAAGCGTACTCTGATGAACGCGGTTGTGAAGCATGTGAAGAAGATGGTGCCGCCTTTCAACATCCCTCAGGCCCACAAATTGCCGGCTGTACTCAGCGCTGGCGCCCGGGAGACGTTTACTCCGGTTCAGGTTAAATCTGACGATATTGCTGTGCTTCAGTACACCGGTGGCACAACTGGCGTGGCCAAGGGAGCCATGCTCACTCACGCTAATCTGGTGGCGAACCTTCTGCAGGTTCGCCCGATGATGGAAGACACGGTTATAGAAGGGCAGGAGGTCGTTATTGCACCGCTGCCCCTGTACCACATTTATTCGTTCACCCTGAACTGCGGCATTATGCTCGAGGCCGGTGGCCACAACATTCTGATCCCGAATCCCCGTGATATACCAGGCTTCGTGAAAGAGTTGAAGAACCACAAGTTCACCGCGTTCCTCGGGCTGAACACACTATTTGTTGCGCTGTGCAATAACGAGGAATTCCAGAGCCTCGATTTCAGCCATCTTAAACTCACATCTTCTGGCGGTATGGCACTTACCAGTGACACCGCAAAAATGTGGGAGCGTGTAACTGGCTGTCCTATCTCCGAAGGCTACGGTATGACAGAAACCTCGCCCGTCGTTACCTTTAACCCTCGTAGTGCCATTCAGTTGGGAACCATTGGCTTGCCGGTACCATCAACGTCGGTGAAAACCATTGATGATGAAGGCAAAGAAACAAAGCTGGGTGAGCCCGGCGAGCTTTGCGTGAAAGGCCCTCAGGTTATGCGTGGTTATTGGCAGCGCCCGGAGGATACCCGCAAATCTTTCACTGAAGACGGCTATATTCAGACTGGCGACGTTGCTGTGATCCAGGAAGATGGCTATATCCGTATCGTCGATCGCAAGAAAGACATGATTATCGTTTCCGGGTTTAACGTGTACCCGAACGAGATTGAAGATGTAGTAAGCAGCCACCCGAAGGTGGTTGAGTGTGCAGCAGTGGGTGTTCCCGATGCCAAGAGTGGCGAAGCGGTCAAGGTGTACCTGGTTGCTTCAGCTGAGGGTGTCACTGAAAACGAACTTAAAGAATTCTGCCGTGAGCGACTGACAGCCTATAAGGTGCCTCGCTTCTTTGAATTCCGCGATGAGCTTCCGAAAACAAACGTAGGTAAAATCCTGCGCCGTGAGCTGCGCGACGAACCAGGTAATAAGTAATAACGGTGACTTCAAGAGCTGATATTCGGGCGGCCCTGCACAAACCGATCAGTTTTCCGGCAGGGTTGCCGGTTTCTGATCGTGTGGATGACATCCGCGAAGCGATTGAGAACCATCAGGTTGTCATCGTTGCAGGTGAGACCGGATCGGGTAAAACCACTCAAATACCCAAAATCTGCATGAATATGGGCCGCGGCATTCGCGGCCTTATCGGCCATACCCAGCCAAGACGTATCGCCGCCCGCAGTGTCGCAGCTCGAATTGCCGAAGAGCTTGGCGAGCAGGTAGGCAATCAGATTGGCTACCAGGTACGTTTTACCGATAACACCTCAGAGCAGACCCGTGTCAAAGTCATGACCGACGGGATTTTGCTGGCAGAGATTCAGCACGATCGCTTCCTCAAGCGCTACGACACGCTGATTATCGATGAGGCCCACGAACGTAGCCTGAACATCGACTTTCTGTTGGGTTATCTCAAACAGCTTCTGCCCAAACGTCCTGACCTCAAAGTTATTATCACCTCTGCCACCATTGAAGTGGAACGCTTCAGCGAATTCTTCAACAAGGCCCCGGTACTGGAAGTTAGCGGACGTACCTTTCCTGTGGATATCCAGTACCGTCCATTAACAGGTGATGAAGACGATCGGGACCAAGGCTGGAACGATGGCGTGCTGGCGGTAATGGACGAAATCGAACAGCATGAGCGCAGTGCCAAGCTGCCGCCGGGAGATGTGCTTATATTTCTGCCAGGCGAGCGCGAAATTCGTAACATGAGCAAGATGTTGCGACATGCGGAGCTCAGGCACACCGAAGTGCTTCCTCTGTATTCCCGGCTGAGCAATCAGGAACAAAACCGGGTATTCCAGAATCACAGTGGCCGCAGAATAGTGCTTTCCACCAACGTGGCAGAAACCTCACTTACAGTGCCGGGGATCCGCTATGTTATCGACGCCGGTGTGGCACGTCTTAGCCGGTATAGTGTTCGCTCCAAAATTCAGCGCCTCCCCATTGAGCCGGTTTCTCAAGCCAGTGCAAACCAGCGGGCAGGGCGCTGTGGCCGGGTTGCGCCGGGTATCTGTTTTCGGCTGTACGACGAAGCCGATTTTCTCAACAGGCCCGAATACACAGATCCTGAAATTCTTCGCACCAATCTGGCAGCGGTTATTCTGCAAATGGCCACTTCCGGCCTGGGTGAAATCCGCCACTTCCCGTTTATAGAAGCGCCCGATAAACGCCTGATTAATGATGGCTATAAGCTACTTGAAGAGCTTAGTGCGGTAGACGGCAAGCGCCGGGTCACAAAGCTTGGTCGCACTATGTCCAAGCTGCCGCTGGACCCGCGCCTTGCCAGAATGCTCGTAACTGCCGCAGACCACGGTAGTCTCGCAGAAACTCTGGTGATTATTGCCGGGCTAACGGTTCAGGACCCCAGAGAGCGGCCACAGGACAAACAGCAAGCGGCCGATCAGGCCCATGCGCCTTTCAATGATAAAGAGTCCGACTTTGTTACCTTGCTGAATATCTGGAATTTCTACGAAGAGCAGCGCCAGGAATTGAGTCAGAATCAGCTGAAAAAGCTATGCCAGAAGAGTTTTCTGAGCTGGATGCGTATGCGGGAATGGCGAGATATCCACCGACAACTCACCCTGATTTGCCGAGAGCAAAAGCTGGCTCTCAACAAAGAAGCTGCCTCCTATGAAGCCATGCACAAGGCGATTCTGGCGGGACTTCTGGGCCAGGTAGCCACCAAGGTGGAGAAAAAAGAATACCTCGCCACTCGGAATCGCAAAGTGATGATCTTCCCGGGCTCAAAAGTGTCCAAAACCGGGCCCAAGTGGATTGTGGCCACTGAAATTGTGGAAACCAGCCGAGTATTTGCTCGTATGGTGGCGGCGATTCAGCCTGAGTGGATAGAGCCGCTCGCCGGCCACGTGGTGAAGCATCATTATTTCGAACCCCACTGGGAGCAGAAGAGAGCCCAGGTGATGGGGTATGAAAAAGTCACCCTTTATGGCCTTGATGTGGTGCCCAAGCGCAGCATCGCCTTCAGCAAAATAGACCCGGTTGAATGCCGCAACCTGTTTATTCGCCACGCCTTGGTGGTAGGCGATTACCGTTCGAAAGCGCCGTTCATTGCGCGCAACCGGGAGATGCTCACCAGTGTCGAAAACCTCGAGAGCAAAACCCGTCGGCGGGATCTGCTGGTAGACGATGAAGTGCTGGTCAGCTTTTATGACGAGCGCTTACCGGCAGAGATTGTTAGCGGTCGCCATTTTGAAAACTGGTGGAAAGGCCTGACGGCGGAAGAACTGCGTAACCTTGAACTGACCGAAGAAGACGTGTTGCAGCGCCCGGTAGATGCTCAGGCTGCCGAACTCTACCCGGATTTTCTGGAGTGGGAAGGGGTTCGTTACCCACTCAGTTATGAGTTTGAGCCTACCAGTGAGCGGGACGGCGTTACCCTCCACGTTCCGCTTATGGCACTCCGTCAGATTCCCTCCCGACGTCTGGAATGGCTGGTGCCCGGGCTTTTAAGGGAGAAATGCATAGCGCTGGTAAAAGGGCTTCCAAAAGCCCTGCGGCGCAATTTCGTGCCAGTGCCAGATTTTGTTGATGCCGCCGTTGCCAACTTACAGCCTTCCAATGAGCCTTTGGCTCTGCAATTGGGAGAGCAATTGCGCCGAATGACAGGTGTGCGTATTGATCCCGAAATCTGGCCTCGGGATGAACTTCCAAGGCACTTGCGAATGAATCTGAGGGTGCTCGGGGATGGTGGCAAGGTGATAGCTGAAAGCCGCGAAGCTACCACACTCCAGGATCAGCTTGAAGGGCGGGCCGAGGCGGCACTGGCATCAGCAACCAGCGAAGCTACTGATAAAAAGCCTGCCCTCGAATACACCGAGTGGGAATTTGGCGAGTTGCCCGCCAAAGTTCAAACTGAAAAGGGCGGTATGCAGATAACGGTGTATCCGGCGCTTGAGGATTTGGGCAAATCGGTGAAGGAAATTCGTTGTCTTGATCGGCTCACTGCAGAGGATACAACCCGTAAGGGTATTGCACGTCTTATTCTCAATCGGTTTGGCAATACGCTGGACGATCTGGAGCGCAAGCTCCCGCGGTTTAAACAATCGGCTTTGATGTTTGCGCCCATTGGCAAGGCAAAGTTGCTTCTCGACGACCTGCTTTTATCGACGGTAATGGCGCATTTTTTAAACGATCAGATGCCCGATTCCCGGGCGGCATTTGATGCGCTGTTTGACCGGCACAGGGGGGATTTTATACCGGCCCTTGAGCAAGCCGACGAGCGTCTGTTTCAGGCTATGACGGGCTACCAAAAAATAGCAAAGAAGCTGAAAGGCAAAATCAATCTCGCCTTGGCCAACAGCATGTCGGACTTGAAGTTTCAGCTGCAGAATCTTGTTTATCCGGGTTTTCTGGTTGCTACACCACCTGAGTGGTTAGCAGAGTTTGGCCGCTATTTTGAAGCTGCCCTGGCAAGGCTTGAAAAAATGCCGAGAGAAATGGGCCGTGAAAGAGAGTTCCTGCATGTTATGGAACCGCTTTGGGGCCGTTATGCGAGCAAGCGGGATGAACAGCAAAGGCAAGGAGTACGGGACCCGGAATTGGTTATTTACCGCTGGATGCTGGAGGAGTTTCGCGTATCGTTTTTTGCTCAGCAATTGGGCACTGTTATGACGGTATCCGCCAAGCGCCTTGATAAACAATGGCAGCTAACTCGCGTGTGACAAACGAATCCCCGCGTTTGCGAGTCCAGGCGGGGCGGGCAAATTCTGCGGACTGTGTTAGTATTTCTGATAGAGCAATTTACCTGTCTTCTTATTTTCATATTCATGACGTGGGGTTAGCGTGATTAAAGCCGTCATTAGCGGAACCGGCCTGTACACACCGCCGGCAACCATCGATAACGATGAACTGGTCGAAGCCTTTAACCAGTATGTCGAAATGTACAATTTGGAACATGCGGACGCCATTGAGCGCGGTGAAACAGAGGCTTTGCAGCCGTCGTCTTCAGCGTTTATAGAGAAAGCCTCGGGTATAAAGCGTCGGCATGTCATTGACAAAACGGGCATAATTGATCCGAAACGCATGGCTCCCTACATCCCGGAGCGCAGCAACGACGAGCAATCCGTTCAATGTGATATGGCGGTTGTGGCCTGCAACGAAGCACTGGCTCAGGCCGGCAAGACGGCTTCTGATGTAGATGCGGTTATCGTTGCCTGTTCCAACATGCAGCGCGCCTATCCTGCTGTCTCTATTGAAGTCCAGGCTGCTTTGGGTATTGAAGGATTCGCCTACGACATGAACGTGGCATGCAGCTCAGCAACGTTTGGCTTGCAGGCTGCAGTCAACTCTGTAGAAAGTGGCTCAGCTCGGGCGGTGCTGGTTGTAAGCCCGGAAATCTGTTCTGGCCACCTTAATTTCCGTGAGCGGGACAGCCATTTCATTTTTGGTGATGCCTGCACGGCGATTTTGGTTGAGCGGGAAGAAGATACCCAGCCCGGGCATGGCTTCGAGATTCTTGGCACTCGCCTGAAAACGACCTTTTCCAATAATATCCGGAATAATTTTGGCTTCCTGAACCGGGCGGACGAATCCGGTATTGGTAAACCTGATAAACTGTTTATCCAACAGGGTCGTAAAGTATTCAAGGAAGTGTCGCCACTGGTAGCCGAAACCATCCAGAGCCATCTGGATAGTCTGTCACTTGCGCCAGGCGATCTGCGCAGAATGTGGCTGCATCAAGCGAACCTGAACATGAATCAGCTTATCGCCCGCAGGGTGCTTGGCCGGGACGCAACGGAAGATGAAGCCCCGGTTATCCTTGATGAATACGCTAACACCAGTTCAGCAGGCTCCATCATTGCCTTCCATAAGCACAAAGACGACCTGATATCCGGTGATACGGGTGTTATATGCTCCTTCGGTGCAGGTTATTCCATTGGTAGTGTAGTAGTGCGCCGGCGCTGATGGCTTTTGCAGCAGCGCTTCGGGGCTGCTGTAAACGCAAAAGTCGACAATCCAAGAGTTGAGCATGACAAAATTTTCACCCCGGGGCTGGCTTGCTGCCATGCAACTCGCGGCAGCTTTCGCACTGGTGTTTTTCGCAGGCACCGCCACGGCACAGAGCGCGGCGGAGCCGGCACCTGAGGGCGCGCGTGCCGTCAACCCGCAGGACCCCTACGAGAACTGGAATCGCAAGGTTTATACATTCAACGACACCATTGACCGGTGGGCGTTGCGCCCTGTGGCACAAACCTACCGCACCTTTACGCCGGATATTGTTGATCGTGCTATCACCAACTTTTTCAACAACCTGTCCGAAGTAAGGAATTTCACCAACAGCATTTTCCAGCTGAAGGGTGAATCAGCCATTGTTGCTGCCGGGCGCTTCACTTATAACACGGTGTTTGGTCTGGGTGGGTTGATTGATGTTGCAACGGCATTTGATCTGCCAGAACGTCCAGAAGACTTCGGCCAAACCCTGGGGTACTGGGGTGTTGGCTCTGGCCCTTATCTGATGCTGCCATTCCTCGGGCCATCCAGCCCTCGGCATTTTAGCGGGTTGGGTGCAGATGGTTTTGTATTGCCGTCTCTGTGGGATAATGTGGATAGCCCTTATAATTACTATGCACGGGGTGTTCAGATTATCGATAAGCGAGCAGACCTGATACCCGCAGAGGGGTTCGTCTCGGGCGACGTTTATATCTTTGTCCGTAATGCTTTCTTGCAACGTCGCGAGTTTCTGATTAACGACGGCATGGTTACTCAGGATCCATTCGCCAGCGAAGATGATGACGACCTGATGCTTGACGACTTCTGATTCGGACATCTGGCTCAAGGAGAGGCGCGGTGCTGAAAGACCCAAGGATTAGTAAATTCCGAAAGATGCTGGCTGAGGCACCGAATTATGAGGTGTGGAAGGCAGCGGCTCTCGAGCTGGACTTTCTGGAAGGTAATGCCGAGTGGAAAGAGGATTTTGTCTCAGAACACTACCATTACGAATTGCTGTATGACCGCCTGAGCAGTATCAAACAGTATCGCCAGCAGAATGATTTTGAACGCCTCAAGCGCGCATTGCGAGAAGGGCTTCATCATGACCTTGGCAATATGGGCAACCCGGCGCTTTACACACGCTCCCGGGTTGGTACCAAACATCTGATTGAAGAGTACATAGCGCAGGCTTGCGAAGCCCTGGATTTTCTGTGCGACCACCCGGTGCCCGGCTTTCCGGTTGCTGACAAACTTCAGTTTTTTCGCGACACCCTCACGAGTTATGGTCGACCCACACTATTGTTAAGTGGTGGCGCCAGCCTTGGCATGTTTCATTTTGGGGTTATCAAGGCGCTATGGGAGAGAGGGCTGCTGCCGCAGGTTGTTACAGGCTCCAGCGCTGGCGCAATTGTTGCGGGCATGCTTGGCGTGCACACAGACGCTGAAATCCCCGAGATGCTGGTCCCGGAGAACCACAATCTGAAAGCCTGGAAGTGGCGCGGTATAGTCAGTGCCATGCGCGGCGAAGGTTTGATGGATCAAGAGCAGTTGCGCACGTGCCTGCGAACTAACATCGGTGAGTACACGTTTGAAGAGGCTTACCAGCGTACGGGCCGATCGATTAACATGAGTGTGTCGCCGGTGCAGGCTCACCAGAAGGCCCGACTGTTATCCGGTTACACCTCGCCTTATCTGATGGTGTGGAGCGCTGCGCTAGCCAGTGCTGCGGTACCGGGTATATTCCCTCCGGTTACCCTGATGAAAAAAGATCTTAAGGGTCAGGCGCTGCCTTACATGCCAAGGCTCAAGTTTGTGGATGGTTCTGTTGTGAGCGATCTGCCCATTGAGCGGCTGATGCATCTTTATGATGTGAATTTCACTATCGTCAGCCAGACCAATCCCCACGTTGTGCCTTTCTTGAACGATCGGGGTACAGACGACAAGCTGTCTTTGGCCAGACTGCCGTTGCACTTGCTCAAGTCCGAGATCCAGTTTCACGGGCAGGGAGTGTTCGATTACCTCCGTAAGCGCGCGCGCCCAGAACTGTTGCGACAGGTTTCCGGCCATATGTACACGATCATGGCCCAGCGATACTCCGGAGACATAACCATTGCGCCTACCTATGGGTTCAAGGATTACACCCGAATGCTTGCCGATCCCAATCCGGAGTTCGTGCGGGAAATGACGCTGGCCGGAGAGCGCGCAACCTGGCCTAAAATTTCAACGATTCGCTCCCACGCGCGTATCTCCAAAACCCTGGAGCGCTGCGTTCGCCGCCTGAAACAACAAAATCGCCGAAGCGTTGCAGATCTCAGGCTGATAAACAGTGCTGATTCCGGAACATCCTGAGATGACAGGCCTGCGAGGCGGGCGGTATGATACGCTGCTAAAGAGCCTGGCCCGGTAATAGGCCGATCAGCCCGGCGCCTGAGCATTAGACTGGACGCCCATGTATTACGACTTCTTCGGCTTCAGAGAGCCACCGTTCTCGATTGCGCCTGATCCCCGCTACCTCTATTTGAGCGAACGCCACAAAGAGGCGCTTGCGCACCTGATGTATGGTGTTCAGGGGCAGGGTGGCTTTATTGTGATCACCGGCGAAGTGGGTACGGGCAAAACCACGGTGAGCCGGTGCTTTATCGAGAATGCGCCGGCCCATGCAGACATCGCCTTGATTCTGAACCCCCGGCTTTCTGCCCGTGAATTACTTTCCTCAATTTGCGACGAGCTGGAAATTGCTCACCCGGCCGGCGCCACCATCAAACAGATGGTGGATTTGATCAATAAGGACCTGCTCAAGGCTCATGCAGCCGGCCGGCACAAGGTTCTGATGATCGATGAGGCCCAGAATCTGTCTGCCGATGTACTGGAACAACTGCGCCTCCTGACCAACCTCGAAACCGCAGAAAAAAAGCTGCTGCAAATTGTGTTGCTGGGCCAGCCTGAGTTGCAGCAGATACTCTCGCTTCCAAAACTTCGACAGTTGAACCAGCGGGTAACTGCGCGCTACCACCTGGATGCCATCAACCGTGATGAACTGCCGGCCTACCTCAGCTACCGACTTGGTGTGGCGGGCATGCGCGGCGATGTGTTCGCACCCGCGGCAGTTCGTAAACTTTATCGGTTGAGCAATGGCATTCCTCGCCTTATTAACCTGATCAGCGATCGTGCATTGCTGGGCGCCTACGCCGAGGGTGAGCATGAAGTGTCGCCTGCACATATACGGCAGGCTGCGAAAGAAGTTGGAGGCAGCAAAAATATAGGGCCTGGTCCAACGAGGATGACAGGCAAACCGGATCTACCCGGCATTCTGTTGGTCGCGGCATCATTACTGCTTGCTATCGTGAGTACCTATTGGGTCTACAAGCAGTGGTCAGGCCCGGATGTGATATCTGAGGTAGACGCAGCCCCCGCTCAGCTTGTCGGTACTGTGCAGCGTGAAGACCCGCCGGAGATCCAGTTGGCACCAAAAGATGAAATAGAGCCATACCCGATTCCAGTATTCAGGTTCTCAGATCAGGCGGTGAGCTTGTCTGAAGCATTTCGTGGGCTGTTCGGTATTTGGGGCTTGGCGTACAACGCACAGGAATCGCCAATTGCCTGTGAGTTTGCTCGCAGCTCGGGTCTTGATTGCCTGGAGCGTCAGGGTAGTCGTCGTAGTCTGGCGTATCTCGACAGACCAGCCATGCTGATGCTTCAGGATGATAGCGGCAACCGGGGTTATGTAGTGCTGCGACACATTCAAGGTGATGTAGCAGAAATAGTGATGCATGAGGGCTCGGCGGAAGTATCATTTGCCAGCATTGAGCCCTTCTGGTTCGGTGAGTACCGCGTGTTGTGGCAACTTCCGGATTACGTAACCTTCCGCACCGATGCCAGAGACGTCGCCGGCGAAGAAATGTGGATTGGGGTTCGCATGATGGAACTTGCGGAGACCTACGGTGAATCGCCTGCAGATGTGGCCAGAATCAAACGCATGACAGCGCAACAGCAGGTGCGCTGGTATCAGTCGTTAAAGGGGCTCACGGTTGATGGTATTGCCGGCGCTATGACCGTCATTCAGATCAACAGCGACCTTAATGCAGATGTTCCGAGGCTGATGATCAAAGAGCCTGAGGGGAAGGGATAGAGTATGTCCTACATTCTTGATGCGCTCAGGAAGTCTGAAACTGAGCGTCGCCAGGGTAAAGTCCCGGATCTTGGGCAACAGGTGCAATTGATACATCGCCCCAAGAAAAAGCGTACACCCCTGATGGTGTGGGTGGTGCTTGCACTGTTTGTGAATGCCGGAGTGCTGGCTGTTGTATTCTGGCCGAAACCGGCAGTGGAGGCTGTACAAAAGCCAACCCCCAAGCCAGGGCCAGAGTTGGCTGTAAAACCAGCGCCAGCTGCTGAAGTATCAGAGCCAGAGCCAGAGCCAGTGCCAGTGCCAGTAGCCCAGCCTGAACCCGCCCGGGTTGTTGCTCCCCAGCCGGCTGCTTTGGTCAACGAACCAATAGCTGAGCCTGAACGCCAGTGGCCTTCCATTATCACTCCGTCTTTGCGCCAGCAACGTGACCCGCCGGATGTGGCCCGGAATGGGCCCAAAGAGCGTGTGCCACACCTTGTTGAATTACCCCTGTCATTCCAGAAGAGTATCCCGGATCTGATGTTTAACAGTCATATTTATTCAACAGATCCATACGCCAGTCGGGTAATGATTAACGGTCATTATCTTGGCCAGGGTGATGCTTTTTCCGGGATCATGGTAGAAGAAGTGACGGAGAATGGCGTTATTCTAAGCAAACAAGGCAGAAGTTTTCGGGTGGGTATCGTCCGCGACTGGGTGAGCCCGCGCTAATGGCATTAACCGAGGACGTAAAACAGCAAATTCAACAAGCTTATCGTGATGTGTTGGCAGGCAAAGGAGTGCGCGCCCGCTATGGCCAGCGCCTTATGATCGCTGAAATTGCCCGTTACATGGGAGAGATTACCGATAACGATGGCCAGCGAACCTCGCCACCAGCGGCCTGTGTGGTTGAGGCCGGCACCGGTACGGGTAAAACACTGGCCTACCTGATTGCAGCTATTCCCATAGCTCGGGCTTTGGGCAAAACCCTGGTGATCTCCACTGCTACCGTGGCATTGCAAGATCAGATTGTTCTTAAAGATCTGCCGGATCTTAAAAAACACAGCAAAATGAATTTCAGCTGGACCCTCGCCAAAGGCCGTGGCCGGTATTTGTGTATGTCCCGCCTGGAATCGCGATTGCACGATGAAGGCAATGGCGACAGCGATACCATGCCTCTGTTTTTGCTGGATAGCCCAGGAACCGAAGAACCAGGAACCCGGGCGTTTTTCGAAGAAATGCTGGCAAGCTATGGCTCCCGCAAATGGGACGGCGACAGGGATCACTGGCCTGAGCAGATACCCGATGACGTTTGGCGCCAGGTAACTACCGATCATCGCCAGTGCACGAACCGGCACTGCAGCTATTTCGACAGCTGTGCATTTTTTGACGCTCGCAAGGATCTGGATGAAGTGGATATCGTGGTGGCCAATCATGATCTCGTACTTGCTGACCTTGCGTTAGGTGGTGGTGCAATACTTCCTGAGCCAGAAAATGCGCTGTTCATCTTTGATGAAGCCCATCACCTGCCAGATAAAGCGCTGAATCACTTTGCGGCGTCTGTTCCGTTGAACTCAACACGCCAATGGCTTAAACAGCTATCCCAAGCGTTAGTCAAAATGCAGCCCTACCTTTCCCCGGCTACTCAAGCCGCTAAATCGGTTGAGCGCATAAGCACCGCCTCGCGGGATGTTGACCTCATACTGGCCCGCGTTTATGAGGAGGCCGAACACAATACCGGCTGGGAATTCAATGAAGAGCGCCGTTCTGCACAATGGCGATATCCCGAGGGTGAGCTGCCCGACGCTCTGGCGGAGCTGGCTGCTGAAAGCAGAATCGCTACGGCCAATCTGGTGCGTCACTTGGGCGCGTTGGCGGATGAACTGCAAGGTGCCTTTGATGAACGTAAGCAACACGAGATAGACAGGGACACTGCCGAAGCCTGGTACCCGGTAATTGGCGCATTCCACAGCCGTGCCGAAGATCAGTTGCGGCTTTGGGCGGCCTGGACTGAACAAACCGGATCACCAAAGAAAACCACGGAAAGCGAGCAGGGTTCCAGCGAAGGCTCACCAGAAAGCATCCCGGAAGATTCCACTAACGGGCCGGAACCGAGGGGCCGAATCTACAAAAGCCCCCCTCCGGCACGTTGGAGTGTGCGGCAGCGTTGGGATCATGCGGAAGACATCACTCTGTTCAGCTCGCCAGTGCTTGCAGATAATCTGCTTTATTCGAGGCTGTGGTCGCGGGCTTACGGGGCAGTGTTAACCAGCGCCACACTGACGGCGCTTGGCCGCTTTGATCGCCTGCAGGCACGGGCCGGTCTGCCGGAAGCGAGTCGTTTGTTGGTGGTACCCAGTTCTTTCCGGTATGCAGAAATGGCGACCGTTGAAGTGCCGGCCATGGCTTCCATGCCTACGGATGATGGTTTTGCCGAAGAGCTTATCAAGCGTGTACCCGAATGCTGGGCCGGTGAAACCGCTACGCTGGTGCTGTTCACCTCCCGTCGCCAGATGCATCAGGTTCGGGATGCCCTCGCGCCTGACTATCCGGATCTGATTATTACTCAGGATGATATGTCACGGGGTGAGGTGCTTCGCCAACACCGGGAGCGGATTGATGAAGGCAGAGCCAGCGTGTTGTTTGGTGTGGCCAGTTTTGCAGAAGGAATCGATTTGCCCGGCAAGTATCTGCACCATGTGGTGATCACTCGCTTACCCTTTTCTGTGCCGGACGACCCCATAGAAGCAGGGCTGGCAGAATGGATCAGCCAGCGCGGTGGTAATCCATTCATGGAAATTACAGTGCCAGACGCATCCATTAAGCTCGTTCAGGCGGTTGGCCGGCTGCTGCGAACGGAAGAGGATACGGGCAGGGTAACTATTTTGGACCGCCGCATTGTCGCAAGACGCTATGGACAACTACTGCTTGATTCATTGCCACCATTTCGGCGCATTATCGCCCGCTGATCAGACAGAAAAGCGGCAAAAAAAGAGCCAGCCCGAGGGCTGGCTTTTTAAGGGGGGCTTTCGCAAAAGCACTGCGTTAAATAACGCGTTACAAGAAGTCTGAAGGCCTGAAGTTTCAGAATTCGTAGTGAGGGGTTGCCTCACCGTGGAAACAATAATAAGGGAGTAGGGGGCGTAGCCGAATCGTCCAAAGGGCGTAGCAAGGTTAAAAACTTATCGCGCAGTGTGATGTGCGTCACAAGAATTACCCGGTGAGGATGCCTAGTTCTCGCGCTTTGGCCAGAGCTTCGGTCCTCCGGCCTACGTCCAGCTTGCCATAGAGGTTGCGTATGTGGGCTTTTACCGTGGCCGGAGCCACTCCCATGCGCACCGCAATATCCTTGTTCGCATAGCCTGCGTTGATCAGCTCCAGTACTTCCAATTCACGCTGACTCAGAGGTTCCGCAAGCTCCCGGGCGGGGCGGCTGGCATTGGTTTTACTGGCCATAGGCTGAGTCCCTGTCGCAGTGGCTGAACTCGGCTCACTGTTCGGGCTCAGAAGCATCTCAGTCAAGTTGCGCTGCCAGTTTCCGCCATTTTTCAAGGCAGGGGATTCAAGCAATAGCGCCTGTAACCGGGGGCTTTCTTCGGCAAATAGCCTTAAGAATCCGGCCTCTGCAGCGACACTCAATGCCCGTGCGAGCCGCTCCTGGCATTCTTCACTGCGATTTTGCTGGTCGAGAGCTTCGGCAGACACAAGTAATGCTTCAACAACGTGCCGGGTATGCTCGTTATGCATGGCAGCCGCCATCAATGAATCAAGGATTTCCAGCGCCTGTTCCGGCTTACCCTCATCAACCAGCAGCCGCGCATAGCTGATGCTGTTTTGTTCACGGTTCAGCGGGTTGGTCAGGGTATGGCTCTGAACAGACTCAAGAATGGAGCGGGCCCGGGCGACTTGCCCGGCCGCAAGGTGACAGCGCGCAAATAGTGCAGAACTGGCGGGAGGTTCAAAGACAATATGCTCCCGGCGTTTACGGCCAACTTGCTCCGCGTCCGCCAGATACTCTATTGCTTCCTGATAGCGACCATCGCTGAAGGCCAGATGCCCGCGAACATGCTGGATAATTATATGTTGTCCCGGCTCAGCACCCTTGTTTACATGCTCAAGCAAAGGCTCCAGGTGGGCAGCTGCATCCCGAAGCTGATTTCGCTCCCGGAAAATTTCCGTCAGTGAGGCGCTTAGCCAACAGGAAATAAGCCTTGGCTGGCTAGGGTCTGCATAGTGTTGATCTACCCACTTTCGTACGTTGGTGCAGGTTTCCAGAGCAAGGTCCATATCGCCACGGTTGTACTGTATCCATGCGAGTAAACCACCGCTTGAAAGAACGGTGCTTGGCTTGCGCTCAACCTGTCCGTAATGAACCGCAGATTTCAGCGCTTCTTCGGCCCCTGGCAAATCACCTTTGCCGTAATCGTCGAGGCCTAGGCCATAGTAGGTTACGGATTTGAGGGGGATTTGCGTATGGTCTATTTCTGCAAGAACCTGGCGAGTCAGATCACTGGCGTTCTTGTCATCGCTGCGTGAGCGGGCAAGGTAGGAGCGTATCAACGTTATCTCGCTTTGTACGCCAAGTGCGCCTTCGGCATCTGGAGCGGAATCGGCAACGCGCCGGTCAAGCAAGTCTTCTACATTGGCCAGCAAGTGCTCCAGGTTATCGAGTCGATTCGCGAAAAAATGGCCCCAAACACGCAGCATCTGCAACTGGGGACTTTCTTTAACTTCATCCGCGGGCAACTCATCGAGCCAGTTCAGGACCGGCAAGTGGTACCCCCCATGAATCAGGTTGTTTCCATGGGTTGCCAAAACCCTCGCCAGCCAAGGCCAGTCTTTGTTCTGCACAATTTGCGCAATGGCTCCCTGAACCTGCCCGTGGTCAAGCAACCACTCAACCGTTCGCTGCCAAAGTTGATGCGCCCGGGTGGGGTCGGCGTGGCCAATCCGCTGCAGCAGTGCATCCCGAAACAGGTCGTGGTAACGGAACCACTCGTTATGATTGTCCAGAGGAATCAGAAACAGGTGCTGCGAAAGCAGGCTTTCAAGCAACTCCTGGCTGTTGTCAGTTTCACGAATTGAGTCGCACATTGACGCGCACAGCCGGGGGCAACAGGCAGTATCGAGCAGGAAGGCAACGATTTCATCTGGTTGCTTATCCAGCACTTCGCTGAGAACGTAATCGCTGATATGCCGTTCATCGATGCTCAGTGCAGCGGTGGGCGCGTCTTGTGCCACGCCCGATTTGATCTGCTCCAGGCCTCTGTCGCTGCCTGATAAAGCAGAAAGCTGCAGGGCCGCTACCCAGCCTTCCGTGCGTTGGCAGATGGCCTGCACGTCCTGGTCTGGAATGACCATGCCCATGGTGCTGTGAAAAAACTCCCGACACTCATCTTCCGAAAATGCCAGGAGTGCCGGGTGAATTTCCTGTACCCAACGTCGCACACGCCAACGAGCCAGAGGCAAGGGCGGTTCGGAGCGGGATATTAGCGTAACGGTCACACCAGCAGGGAGGTAGTCCACAAAGTAGCCAAACTGCCGGTGAATCCGGTCGTTGGCAGCAAACTGAAAATCATCCAGCACCAGAACCCAGGGGCCACCATCCGCAGCCAGGGCATTAACCAGTGCCGTGATCGCGCTGTTAATGCTGTCATCCGTGCTGCCGGAAAGGCTTTTTTGGCAGGGCTCAAGCCCCGTTAGACCCGCATGCTCGAAAGCGCTGGCAACGTATTGCCAGAAGCGCTGGGGGTCGTTGTCATGCTCATCCAGAGAGAGCCAGGCAATTGGCCCGGAGGTGCGCGCGCACCACTGGCTTACCAAGGTTGTTTTACCAAACCCTGCCGGGGCTAATACAAGGTTGAGCCGCTTCGGGTGGCCGGGCGCTAAAAGCGAGCTGAGTCGGTCTCGCTGCACGGCTCTGGGGTCGGTGGCTGGCCTTAGGAATTTGGTAGTTAACAGCATTGACGTCCTGTGTGCCGGAAATAAAGTTGTACCGGGATTGTGTGCTTTGTGTCTCGCAAGTCAATGGCTGGAGAAACAAACACCCGTGTTACAGGCTGCGCCGGCGAGATTTTGGTCTAAACTGAATCAAAGCGCCCATCTATACTTAAAAAGAATGAAAAGCGGCGCCGTTATGCGTATTCTTAGCTTCTGTTTCCCGTATACATCCACTTGCAGTCCGCCTAAGGCAAAACTCAGGGAGCGACAAAGCCCATGAAATTACAACAGCTGCGCTATATCTGGGAAGTTGCGCACCATGATCTCAACGTGTCGGCAACCGCCCAGAGTCTTTTTACGTCTCAGCCGGGCATTTCCAAACAAATACGCCTTCTTGAAGATGAGTTGGGGTTAGAGATATTTGCCCGCAGTGGCAAGCATCTCACCCGCATCACCCCAGGGGGTGAAATTATCGTTCGTGAGGCGGGTGAAATTTTACGCCGGGCGGAGGGAATTAAAAAGATCGCTCAGGAGTTCAGTAACCAGCGTAAAGGTGACCTGAGCATAGCCACCACTCACACTCAGGCGCGATATGCATTGCCGCCAGTTATCAGCGGCTTTATCGAGACTTACCCGGATGTGTCCCTGCACATGCACCAGGGAACACCCATGCAGATCTCTGAAATGGCAGCAACGGGCGCCGTTGATTTCGCCATAGCGACGGAAGCCATGGAGTTGTTCAACGATCTGATTATGATGCCGTGCTACCGTTGGAACCGCACGGTTATCGTGCCCAAAGACCACCCGTTGGCTAAATTACCTGAGCTGACGCTGGAAGCGCTCGCAGAGCACCCTCTGGTCACTTACGTGTTTGGTTTTACAGGGCGCTCCAAGCTTGATGAGGCCTTCAAATCAAAAGGCCTGACGCCCAAGGTTGTGTTTACCGCAGCAGATGCCGACGTAATCAAAACCTATGTGCGCTTGGGGCTTGGGGTTGGAATTATCGCCAGCATGGCGTTTGACCCTAAAACGGACCCGGACCTGGTTGCACTGGACGCAAAAAAGCTGTTCAGCGCGAGTGTTACCCGCATCGGTTTCCGCAAGGGTACATTCTTGCGAGGTTACATGTATGAGTTTATCCAGCGCTTCGCACCCCATCTGACAAAAGAGGTGGTTGATGCTGCTGTTGCGCGCCAGAGCAGCCGCAGCGAGATAGAAGCCCTGTTCAAAGATATAAAACTGCCAATTCTCTAAGCGCCTGGTCAACAATCAACCGCCAGTCCTTACTGGCGGGCGATCAGGTTTCCTGCATGAAGGCCACACTCTTTCTGTGTGGCTTCTTCCCACCACCAGCGTCCCTCGCGCTCGTGCTGCCCTGGTAACACAGGGCGGGTGCAGGGCTGGCAACCAATACTGACAAAACCTTTCTCGTGCAGCGTATTGTAGGGAGCTTCCGTCATGCGGATGTAGTCCCACACCTCTTTGGATGTCCAGTTGGCCAGGGGGTTAAACTTTACCAGTGCTTTGCCGGGAACAGAGAAAGTTGCGTCTTCTTGTACAACAGGAACCTCATTTCGTGTACCCGGGCTCTGATCCTTACGTTGGCCGGTAATCCAGGCGTCAACCCCTGCGAGTTTGCGCTTGAGCGGGTTTACTTTGCGAATCCCACAGCATTCGCTGTGGCCATCCCCAAAAAAGCTGAACAAGCCCTTTTGGTTCACCAGATCCTGCACTTCATTGGCATCTGGAAACAGAACCTCAATGCTGATGCCGTAATGTTTGCGCACCCGTTCTATAAATTCGTAAGTTTCCGGGTGCAGACGACCGGTATCCAATGTGAACACCTTAAGGTTGTCCGTCAGCTTGTGAGCCATTTCGATGAGCACCACATCCTCTGCGCCACTAAAAGAAATAGCGATGTTTTCATAGCGCTTGAAGGCAGCCTTCAGAATCGCCCTAGGGCTTTGATCGGCCAGTTCGTTCTGTAGATCGTGGATATTGCGCATAAAATACCAGTACCTGATGCGAGTTTTGTGCAGATTAGCACTAAATCTCTAATTCCATAAAGGAATGACCGTCTATATGGTTATAGCCAGGCGGGCAGGTAAGACCGGTAAATCTTGGTGTTTTCTTGGGATGCACGATGCTTTTTGCCCGGATATTTCTTATGATACCGCGTCTATAAAAGGGGGCAGGCCATGCTCTCATTCAGACTTAACACTTGAACCATTGAATCAGGAGATCACTGTGGAACTGGCATGTCTTGACCTTGAAGGCGTATTGATCCCGGAAATCTGGATCGCATTTGCAGAAAAAACCGGTATTGAAGAGCTCAAGGCCACCACCCGTGACATTCCGGATTACGATGTTCTGATGAAGCAACGTCTTCGAATTCTGGATGAGCATGGATACGGCCTGCCGGCCATTCAGGAAGTGATCGGTACCCTGGACCCGCTGCCAGGCGCCCGCGAGTTTCTGGACTGGCTGCGTGAGCGCTTTCAGGTGGTGATCCTTTCAGACACCTTTTATGAATTCGCCATGCCGCTGATGAAAAAACTGGGCTACCCGGCGCTGTTGTGCCACAAGCTGGAAGTTGCCGAAAACGGCCAGATCACTAACTACCTGCTGCGCCAGAGAGATCCCAAGCGCCAGTCGGTGCGCGCTTTCCAGTTGCTGAACTATCGCGTGATTGCAGCGGGTGATTCCTACAACGACACCACCATGCTGGGGCAGGCGGAAGCAGGCATTCTCTTCCATGCACCTGAAAACGTGATCGAAGAATTTCCGCAGTACCCGGCCGTGCATGAATTTGAAGATTTGAAGAAAGAGTTCCTGAAGGCGAGTGCTGTTCACAGCGTTTGATTAAAATGTACGCCTGGAGGCCCTTGTATAAAGGGCCTTGGTTCCAGAGCGGCGTTCAGCCGCTCGGGGACAGGTTTTCCAGGAAATCCATCAGCGGTTTTACTTTGGTGAGGGTTTCCTGGTATTCGCTTTCCGGGTCTGAATCCGCAACGATTCCGCCACCGCCCCAGCAACGAATGCTCCCTTTCTCCTGAGCTTGTCCTTCAATCTCTTCTTTGTCACACAGCATGGTACGAATGGCAATATTGCTATCCAAAGTGCCATCAAGCCCCCGATAAAATACGGAACCGCAATAGGGCCCTCGCCAATGTGGCTCAAGCTCCCGAATGATTTCCATGGCTCGAATTTTAGGCGCGCCCGTTATAGAGCCGCCGGGGAAGGCATCGAATAACACCTGCATTGGTGAAGCACCTTCCGCCAATTCTGCGCGAATGTGGCTAACCAGGTGATGGACATTTCTGTAGGTCTCAAGGGCAAACAGGCTGTCTACGGATACAGAGCCTGCTGCAGCGTGCACACTCAGGTCGTTACGCAGCAAGTCCACAATCATCAGATTCTCTGCCCGATCTTTCTCCGATGCCTCAAGCTCTGCTGCGTAGGCCTTGTCTTCCGACGGGATTTTACCTCGTGGCCGTGTTCCTTTAATCGGACTGGTTTTAACCGTGCGCCCGCGAATTTCAAGAAAACGCTCCGGGGAAATAGACAGGACAGAGCTGGAATCTACTTTCAGGAAAGCGCTATAAGGCGTCGGGTTAGCTTCAGTTAGCGCCTGAAATGCAATCCAGGGTTGTCCTTGATAACTACCCTGGAATTCCTGGGAGAGATTTACTTGGTAACAGTCGCCTGCGTTGATGTAGTCCTTAACCATGCCCACGCCGTTAATGAACTCTTGTGCAGGCTGGCGCGCCTTAAACGGCGATATCATTCTCCAGTCAGCGGTCTTTTCAGCCACGTTTTTGCTGGGTAGCGGCATAGCGCGCTGCCACCGTTGAAGGTTGCTGCAAACCCATTCGGGGCACTCCGGGTGAATCCATAGGTGATAGGTGTCGGTGTTCCGGTTGTGGCTTGCGGCCCAAAGGTAGAAACCCGCAAAGAGCAGGGGGGGTCTAGGAGTGGGGCACATTGGTGCAAGACGGGGCTCTTTCAAGTACCCGAATTCGTAACTCAGAAAGCCCACCCAGCCACCTGTCAAATGGGCTTGAGATTCCGGTAGCGGAGTTTCGTAGCGCTGAACCATGCCCTCCATTTCTTTGGCCAGCATGTGTGTGTCGAGCGCCTGGATATGCCCTGAATCAACGCGCTTTGTGGAAATCGCACAGGCTGTAAACCCACTAAACGACCCCCGGTTATTACCATTTCCAATGCTTCCCAGGTAGGCGAAGTCTGGTTGGTTGGCAGCGTGGGTAAGCAGTTGTTCGTAGTCTTCGCGACTTAGCGGCGAGGAAACAGGAAGTAGCAAATTAACTCCGGTTAATTGGAATAATGATACTCAGGCCACAAAAATCGCATTGTCGGACCTAGAAGGCGGCTGGTCTAATGAAAAAACAAAAAAACGACGACTGCCACCTCAGTACTGGAAAGTCGCATTCTAGCTGAGTTGCAAGTCTTAGCGTAGAAGCTACCGCCAATAAAACAGGATCAATAATGAAGTCTTATCTTGGTAAATCGCTGCAAACCGCTCTTTTGCTCACTGTGTTTTTTGCTCTTCCTCCAGCAAGCGCAGAGGAGACGCCTCCCGCAGAACTGACGCCAGAGCAGGAGATGGCAATAAAACTGGAGCTGTCAAAATACGCCGTTCTGGGTCAGCAGCAGATACTTCATTTGACCGAGCAGGCGACCGATGAGTATACGGCGACTCTAACCGATTCAGGGCCTAACTTACCCTCGGCCTGGATGCTTTTAGAGGACGGCGCTACCGTCAAGCGGATTAACATAGATGAACAAGCGAAGGATGCACCGGCTCAAATCCGTATTCTCATGTACCGTGCAGCACTGAAGTCGCTGGCCCGTCGCGGAAAAATTCATGGGTCGGTGATTCTCTACACAGGGAAAATCCGTGAGGGTAGCGACGATGAGGCGTTGGTTATTGAGTTTGAGCATCGCTTGGGTATTTCTGGCAACAAGGTTGTTCCATACCAGGTAACGAATGGCCATGTGACCTATTCTGAGCCGGTTACTACTGAGAAGCCTTTTCAGATTTTCCATGACGGTAAACCCGAATCCGATGCTACCAACTGAAATGAGAGCCAGTCGCCGGTTCGTTACAGGATGTAAGCGTTGTGTTAGCGAACTGTGAATGGGGTCACGGACTAAGACTGTAAAACAATCTTAAATGGAATTGTGGAGTAGCGAATTCCACATCCAAAACTAAAAACTCAGTAAGAAAAACAAAACGAGTTTATAAGGAGAACAATATGAAAGGCCTGAAGAAAATTGCTCTGATCACTGCTATGGCTGCTGCCCCTTTCGCAGCTAACGCAGAACTGCAAGCCATGAACGATACCGCAATGGGCGACGTAACCGGTCAGGCCGGTGTCACCATTGAGCTGGAAACCAAAGTGTCTATTGGCCAGTTCAAGTATACGGATGAAGGTTCCTTCGCCGTGAACGACATCGTTCTTGGTGGTGCTGGTGTTACTGCAATCGGTGCTGGCGCTGGTTTTAATGACCTGCTGGACCAGATCAAGGTTGATATCGACATCGCTGACGACGGCGACGCGATTATTCACGTTGGCACGCTTGATGGTAACCCGATCGACTGGGGTCTGGAAGTTGGTTCCATGCAGTTGTTGGCAGGTAATACTGGTAGTGATAGCACAACTCTGATCTCGAATCTGAGCGGCTTCGGTATGCTGGCTCAGTTGGATATCAAGGTTGATACAGCTACTGATCACCTGAACCTGGTAGCAGCATTCGATGTTCAGAACATGAACTTCGATGTTGATTTCTTGGGTGTAGGTGTTCGTGGTCTGAAGATCTCAGGTGCGGGCGCTGATGCTGATGCAGTAGCTATGTACACAGCTAATGGATATGATTTTGGGAATATGCCACCGGAGCAGCAGGCTGTATTTGCAGGGTTTGCCAATGCTAACCTTGACGTATACAAAGGTACCGGCCTAGGCGCCTCAACAGCAGTAGACGTACTCCGCATCGATGTTAACAACATCTTCATGGATGTGTCTGTTGCAAGCATCGAAATCGGTGGAGCTTCTATCGGTTCCGTTGCACTCGACAACGTAGCAGTAACCAACACCAAGCTGGCGGTATACGGTCACTAATCTGATCTGAACACCAGTAGTGTTAAAACGCCCCGTTCGTCGGGGCGTTTTTTGTTTCCGGGAATTGAATAAAAGATCTGTGTAAGATTACAGTCAATAAAAAACGGCCGCTTGAGAATACAAGCGGCCGCTTTTTTAAGTCCTTATTGAGCTTGGCAGAACTACCTACTGATCAGGCACCCTGATAGAAAGATCAAACCCACCACCCGGTCTGGGTGTTAACAAAATGGGCCCTTCATTAATCCCCTGTGGCAGCTGAATCTGATCTATTCCCGGTGGGTTACCGATGGAGAAGTTCAGGTTCTGCCCGTCAAAACCAATACCCAGCTGATCGTTAAGAAACGATTGGGTGAATGGCTCATCCGGAATCTGCATCTGTTGGCCGAAGATCAGCGGTGCAATGTTCGGCGTAAAGTCTGCCTGGGGCTGGGCTCTTGCCAGCTCTTCCTGAGGGAGCAATAGCGCTCGGCGCAGGAATTCTTCTTCAGCGCTAATCAAAGCATCCGATTGGCCTTCTTCGGTAAGCCGTTGCAGGCCTTCGCGGTAGGCTTCTTCTTCCGCTTCGGTAACAACTGGCTCACCTGGGGAAATGGTGAGAGAGCGGATAATGCGCTGGCGGTCGGCTTCCGATTTACGGCCTTCTCTGGGTACGACAATAACCGCAGAATCTTTAACGTAGGTGTCGACCATTTCATCGGAAGTCATGGACTGAACACCCCCAAACGCCGGCATCGCAGCTGCTGCAAGTGTTGCGGCCATGGCCGCTGCGATAGGGGTGGTGCTTTTATTAGTACTTCTAATAAGACTGGCCATGCGGGGATAGTGCCCGCCTGGCAGGTTCAGGTGTTTCATAATCTGGCCTCTTGCTGCGATAAACTCAGGTACGAGGCGTGTCTGAGGTTACAGCAATCAGTACGCATCTCTCTATCAAGCAGTATTCGGGTTGTTCCGCATCATTTCAAGGGTGTGAGTGTCAGTTTGTGATCAGAATCCTTGATTGGCCGTAGAGTTATAAAAGCGCTGCGATGCGGGTTAACATGGCAGTGAATGTTCGATGTGTTGAACTTTTATTCAATCTTCCGGCCTCAGGGACATAATGAGCAGACTAATCCGCAGCCGCTGGCAGCGCTGGATCAACCGTCGAATTCCGCGCTCCGATGTCCAGCTACTTACCCAGAAAAATCTTTTCATCTTGCCTACGGCCGCGGGCGTGGTGTTCGGCGTGCTGTTGCTGATCATGCTGCTCACTGCCATTAACTATCAGAACAGTCTTATTTATCTGGTCACTTTTCTCCTTGGTGCCGTGTTTGTGGGTGCCATGCACCAAACCCATCGAAACCTTTCTGGCCTGGAGCTCACATTGGTCCAGGCGGGGGAAGGATTTGCGGGTGATGACATTCTTTTTCGCCTGCGAGCTGCCGCTGGCAAAGACGACGCCATAGCCATTACGCTTTCAGATGACGACACTCAGGTTCGCTTGGGCCATGTGCCATCCGGGCAGTCTGCAGATGTGGCATTGCCGGTGGTTTCTGCCTTCCGGGGCTATTTGCGACCAGACAGTATCCGAATTGAAACCCGTTTCCCCTTTGGCTTACTCAAGGCCTGGTCCTGGATGAGGCCGGTGTCAGCGGGCGTGGTGTTTCCTCGGCCAATAGCAGCCCCCGATGTTGTCAGCGCGGTGGACGATGGCGACCAAACGGCAAGTGCACGATCTCCCGAAGGCAATGATCATGCTGAATTAAGGCCCTGGCGTGATGGGGATATGAGCCAGCGCGTTATGTGGAAGCGTTTTGCCCGCAGCGGCCAAATGGTGGTGGCGGACTGGGAAGCCGACAAAGGCAGCCCCCATTGGTTGGATTTTAATGCATTTGCCGGGACTGACCATGAATTGCGGCTCAGCTACCTGTCCTGGCTTGTGATTGAGCGCGGCAAGAGTGGGGCACGTTTTGGCTTGAACCTGCCCGGCCAGGTAATAGAGCCAGACTCTGGCCAAGCCCATGCAACCCGTTGCCTTCGGGCGCTGGCGGTTTGGGGCCAGGAAAAGCCAAGGGATATGCAAGGCGCGCCCCACGGCACGCGCAGCAATACGGATTCAGGTAAGAAAGCGACGGCAGGGGCGAAGATATGAGTTTTTGGAGCCGGTCAATGCCGGAACCTGAAAAGCAAAGCGACAGCCTGCCATCCCGGGCGCTGCTCTGGTTGATGGCAAGCTTTGCGCTCTTGCTGTCGCCGCAAATTGACCGGCTGCCCGTGTGGCTGGTCCTTGTGTGTGTCGCCTTGGCAAGCTGGCGTTGGCTGGCTCAGCAAGGCCGAGTGCGTTTGCCGGGGCGCTGGTTGCGAACCGGGATTATGTTGGCGCTTATTGCAGTTTACCTGGTACGTGTGCAGGGGAGCTTTACCGTGGATACCGCGGCTTCGTTCTTTGTACTCACAGTTGGTTTGAAATGGCTGGAAACTCGCACTGCCCGTGATTTCTATGTGCTGTTTTATATTCTGGTGTATCTGGCCACTGTGAACTTTCTGTTTCATCAGGAAATCCATTGGGCGCTGGTTAACATCGGCGCCATCGCCTTATTACTGATTGGCTTGCAGGTGCTCAATGCACCGGACTTGCCCGGAGGCATAAAAGCCGGCTGGCGCAGGCTGGCAAGCATGCTCCTTAAAGTGCTGCCGGTTGTTGTGCTGTTGTTTATCTTCTTCCCGCGCATGGAGCCGCTTTGGAGTGTGCCTTTGGTTTCTGGTCAGGCCCGCAGTGGAATCAGTGACACCATGCGGCCAGGGGATATATCCAATCTTGCGCAAAGCAGTGCACGAGCTTTCAGGGTGACCTTTGGCGGCCCCATGCCAGCTCACCGGGACAGGTACTGGCGGGGGCTGATACTGGATACTCTCGATAATGGAACCTGGCGCCAGAGTGGTTACGAGCCTTTCCGGCGACCTGGCCGGGTTGATGTGGACGGCGGCATAGGTGAACTTGAGCCCGGGCAATACGATGTCTTGATGGAGCCAACGGACCAGCGCTGGGCGTTTGCGCTCGAAAATTCCGTAGCGGTTTCAGACAACGTGGTAAAGGAGTCAGGCGATCTGTTTCGCTTCCGCCGGCCTGCAGATAGCGCCGTGCGTTACAGGTTGGCATTAGATGATTCCGGTGAGCAAGTAAGCGAAGCTCTAGCGCCCGGTGAAGCGCGGCGTTATTTACAATTACCGGCATCGGGTAACCCGAGAGCTCGCGAATTGGCAGAACAGCTACGGCAGTCCACTGATGATATGGGCGTAATTCGCACCCTATTGAACCGGTTCCGCGAGCAGCCCTACTTCTATACCTTGCGCCCGCCCAGAATGCCAAGCGACGGCATAGACAGCCTGCTTTTTGATGAAATGCGCGGGTTCTGTGCCCATTACGCGGGAGCAACCACGTTTGTGCTGCGCTCCGCCGGAATCCCAGCGAGGGTTGTGGTGGGCTATCAGGGCGGTGAAAGCGGGGCGGGCAATGAATATCTGGTAGTGCGCCAGTACGATGCCCACGCTTGGGTGGAGGCATGGGTTGAAGGCCAGGGGTGGATTCGAATTGATCCCACCGCTGTTATTTCCCCAAGCAGGATTGAATCTGGTTTGCGAGAAGCAGTTGCCGAAGAAGGTTCTTTCCTTGAGAACAACTGGGCATCAGCCCAGCGTTATGGGAACGTGGCCGCCATTAGATGGGCAAGCCAGCAGCTTGATCGCATCAATTACCAATGGCAGCGCTGGGTAGTGGGTTATCAGGGGCAGAGCCAGCTGAATCTAATGTCCCGTTTGCCCGGCGGGTTTGGTATGAAAGAATTGGGCTACCTCACCGCCGGAATAGTCGGTGCAGGCCTTTTGATTGCGGGCCTGATATCGGCTCTGCAAATGCGCAGGGGGCGCAGCCGGGATCGCTATATGCGCGTATTGAATGGCTGGTATCAGTTGTGTGGGCGCGCAGGGGTGCCGGTTCGAAGTGGCGAAACCCCGGCAGCTTTGGCTTCAAGACTAGCGACTGCTGAACCTGCGGTATCCGATTCGGCAAGGCTTTTTGCCCGGATGGTTAACAGCCATTACTATAGTGCTGCATCTGCGGCGGGTTCTAATCGTGCCACTGATGATGAACTGAAGCGCCTACGCAGATTGCTGAGTACCATGAAGCGACAGCTTCGTAGAGCTGGTAAACCTCAGCCTCGCATATCGAGTTCCAACGCCCAATCAGGAAAACACAGTGACTGATATTGCCCTAGAAATGCCTTGGCTGCAGAAACCCTGGCAGATGATCCAAGGCCTTCTGTCTGATGGCAGGCTTCCCCATGCTTTATTGGTTACGGGGGAGTGTGGTGTAGGCAAGCGCGCATGGGCGGATGCAGTTTCTGGCTTATTGCTATGTTCTGCGCCCTTGAACAAGGAGGCCGGAACGCCGATTGCCTGCGGCCAGTGCCGTCAATGCCAACTGCTGGCAGCATCAAGCCATCCGGATGTTCGGGTGTTTTCACCGGAAAAGTCCCGGATGATACGAATCGAGCAGATTCGGTCGCTCTCGGCGTTCGCAGTCTCATCACCGCAAGTTGCTGGTCGCAAGATTGCGGTAATTGATCGCGCCGACCAGCTCAACGTCAACTCTGCAAATGCCCTGTTGAAAACCTTGGAGGAGCCAGTACCGGACTTTGTGCTAATACTCCTGCAGGAAAGTGGTCGGCCCGTATTGCCCACTATTCGTTCCCGATGCCAGGTGTTGTCTATTTCGCTGCCGTCAACGGAGCAGGCTGACAAGTGGCTAGCTGGCAAGGCTGCGGATATGGATGGTGACAAAAAACCATCCGCGGAGTTACTGGCAAAATCACTAATGCTGGCAGGTAATGCACCACGTCTGGCCCTGGAATATGCTACCGGTGAGTTTCCCGCGTTACGGGATGAAGCATTCGACAAGTTCCGTCAGTTCATGAGAGGCCAGGTGGCAGTAGCGGAAGCCGCAAAGGCATTCAAGGCGCTGGGGCTGGAAGATATGTTGTGGTTGTTTGAAGGCTGGGCCGCAGATTTGGCGCGGTTATGCGCTGGAGGCAAAGCGAGCGACCATGAAGCCGGAGAAATGCTAGGGTTTCTGGCCAGCAATAACCCGGCCTGGCGCGCCCACGATCTGCTGGACAAAATTCGGGAGGCTCGCATGGCTGGTGTATACAACGTAAACCCCGAGCTTGAGGCCAGCCGATTGCTGATTGCCTGGCGCGAGCTTATGCCCACAAAGCGTCGTGCGTCCTGATTACGCTTTTCGCAAGAACTCCTGCTATCATCGGGAGTTATAAAGGGTTTTTGTTTAACCTAAAATAACCAATTTCAGAAGGTGTCAGATATGGGGCCCGGATTCGGTGCGCGCAGCGGCATTCTTACCCTGACGATCAAGGATAAAGCGGTTTTGTACGCCGCCTATATGCCATACATTCGCCAGGGCGGTCTGTTTATACCTACGCAAAAGCAATACCAGCTTGGCGACGAAGTATTTTTGTTGCTGAACCTGATGGATGAGCCAGAAAAACTTCCGGTTGCAGGCAAGGTTATCTGGATTACACCCAAGGGTGCGCAGGGTAACCGGGCGGCTGGTATTGGCGTACAGTTCAACGGTGATGATGAAAGCGCAAAAACCAAGATTGAATCCTATCTTGCCGGTTCTCTGAGCTCTGATCGCCCAACACATACAATGTGAGGGGCATTAAACAAATGAACGATCTTGCCCTATCGCCCGATATTCAGGGCAGCGGTGCAGTGGTACGCGAGATGCTGTGGCCGTTGCAGTACATCACGCTCACGGGCCTGAGCTGGCCCGCTGAGGGCTCTCCAGAGTCCCATGAAGGCTCTGAGCCCGCGGCCCCGCCCGTTATAATGCTTCACGGCTGGCTGGATAACAGCCTGACGTTCTCCCGAATAGCGCCAGAGTTGGCGAAGGGGGCGGCATTGTTCGCAGTGGATATGGCGGGCCATGGGCGATCTGGTCACCGCCCACCGGGGCAGAGTTACCAGTTGATGGATTACGTAGCGGATCTTGCCGAGTTGATCGAAACGCACTTTTGCGGTGAAGGTCAGGCTGGGCAAATCGACATTGTCGGGCATTCATTGGGTGGCATTGTGGGTGCCCTCTATGCAGCAGCGTTTCCGGACAGGGTGCGCAAGCTGGTGATGATCGACAGCCTCGGCGCACTGAGTCATCCGGCCAGCGAAACGATTCCACAGTTGCGCAAAGCCATTAAAAAGCGAATCGCCGGCTCTGGCCGCCCTGTGGTTTATCCGGATATGGTTGCTGCTGCCAAAGTTCGTGAGGGCGGGTTTAGCCCCCTGAGCCATGAAGCGGCGCTGGCTCTGGTTTCCCGAAATGTAAAACCCGAGGGTGAAGGATACGGGTGGTGCACAGATGCCCGTTTACGGCACCCGTCTCCATTGATGATGACTGAGGAGCAGGTTTTGGCTTCTCTCAAAGCAGTTAGAGCGCCAACGCTGTTTGTGAGGGCTCGTGAAGGGCTGCTGGCGAAACGTAAAGGGCTTGATAGCCGTGCGGACGCAATATCAGATTTGAAAACGATTGATGTGCCTGGTGGGCATCATTGTCATCTTGATGGGGATACCCGCCCGGTTGCCGATGCTGTCAGACATTTTCTTGAGAATGAGTGATACCTTGCCAAAGAATCTTGTATTTAGCTTGTTGGTTTCTGCTTTGCTTTCGGCAGGCTCCAGCTTCGCCACTGCTGCGACCCCTGAGACCGCGCCGCAGCCCTTTGCCCAGTCAGCACTGGAAGTGACTACCCGTATCGAGTCTAGCGGTCATCTTGTGCTGTTCAGCCCTGTGCGCGAAGTTAACAACGAGATTCGCTCCGAAACCATGGCCCGATTGCCGGTTTCCGGGGAAGGACGCCTTTACCAAATTTCCCGGGACGCAAATCGCCGGGAAGCACTGGAACACTATCTTGGCCAGCTCAACCAGCGCGGTGCACAGATCCTGTTCGAGTGTTCTGGCATCCGTTGTGGCCGCAGTAATGTGTGGGCAAACCAGATTTTCAATCAGCCGGTTCTTTATGGCCGTGATGGCACTCAGGATTACTTGGTGGCAGGTGTGGTGGCCGACGATGGCACCCGCTGGTTGACCTCTGTTTACACGGTTACCCGGGGCAACCTCAGGGAATATGTATGGGTTGAACACCTGAAGGTTGCCACTGGGGCCGTTGTCCCTGGGCTTGGGTCGGCTACCAGCAGGGTTGAAGGGCCAGTGGTAGTACCCTGGCAGGGTGGCGTTACCTACCGCTTTGACTGGCAGGCTACGGATCGCCGCAAGGTCAGTGAGCTTGCACGCGCTGAGGGCGCCAAAGTGGTACTTGTAGGTTACTCCGCGCTAGGAGATGGGGAATCGTTCAGTGCTTCCATGGAGCGCGCTCGCAGAGCGGTTGAGTCCCTTTCCGAAGTTCTGGCTAAAACCGGAGTATCGAGGCAGCAGCAGGAGTTGGTTATTGTTGGGCCGTCCGTAGTGGTGACAGATCCGGCACGTCAGGGTGATCGGGTTGAAGTAATGGTTATAACGCGCTAAATGGAATGAGGTAGTAACGTGCCGGATAACCCTGTAGCCAAGGTTCCTGAAAACTCAGAAAACAAAGTCCCGGAGCGCAAACGCCAAACGGTTGCTCTCACGCTTGGTAGTGGTGGTGCCCGCGGTTATGCCCATATTGGTGCTATCGAAATTCTGGCAGAGCGCGGCTACAACATTGTGGCAATCTCCGGCTGTTCTATGGGTGCCCTTGTAGGCGGAATGTACGCTGCCGGCAAGATGCAGGACTATAAAGACTGGGTAACCGGGCTGGGCCAGTTTGATGTGCTCAAGTTGCTCGATTTGACCTTCAATGCTGTTGGTGCGATTCGGGGTGAAAAGATTTTTTCAATTGTCCGCGAAATGCTGGGCGACACCCGTATCGAAAACCTGCCGCTGCACTATACGGCTGTCGCCACTGATTTGCTGGCACATAAGGAAATCTGGTTTCAGGAGGGGCCGTTGGACAGGGCAATCCGGGCGTCCGTTGCCATTCCTAGTGTAGTTACCCCTCTGGTTCTTGACGGCCGTGTATTGGTTGATGGTGCGTTGCTTAATCCGCTACCCATCATGCCGACTATTTCTGCCCATGCAGATCTGGTTGTGGCCGTGAATCTCAGTGGGGAAAATGACCGGCGCCAGCGTATTCCCGATGCTGCTTTTAGCGGGTACCAAAGTGAATCCGAGGATGACGGCCCGGATGCGCTGATGGATACGTTCCGAGATAAGGCCTCCCGTTGGCTTGACTGGAACTCGCTAAGATCCCTCGGTGTTGGGAGGGCGAGCGCAGGCGAAGATGAAAGCCCGGAAGAAAAAATTCACAAGCAAGTTGAAAAAGAACGCAGCAAGAAGAACGAAAAAAAGTACCAGGAAGAGCATGAAACGATCAACTGGGACAAGCTGGGTATCGGCAAGTTTGATGTGATGAACCTGACGATCGAAACCATGCAAAGTGCTTTGGTGCAGTACAAGCTTGCGGGTTATCCGCCTGATTTATTAGTGAATGTTCCCAAAAATGCCTGCCGGACATACGACTTTCATAAAGCGCCTGAGTTGATTCAGCTTGGGCGCGAATGCATGGCTGCCGCTTTGGACCGATTTGAGGAAAACCGGAACAGTTCTGGGCCGCTATCAGTTTGAGCCAATGAGGCCAGGGCAATACCATGGCTGCAGTAGAGCATTTAAACAGCGTATAATCCGCGCTGAATCTGACCTGACAGGAAACAGCGTTTGTGACCAGCCCGATTGAAGACCTCCACACCGTTCGCGATTACCTTCGCTACGCCTCATCGCAATTCGCTGCAGCGCCGGTGTTTTTCGGCCATGGCACAGACAATGTGTGGGATGAAGCCGTGCAACTGGTAATGCGCAGCCTTTACCTTCCGCTGGAAAACAACACGCTGTTTCTGGATGCGCGGCTGACCCGGGATGAGCGCCAGCTTGTGCTTGAACGTATTCGGCGCCGCATTGATGATCGGGTTCCCCTGGCTTACCTTCTGGGCGAAGCCTGGTTTATGGGGATGCCATTTCATGTGGATGAGCGTGTGTTGGTTCCGCGCTCTCCCATTGGGGAGTTGATTGAAAACGGGTTCCAGCCCTGGTTAGGAGACAAACCTGTTGAGCGGATTCTTGATCTTTGTACTGGCAGCGGTTGTATTGGCATAGGTGCAGCAACAGTATTCGAAGACGCTGATGTAGATTTGTCTGATATATCGCCAGATGCTTTGGCAGTTGCCGAATCCAATATAGAGTTTCATGAACTTGAAGGCAGAGTGCGCACTGTACAGTCGGATGTGTTCGCAAATATAAGAGGGCGGTACGATATTATTGTGAGCAACCCGCCTTATGTTGATGCAGAAGATATGGGCGACATGCCCGATGAATTTCACCATGAGCCCGTATTGGGGCTGGCTGCCGGTGATGATGGGCTGGATATTGCGCACCGGATTATCGCCGGAGCAGCAGAGCATCTTACGCCCGGCGGTTTGCTGATCGTCGAAGTGGGGAATAGCTGGGTGGCTCTGGATGAGGCTTATCCGGAACTCCCGTTTACCTGGTTGGAATTCGGCAATGGCGGCGATGGTGTTTTTGCCATTACTGAGCAAGACCTTCGTCAGTGGCAAAGCAA
Source organism: Marinobacter xiaoshiensis (assembly GCF_031631795.1). Classification (NCBI taxonomy): domain Bacteria; kingdom Pseudomonadati; phylum Pseudomonadota; class Gammaproteobacteria; order Pseudomonadales; family Marinobacteraceae; genus Marinobacter; species Marinobacter xiaoshiensis. The sequence goes on from NZ_JAVMBO010000014.1 coordinate 60,509, forward strand.
ACATTAAACCATATTATTCAAATACCCTTACAAGATATTGAATTATGTCAGGAAATACTTTCGGAAAACTCTTTACCGTTACTACCTTCGGTGAAAGCCATGGGGCCGCACTGGGTTGTATTATCGATGGTTGCCCTCCTGGGCTGGAACTGTCGGAAGCTGATATGCAGGCAGATCTGGATCGGCGTAAGCCCGGTACTTCCCGACATACAACCCAGCGCCGTGAGGCTGATGAGGTTCGTATTCTGTCTGGCGTGTTTGAGGGTAAAACCACGGGTACACCCATTGGGCTGATTATTGAGAATACCGATCAGCGCTCGAAAGACTACTCCAAGATCTCTGAGCAGTTCCGCCCGGCACACGCTGATTACACCTATGCTCACAAATACGGCATTCGGGATTATCGTGGTGGTGGCCGTTCTTCAGCCCGTGAAACCGCGATGCGAGTTGCAGCTGGTGCTGTGGCCCGGAAGTTTTTGCAGGAGCGGTTGGGCATCCGAATTCGCGGGTACTTGTCTGAGCTTGGGCCGGTTCGTGCGGAGAAGCTTGATTGGGATCAGGTTCATCAGAACCCGTTTTTTTGTCCCGATGTCGATAAGGTGCCGGAGATGGAGGCTTATATGGATGCCCTTCGTAAGGAAGGGGATTCCATTGGCGCGCGAATTAATGTTGTGGCCGAGGGTGTGCCCCCGGGGCTGGGTGAGCCGATTTTTGATCGTTTGGATGCGGATTTGGCCCATGCGCTGATGAGTATCAATGCGGTAAAGGGTGTGGAGATCGGCGCGGGCTTTGGGTGTATCGCTCAAAAGGGTACAGAGCACCGTGATGAGATGACGCCTGAGGGCTTTTTGTCGAACCATGCTGGCGGTGTACTGGGGGGTATTTCTTCCGGGCAGCCGATTTTGGCGAGCATTGCGCTGAAGCCCACATCGAGTTTGCGTTTGCCGGGCCGCAGTATTGATGTGCATGGCAATCCGGTGGAGGTTATTACTACTGGGCGGCACGATCCTTGTGTGGGTATTCGCGCTACGCCGATTGCGGAGGCGATGATGGCCATTGTATTAATGGATCATTACTTGCGTCATCGTGGTCAGAATGCTGATGTTGCTGTTGAAACGCCGGTTATTGGGCAGCTTTAAGCCTGCTAACTTGAGTGCCGATCCAGCCAGGTGAAACTATTCAAAAAACGCCCGTAAATACATCCATGTAGGGCTTCGTCGCGCCGTCCTTGGCGCTCCAGATTTTTGAATAGCTTCACCTGACTGAATCACCGTAGTTCGGCGTTTTACCCGTGTTTCTGGGAGATACAGAAATCTACTGGCGCCTTTCTAATCTCTACTTCTGGTTTTTCGCCCTCTTGGGCGGGCTTTTGCCCTATTGGTCTTTGTACCTTCAGGAGCAGGGCTTTTCCTATCTTCAAATTGCCACCTTGATGGCGACCATTCAGCTCACAAAGATCGTAGCACCAAGCCTTTGGGGGCATCTGGGGGATAGGGCTGGCCAGAGGGTTCGGCTTGTTCGTCTTGGAGCTATTACCGGTTCGTTGTTTTTTGCCGGTGTGTTCCTGGAACCAGGGTTTTACGGGCTGCTGCTGGTGATGCTGGCGTTTACGTTTTTCTGGAACGCTATTCTTCCGCTGTATGAGGTGATTACGCTTAGATCACTTGGAGAGCATCGGGACAAGTATGGCAAGGTGCGACTCTGGGGCTCGATTGGCTTTATTGGTGCTGTCGCCGGAGTCGGTCTGATTCTGGGGTGGGTGTCGATTCAATGGTTACCCTGGCTGCTTGTGCCGGTGTTTATCGGAATTGTGGTGTCGGTGTTTCTTTTGCCGGCAGAACAGGGGGAGCGGAAGCCTCCCGCGCCAAAGGGCAGTCTGCGGGCGATTGTGACGCATCCGGCGGTGGTTGCCTTTTTTCTGATGAACTTTCTTCTGCAGGTTTCCCACGGCGCCTATTACACGTTTTTCAGTATTCATCTGGAGCAACACGGGTACGGGAATCTTGCGATAGGGCTGCTTTGGTCGCTTGGGGTTATTTCGGAGATTGGATTGTTTTTGGTAATGCACCAGTTAACCCGGCATTTCACAGTGCGGCAGATTGTGATTGGTTCTTTGGTGCTTACGATGATTCGTTGGGTATTAATTGCCGAGCTAACGGATTTTCTCCCGGTGCTGCTGTTTGCTCAACTATTACATGCGGCTTCGTACGGCGCGCTTCATGCGGTTTCGGTGCAGTATGTTCAGGGATTTTTCGGCAAGCATCATCATGGGCAGGGCCAGGCGCTATACAGCGGGCTAACGTTCGGGGCGGGTGGGGCGCTGGGGGCCTGGCTATCAGGCTTTCTGGTAGAAGGGTTCAGCACGTCCGTCGCATTTTGGGGTGGCGCTGTCGCCATGGCAATCGCCATTGTTATAACGGCGCGGGGGCTGAGTGCTCCGCCGGAGCCTTATTCCGGGTGATCTTCCTCCTGTTGAACAATGGAAAGTAGTGCTTTGGCCGCGTTACCCGGATGCCTGTCGGTTAGTCCGATTCCTCCAAGAACCCGTGAAACCGGCTGCTTTACCTCGAGCACTTTCAAACTTTCGTCAACCATGCGCAGTGGTAATACGCTCCAGCCTAAGCCGACGCTGGTCATCATTTTCAGTGTTTCCAGGTAGTTTGTAGGCATTTGGGGGTGTAAAGGCAGGCTTTTTTCGAGAAACAACCGGCTCACTGCTCGATACGTTGAGGTGGATGTATCTGGAAGCAAGGCTGGGTGTGGTGCCAGGTCGGCGAGGGTTGGCTTTTTGACTGTTGCCAGGGGGTGGTCGGCGCCTGCAACGAACGCCATGGGATCTGGCCATTGGGCGAATACGTTGAAATTTGGCAGCATGCTGTCACTCAGAGTGACAAAGGCCAACTCGGCGTTGCGCTTACGCATTTGTTCGTATGCAGCATCGGATTCCATAAACTGCAGGTTTATGGTTACCTGCGGGTATTCACGCTTGAAACGTCTCAACCACTTGGGCAGGTGGTGTAAGCCTATATGGTGGCTGGCAATAATTTGTAGTTCGCCCTCAAGTAATTCTGAGTCGGGTGATAAGGCAACGCGGGCATTGTGAATTTCGTCGAGAATTTTTCGCGCATGGGGTAGAAGCCTGCTCCCGGTATCAGTCAGGCGGATTTGCCTGTGGGTGCGGTCGATCAGAGTTGTGCCTAGTTGGTTTTCCAAGGCAGCAAGGCGTTTGCTGATGGCTGGCTGCGTGAGGTGAAGTTGCTCAGCTGCCTCCGAAAATGAGCCTTGGTCGACGATGGTGAGGAAGGCTTTGAGTGCATTTGAATCCACGGTTGGTGCTCCACCGGTGTTTTTCGGTAAAGATTACATTATAGCCAAATGGAATGCGATGAATGCCAAACATGAATTGCGGTTATCCGAAGGTGGGCGGTATGATTACTTCAAGGTTGGACATAAGTATCCAGGTATAGCACTAGAAACAGTACCTCCAGACAGTGAGAGAGAATCATGGCGGGTAAGACTTTATACGACAAATTGTGGGACGACCATTTGGTCAAGCAGCGGGAAGATGGTTCCGCGTTGATCTACATAGATCGGCAGTTGTTGCACGAGGTAACGTCACCCCAGGCGTTTGAAGGGCTGCGCTTGGCCAATCGCAAGCCTTGGCGTATCGACGCAAACCTGGCTACCCCTGACCACAACGTTCCGACTACGGATCGTGCGAAGGGCATTGAAGGTATTGTCGATCCGGTTTCGCGTATTCAGGTGGAAACCTTGGGCAAGAACTGCGATGAGTTCGGCATTCTTGAATTCAAGATCATGGATAAGCGCCAGGGTATCGTGCATGTGATTGGGCCCGAACAAGGCGCCACTTTGCCGGGCATGACCATTGTGTGTGGGGATTCCCATACCTCTACCCACGGTGCGTTTGGGTGTCTTGCCCACGGCATAGGAACATCCGAAGTTGAGCACGTGCTGGCTACCCAGTGCCTGGTTCAGCAGAAGATGAAGAATATGCTGGTGAAGGTAGACGGCAAGCTGGGGAAAGGTGTTACCGCCAAAGATGTGGTGCTGGCGATTATTGGTAAAATCGGCACCGCCGGTGGTACCGGCCACGCCATCGAATTTGGTGGTGAGGTGCTGCAGAACATGAGCATGGAAGGTCGAATGACCGTGTGCAATATGGCCATTGAAGCCGGTGCCCGGGTTGGCATGGTTGCCGTAGATGGCACCACGATCGACTATGTAAAAGGTCGTCCTTTTTCGCCCACGGGAGAAAACTGGGACGCCGCCGTAAAATACTGGCGCACGCTGCACAGCGATCTGGACGCGGTCTTTGACAAGGTGGTTGAGCTGGACGGTTCAGAGATCAAGCCTCAAGTAAGCTGGGGTACCTCGCCAGAGATGGTCGCAGATGTTACCGGTAATGTGCCGGACCCAGCCAAAGAAGAAGATCCTATCAAGCGCGAAGGCATTGAGCGGGCCCTGAAATACATGGGTTTGCAGGCTAATCAGGCGATTACCGATATCAAGCTCGACAGGGTGTTTATTGGTTCCTGCACCAACAGCCGTATTGAAGACCTGCGAGAGGCTGCTGTGGTCGTTAAAGGGCGTAAGGTTGCTGATAGTCTCAAGCAGGCGATGGTGGTGCCGGGTTCCGGTCTGGTAAAAGCCCAGGCGGAAGAGGAAGGGCTGGATCGTATTTTCCTGGAAGCTGGCCTTGAATGGCGCGACCCGGGCTGTTCCATGTGTCTGGCCATGAACGCTGACAAATTGGGACAGGGCGAGCACTGTGCGTCCACATCCAACCGTAACTTTGAAGGCCGGCAGGGCTTTGGCGGGCGTACCCATTTGGTAAGCCCTGCGATGGCAGCAGCCGCTGCTATTGCTGGTCATTTTGTTGATGTTCGCGAACTGCTGAACTGAGCCACAGGAGAGAACTGAACCATGCGCGCATTTACGCAACACCAGGGCCTTGTGGCCCCCATGGACCGTTCCAATGTGGATACGGACATGATTATTCCCAAGCAGTTTCTGAAATCCATCAAGCGCACGGGCTTTGGCCCTAACCTGTTTGATGAGTTGCGCTATCTGGATGAAGGCAAACCGGATCAGGACAGCTCCCAGCGTCCGCTAAATCCGGATTTTGTGCTAAACCAGCCCCGTTACAAGGGCGCAAGTGTGTTGTTGGCTCGCAGTAACTTCGGTTGCGGATCGAGCCGTGAGCACGCCCCCTGGGCGCTTGATGATTATGGCTTTCGGGTTATTATCGCTCCAAGTTTCGCAGATATTTTCTACAACAACTGCTTTAAGAATGGTCTGTTGCCCATTGTTCTTGAAGAAAAATTGGTAGATAAGTTGTTTGATGAGGCTGAGGTTCTGGAAGGCTATCAACTGACTGTGGATCTGGAGGCCAAAACCGTGATCACGCCGTCTGGTGAATCTTTCAGTTTTGATGTTGATGATTTCCGTCGTCATTGCCTGTTGAATGGGCTGGATGATATCGGCGTGACTCTGGAAGATGCAGAGCTGATCAAGTCCTATGAAGATCAACGTCGCAAAACGGCGCCCTGGTTGTTTGGCGCAAGCCAGTAAACTGGGCTTCAGGTATTTTTCTGAAGAGCTGAAAAACGTAACAGTCCGGGCGCAAATTCCATACCCGGCAACATTTAATGTGCCGGCCTGGTCGGGGCCGGCTTATCACGATATGGAAGCACATGATGTCCAGAACAGTACTTCTTCTGCCGGGTGACGGCATAGGCCCGGAAATTATTACCGAAGCAGAAAAGATCCTGCGTGCCATCAATGAAAAGTTTGACCTGAAACTTACGTTTGAGACAGGCCTCGTTGGTGGGGCTGCTCTGGACGAAGAAGATAATCCGTTACCGGATGAGACCCTGGAGAAGGCGCGCAAAGCAGATGCTATTTTGTTGGGTGCAGTTGGTGGGCCAAAGTGGGATGCGCTGCCCATGGCCAAGCGTCCCGAGAAAGGCCTGCTGGGTTTGCGTTCCAACCTGAAGCTGTTTGCCAATCTGCGGCCGGCTATTCTTTACCCACAACTGGCCTCTGCATCTTCACTCAAGCCCGAGGTTGTTTCGGGCCTGGATATCATGATTGTTCGTGAGCTAACCGGTGGTATCTACTTCGGTCAGCCGCGTGGTGTGCGTCAGTTGGAGAGCGGTGAACGCCAAGGCTACAACACTTACGCTTACACCGAGACCGAGATTCGCCGTATTGGCCGGGTGGCATTTGAAGCTGCTCAGCAGCGGGGCAAGAAGCTGTGCTCGGTAGACAAAGCCAACGTGCTTGAGGTGACCGTGCTGTGGCGCGAAATCATGAACGAACTGAAAAGCGAATACCCGGATGTCGAGTTGTCCCATATGTACGTGGATAACGCGGCAATGCAGCTGGTTCGTGCGCCCAAGCAGTTCGATGTGATTGTGACTGGCAACATGTTTGGTGATATTCTTTCAGATGAAGCAGCCATGCTGACTGGCTCCATTGGCATGTTGCCATCGGCATCGCTGAACTCTGAAAAGCAGGGCATGTACGAGCCGTGCCACGGTTCTGCACCGGACATTGCCGGTAAAGGCATTGCCAATCCTTTGGCAACGATTATCAGTGCCGCAATGATGTTGCGGTACAGCCTTGATGAAGAGGCAGCAGCTGCGGCGATCGAAGCGGCTGTGAACAGGGTGCTGGACCAAGGGCTACGTACTGCCGACATAATGTCGGAAGGCGGTACCCGGGTATCAACCCGTGAAATGGGCGATGCGGTACTGGCCGCCCTGTAAATTACGACCATCCCCGACAGCAACACGATGCGGTTGCTGCGGGAACATTCATCCTGTCCCCGCCAGCGATATAGGCCGAGGGCGGGCATAAAGCGAGGTTCAAAGGTCGCACATGAAGCGAGTTGGACTTGTAGGTTGGCGCGGTATGGTGGGCTCTGTCCTCATGCAGCGCATGCGCGAAGAAAATGATTTTGCTGATATCGATCCGGTATTTTTCACCACCTCTCAAGCTGGTCAGCCAGCGCCGGATGTGGGCAAGGAAGGCGTGCCGCCCTTGCAGGATGCATTCGATATCGAAACCCTCAAAACTCTGGATGTGATTCTTACTTGTCAGGGTGGCGACTACACCGGTGCTGTCTATCAGAAACTGCGTGATGCAGGCTGGGAAGGCTACTGGATTGATGCTGCGTCTACGCTGCGCATGAAGGATCACTCTGTCATTGTTCTGGATCCCGTGAACCGCAACGTTATTGATGATGCGTTGAAGCTGGGTGTGAAGGATTACATTGGCGGTAACTGCACTGTAAGCCTGATGATGCTCGCCCTCGGCGGGCTGCTCGAACAGGATCTGATTGAGTGGGCTTCACCCATGACGTACCAGGCTGCTTCTGGCTCTGGCGCCCAGAACATGCGTGAGTTGCTCAACCAGATGGGCGAACTTAACCGCAGTGTGAGTGATGAGCTCGCCAGCCCGTCCTCAGCAATTCTGGACATTGATCGCAAGATCACTGAGGCCATGCGTTCAGATGCGTTTCCAACCGAGCATTTTCAGGTGCCTCTGGCTGGCAGCCTGATACCGTTTATCGACAAACAGCTTGATAACGGCATGAGCAAGGAAGAGTGGAAAGCAGGGGTGGAGACCAATAAAATTCTTGGTCGGACAGATAACCCGATTCCTATTGATGGCATTTGCGTGCGGATTGGAGCCATGCGCTCCCACAGCCAGGCGCTAACCATCAAACTCAAGAAAGATCTGTCGGTTTCAGAAATTGAGTCAATTCTGGCGAAGGCTAACGACTGGGTTAAAGTGATTCCCAACGAGCGCGATGCAAGCGTTACGGAACTGACACCTGCGAAGGTGACCGGCACTCTGAGCATACCCATTGGTCGAATTCGTAAATTGGCCATGGGGCCGGAGTATATTTCTGCGTTTACAGTAGGCGATCAACTGTTGTGGGGTGCCGCTGAGCCCTTGCGCCGCATGTTGCGAATCCTTCAGGAACGTTAAGAATTGTTACACAGAGGCAATAAATGCCAACTGTGTCCGGTTTCAGAAAACCGGTTACGGGGCGGAGGCTGATTTCAGGCTCCGCCCCTGTTATTTTCAGGGCTAGTAGGGAGTTCCGTGCAACTGATAAATAATTGGTGCAAGGATTGCGGCTGATTGATTGATAAAAGAGGTTTTATCAACAATACTTGCCGGACTAAGAGTTGAAAACGCGACATATTAATCCAGAATTATCCAGACGGAAGTCACCCTACCTCGTCCGGTTCTGTTTAAAAACAGTCGCGGATAACGGAGACTTGAAAGGAAAAAGCATGAAGGTACGCAAGCTTGCGGTTGCACTGGCGTTGGCGGGAGGGCTCGGATCCGGCGTCGCTCAAGCCCTGGGGCTGGGTGAAATTGAACTTCAGTCCTATCTGAATGAGCCGATGGACGCGGAAATTGTTCTGCCACAAAGCCGGGGAGTTGATCCCGGTGATGTGTTTGTGAACGTCGCTCCAGAAAGGGCATATCAGAGATTGGGTCTGCAACGGAGCCAGTTTGTTGGCAAGCTCCGTTTTAATGTAACTACGAGCCCCGATGGCAGTCTGGTGGTGAATGTATCCTCCCGGGAGCCGTTGAGAGAGCCGTACCTCAATTTCCTGCTGGAACTGACCTGGCCTAATGGCCGGATCATGCGTGAATACGCAGTTCTTGTAGACCCTCCGGTTTTTGCGGAAGACTCAGGCATTGCAGAGCCTGTGCGAGCACCTTCTGCACAATCCCGTCCCGCTACTGCAGATCGCAGTGCTGAGTCAGTTCGACGTCAAACAAGGGTAGAGCAGTCGCGAAGCAGCGGATATGGTTCAGATACCTTCGGGCCTACAGGCCCCGCTGATACGCTTTGGACTATCGCATCTGCTGTTCGCCCTGATAACAGCCTGTCCATGCAGCAGGTAATGCTGGCGCTGCAGGATCTGAATCCTGACGCGTTTATTGGCAACAACATTAACCGGCTCAAGCGCGGTCAGGTTTTGCGTGTTCCAACGGCAGATCAAATCCGTAATCGCAGCCGTGCCGAGGCAACCCGTGCGGTAGCCCGGCAAAATCAGGAATTCCAGCAACCCAAACGCACGGTAGATGCCACACCTGCCCAGCAAACCGCTGCGAGCAGTGCAGGAGCAGTGCAGGCCGGTGGCGACGAACTTAAACTGCTGGTTGCCGATGATGAAGGCGGTCGTACTCAGGCTGAAGGTGGTTCAGCCGGCGGTGATGGACAGCTGTCTGGTGGTGTAGATAGCGGTTCAGCCATAGTGATGGAGCAGCTTGAAAGCACGCGCCGTGAGAACGATGAGCTCAATAGCCGCGTTGATGATCTTCAAGACCAGGTGCAAACTCTGCAGCGCTTGCTTGAACTTAAAAACACTCAGCTAGCGGAAATGCAACAAGGTGCAGCCGCTGCCACTGCTACAGTCGATGCTGAAACAGCTCCTGCGGCAGACGTAACTGTTGATGAAACGGTTGCTAGCGAAGATGACGCTGTATCTGAGCAGGGCGAAACACTCGCAGGCATGACTGAGGCTGAGCCTACAGGTGAGCTTGGTGAAGAGCAGGCAGCAGCTGAAACTGATCCTGCCGGTATGGAGGTGGCGGTTGATCAGGAAGAGTCTGCAGGTGAAGCGGATTCTACCGACGTAACTGCTGAACCCGAGCCGACCGGGGAAGCGGCCGAAAGCGGTCTGGAAGCAGATGTGACCAGCAGTGATGCAGTGCCTGTCGCTGGTGAGCAGCCAGATATGACAGAACAGCCTGCAGCGCCAGACGCACCTGTGGCCAAAGCCCAGCCAAAACCTGCGCCCGCTGTTGAGAAGGGCTTTCCCGGCAATATTATCGATGCCATTACTGGCAACACGATGTACCAGATTGCCCTTGGTGGTGGCCTGATTCTGTTGCTACTTCTCCTTCTGCTTCTTGCCCGACGCAGTGCGAACAGAGAAAAAGCGTTTTACGAGCAGTTGAGCAGTGACCCTGAAGGTCCGGAAGATACCTTTGATCTTACCTTGGATGATGAAGAGTCTGTTCAGAGTGAAGTCACCAGTGATGCTCTGGAGGAGGCTGACACTTACGTAGCATACGGCCGCTACGATCAGGCAGCTCAGGTTCTGGAAGCTGCAATCTCCAAAGAACCAAGCCGCACAGACCTGCGCCTGAAACTTCTTGGTGTCTATGCCGACAACCGGGATCGTGAGTCTTTCGAGAAGCAGTTTGGTGAAATTCAGGCACTGGATGACGACGAGGCTCTTGCGCAGGCGAACGAACTTAGCGCTCGCCTCGAAGAAGCCGAGTCAATGCCGAGCATTGATGACCTGGAGTCCCAGCTTCGTTCCGACTCCTTCGGCGAAGAATTCGAGGCGCCTGCACCTCTGTCTGATGAGCTGTTGTCTGATAAGGCTGAGTCAACGCGCGAAGAGTCGGTTGAAAACGAATTCGGCGATTTTGACGCCGATCTGGCTGACTTTGATCTCGATTCGCTGGAAGATACAGAAAGTTCTGTGGATGCCAGCGCAGATGAAGAGGAATCAGCAGAAGGCGAAGAAAAGAAGGATTCTGATGCCCTGATCGAATACGACTTGTCGGGCCTTGAGTTGCCTAAAGCCGATGAAGAGGGGTCAGGCATTCAGGAGGAGAGTGACTTTTCTTCTCTGGAGATAGACCTGGATGATTCTGATGAGTCTCTCGAGGATACCCTTGGGGAGCTTGACGAACTGGGTGACTCCTCAGATCTGATGCTAGATGATGCCCTCGAATCCGACTTCAAGGTTGCGCCTGAGGCAGCCCCGAAGAATGAAGCAGAACCGGAAGCTGAGGTTGACGGCTTGGGTCTTGATTCATTGGATGAAAGCTTCCTTGACGAGTTGGATGCCGAGCTTGATAAGGTCGCCGGTGAAGAAGGCGAACTTGCCGACGGCGAGCTGGAAGAGTCTACGCTTGATGATCTTGAGCTGGATGTGTCCGATGAAGACCTGGCCTTGATGGAAGAGTTCTCTGACGCTGTCGAGAGCGATAACGTCAGTCTTGAAGACGATGAGCTCTCTCTTGATGATGAATTGTCACTGGATGACGAGCTTGGGCTGGAAGACACTCTTGAGTCGGAAGATGACGAAAGCCTTCTTGATGAAGAGCTGCCTATTGCTTCCGAAGAGGTGCAGGATGGTGTCGTAAAACCACCGCTTTCCGAGATTAATGAAGATGATCTTGGTGACGATAATGATTTCGACTTCCTCGCAGGAACTGATGAGGCCGCGACCAAACTTGATCTGGCAAGGGCTTACATTGAAATGGGCGACAGTGACGGAGCCCGTGACATTCTTGAAGAGGTTGCTCTTGAGGGTAACGACGAGCAGAAAGCTGAAGCACAGGACTTGCTTAAAAATCTGTCCTGATCCGTTATAATCGGATTATTGAGGCAGCAAGCGCCGGCCGCCGGGGAATCTCTCGGCAATCAGCCGGCGCTTTGTTTTTACAGCAACATACATTTCGGATTCACACTTGTTTCTCTACCCTCAGGAACTCACAACGGACAATGCCATTGGTGGCGGGCGTGTTGCCTTGGCTTTTGAATACGATGGCCGAAAATTTCATGGCTGGCAGTTGCAAAAGTCCGGAGTTCGATCGGTTGAAGCTGAGCTTACAAAAGCCGTTTCCAGGGTGGCTGACCATCCCATAAATCTCGTATGTGCCGGCCGTACTGATACCGGGGTACATGCAAGCTATCAAATTGCCCATTTTGAAACGCACGCTGTTCGTAATCTCCGCTCTTGGGTTATGGGCATCAATACGGCATTGCCGTTCGATATTGCTGTGCACTGGGCAGGGAACACCAGTGAGGACTTCCACGCGCGCTTTTCCGCCGTGTACAGACGCTACCGCTACGTTATATACAACAGCCCGGTACGCCCCGGAATTCAGCGTGGGCAAGTGAGCTGGACGTTTCGTGAACTGGACGCGGAGAGAATGCACGAAGCAGCCCAGTCGCTGGTGGGGGAGCATGATTTCTCCTCTTTCCGTGCTGCCGGTTGCCAATCTCGAACCCCTATTCGGTTTCTTGAACAGATAAAAGTAACCCGCAAAGCAAACTTCGTCGTAATTGATGTGCAGGCTAATGCTTTTCTCCACCACATGGTGCGGAATATTGCGGGGGCTCTAATGGCTGTAGGGTCCGGAAAGCAGTCCTTATCCTGGATTCATGACATACTGGCTGCGAAGGATCGGACCCTGGCCGGAGTCACCGCGCCGCCTCACGGCTTGTATCTGGTTGATGTGGGGTATCCTGACAGTTATGAAATACCACCTGCGGAATGTGGTCCGGGATTTGCCCGGCCCTGGTTTAGCGTGGTGGATAATTCCCCGGTTCAGCCAACGCACATTCATCCAAAGCAAAAGCCGGTGCAGATGCCATGAATACGCGAGTTAAAATTTGTGGGCTGACCCGAGCTGAGGACATTGAGGCAGCAGTCGCCAAAGGAGCTGATGCAATTGGGTTCGTGTTTTACGAGCCGAGCCCCCGTTCCGTTACCATTGAGCAGGCGGAGGCCCTTGCCCATCACATCCCGGCATTCGTGTCGGTTGTCGGGCTGTTTGTGAATCCAGAGCGAGATTACGTCAACGAAGTTTTGAGGCGTATTCCTCTTGATTTGTTGCAGTTTCATGGCGATGAAACTGCGGGGTTTTGCGAACAGTTTGATCGTCGCTGGATCAAGGCTATAAGGGTTCAGCGGGCCGGGCAGATCGAACAGGCATTTGACGATTACAAGTTCGCCTCCGGGCTTTTGGTTGATGCCTGGGACCCTGATCGCTATGGGGGCACTGGCCACTCATTCAATTGGGACCTGATTCCGTCTGAGCGTGCTTTACCCCTCATATTGGCCGGTGGGTTGTCATCTGATAACGTGTCTGGCGCCGTAAAGAAGGTGAGGCCCTGGGCTGTTGATGTCAGTGGTGGTGTAGAGAAGAGCAAAGGCATCAAAGACGTCGAAAAAATCACCAAGTTTATTAGAGAGGTTCACCGTGTCTGTAAAACTGACTGAAGAAATGCTGACGGCATTGCCGGATGCGCGAGGACACTTCGGCGCCTTTGGCGGACGATTCGTTTCCGAGACGCTGATGGATTCCCTGATGACGCTAGAGCGGGAATACTTGCGGCTCAAGAACGATCCTGAGTTTCAGGCCACGTTTGATAAAGATCTTGCAGATTATGTTGGCCGCCCCAGCCCTTTGTACTTTGCTGAGCGACTGACCCGGGAAACCGGTGGTGCCCAAATCTGGCTAAAGCGGGAAGACCTGAATCACACAGGCGCTCACAAGGTAAACAACACCATCGGCCAGGCCTTGCTCGCCAGCTTCCTTGGTAAAAAGCGGATCATCGCAGAAACCGGTGCCGGGCAACATGGCGTTGCTACAGCCACTGTTTGCGCCCGACTGGGCCTGGAATGCCATGTGTTCATGGGCGCAGACGACGTTCAACGTCAGTCACTGAACGTATACCGCATGAAGCTTCTCGGCGCACAGGTGCATGCCGTTCAGAGCGGCAGTCGTACACTTAAAGATGCAATGAACGATGCCATGCGCGATTGGGTTACCAATGTGGACGATACTTTCTACATTATCGGTACGGTAGCCGGGCCCCATCCTTACCCGTTGTTGGTACGCGATTTTCAATCGGTTATCGGGCGCGAAACCCGCCGTCAATCTCTTGAAAAAACGGGTAAATTGCCGGACGCTCTGGTTGCCTGTGTCGGTGGTGGCTCCAACGCGATTGGCATGTTCTACCCGTTCCTTACGGATGAATCTGTGCAGCTTTATGGCGTTGAAGCCGGCGGTCATGGCATTGAAACCGGTGAGCATGCTGCGCCTTTGTGTGCTGGTCGCCCTGGAGTACTCCACGGCAACCGCACCTACCTGATGGAAGACGATGACGGGCAGATCGCCAGCACCCATTCCGTCAGTGCCGGGCTGGATTACCCGGGAGTAGGGCCAGAGCATAGCTGGTTGAAGGATATCGGGCGGGCTAACTATGTGTCGGTAACCGATGATGAGGCGCTCGAAGCATTTCGTATGCTGACGCTCGTTGAGGGCATCATGCCAGCGCTGGAATCCGCTCACGCAGTCGCCTACGCGGTCAAGCTTGCAGCCACGATGGACAAAGACCAGATGGTGGTAATTAATGTCTCCGGTCGCGGCGACAAAGACATCCATACCGTCGCACAGCTGGATGGTATTGAACTGTGAATAGTGGTCTGATTAATCGACAGGAGCAGGCATGAGCCGAATTGAAGGGGTTCTCCAGACCCTCAAAGGACAGGGCCGTAAGGCACTTATTCCGTTTATTACCGCTGGTGATCCGCACCCCGACGAAACTGTGGGGTTGATGCACACTATGGTAGACGCTGGTGTCGATATCATCGAGCTGGGTGTGCCTTTTTCAGACCCGATGGCCGATGGGCCGGTGATTCAGCTGGCCTGCGAGCGCGCGCTAAAACACGGTACATCATTGCGTCGTGTGTTGGCGATGGTGAGCGAGTTCAGAAAAACCAATGACACCACTCCAGTGGTGCTGATGGGGTACCTCAATCCCATTGAAGCCATGGGCTATGAAGCTTTTGCAGATGCAGCGGTCGCGGCGGGTGTCGATGGCGTTCTGACTGTGGATTTACCCCCGGAAGAAGCGGACCAGGTTGCGCCTTTGTTCGCTGAGCGTGGGCTGGATCCGATTTTCCTGCTGGCGCCGACCACCACGGATGAGAGAATTCGTGCAATTGCCGATCACTCTTCCGGTTATGTGTACTATGTTTCATTTAATGGTGTGACCGGAGCTGCCAAAATAAACGTCGATGAAGTCGCCGCTAAAGTGGCCCATATCCATGAGTTGACGGCACTGCCGGTTGGTGTTGGCTTTGGTATTCGTGACGCTGAAACAGCTGCTGCCGTAGGAAGGGTATCCGATGGTGTAATTGTTGGCAGTGTATTGGTAGATACAATAGCCAGAAATCAAACAGATATCGACGCGCTTAAACGAGCACTGACAGATCTGCTCAACCCGATGCGTGAAGCACTGGACAGCCTGGCCTCCTGACCTGAAAGTTGGAAGGTGAGGGCAGACAGGAATCAAAGGACAGGATGAAACCATGAGTAACTGGCTGGACAAGATAATGCCGGGCAAAATTCGCTCGGAATCCAATCGCAGAACAGGTGTTCCTGAAGGGCTTTGGAAAAAATGTCCCAAATGTGGAGCCTTTCTCTACAAGCCGGAGCTGGAGAAAAACCTGGATGTTTGCCCCAAGTGCAATCATCACCTGAGGGTTGCTGCCCGTCGCCGTCTTGATATTTTTCTGGACCCGGAAGATCGCGAAGAAATTGGTGCAAACCTTGAGCCTTGGGATCGGTTGAAGTTCAAGGACACCAAGCGCTACAAAGATCGCCTCGTGCAAGCTCAAAAAGCTACGGGTGAGAAAGACGCCCTCGTTGCCATGAAAGGCAAAACACTGGGTGTTCCACTGGTTGCCTGCTCTTTTGAATTTGGTTTCATGGGCGGTTCTATGGGGCAGGTGGTGGGTGAGAAGTTCGTTCAGGCAGCCAATGTGGCGCTTGCCGATCGGATTCCTCTGGTCTGCTTTTCTGCCAGCGGTGGGGCCCGGATGCAGGAAGCCATTCTTTCATTGATGCAGATGTCCAAAACAGCAGCTGTGTTGGAGCGCATGAAGCAGGAAGGCATACCGTATATTTCTGTGATGACGGATCCGGTTTTCGGTGGTGTATCTGCCAGTCTTGCGATGCTGGGCGACCTCAATATCGCCGAACCCAACGCATTGATTGGTTTCGCGGGGCCTCGGGTTATTGAACAGACGGTTCGTGAAAAACTTCCCGAAGGCTTCCAGCGCAGTGAATTCCTGCTGGAGCACGGAGCGATAGACATGATTCTGCACCGTCACCAGATGCGTGAGCGAATTGCCCACGTACTGGCGAAGTTTACCGGGCAGGAACGCCCGGGTACCGACGAACCCATCGAATTTGAGATAACGGAAAAGCCAGACGCTGATGTTCCAGCCGAGTAAACCGAAATCCCAGCCCCCGAAAGCACCGGGGGCTGGGGCCTCCCTTGATAACTGGCTGTCCTGGCTGGAATCGATCCACCCCACCGAAATTGATCTTGGGCTCGACCGGGTGCTTTTGGTGTTGCGCCGGCTTTTCCGCAGCAAGCCCAGGGCACGTGTAATTAGTGTTGCCGGAACCAACGGCAAGGGCAGCACGGTCGCAGCCCTGGAAGCAGTGTTACAAGCCCACGGCCGGCGCACCGGTGCCTATACCTCACCGCATCTGCAGAATTACAACGAGCGTATCCGTGTTGATGGTGTGGACGTTGATGATGCGACTCTGATTTCAGCGTTTGAAAAGGTAGAGGCGGCCCGCGGTTCAGTAACACTGACGTACTTTGAATTCGGCACCCTTGCTGCATTTGTTGTTCTCAATGAGGCCGGTGTTCAGGACTGGATTCTTGAGGTGGGCCTCGGAGGGCGCCTCGATGCCGTTAATGTGATTGATCCGGATCTTGCGATTATTACTTCTGTGGATATTGACCATGTGGCGTTTCTTGGAGACAACCGGGAGGTTATCGGTTTCGAGAAGGCCGGTATTCTGCGGCCCGGCATACCAGCAGTGCTTGCCGATGTCGACCCGCCGCGCTCAGTGATTCAGCAGGCGGTTGCACAGAAAGTCGCACTCAAACGAGTAGGCGAGAACTACACAATTGAGGAGGTTGCAGGTGGTAACGCTGGCCTGGACTTCATTCTGCATGTTCAGGAGCAGGATATTCGGTTGCCGGCTGGGCCTTTGCCTGTTCCTGGCGTGGCTGCTGCGGCTGTTGCAATGCTGACGCTTGAGCCAGGCATGGCGATCGGGTCACTTGAAGCTGCGCTGGCCAAGGTCACAGTGCCGGGTAGGTTCGAGCGTCTTGGGTACGAACCCGATCTATATGTTGATGTGGGCCACAATCCCCACGCCGCCCGTTGGCTTTCAGCAAGGTTGCAGGCTCTGAAAGGAGCAAGTCAAAAAGTGCATGCAGTATATGCAGCATTGGCAGATAAGGATGTGGAGGGTGTTGCGCACGCCATGGCCCCGATTGTTGACTGCTGGCACCTTGCGGGGCTTAAGGTGCCCAGAGGCCTGAGTTCGGAAACCCTGCAAGACAGGCTTGTGCCCTGTGAACTAAGCAGAGTTTGCGCACACGATTCTGTCGCCAGTGCTATCGCAGAGGCGCGGGTGGCGGCAGGCCCGAATGACATTATTATTGTTTTTGGTTCGTTTTTTACGGTCGCAGAGGCGCGTTCACTGCTTGTATGAGCAGTCGGGGGCCAGCCTTAAACTTTGTCCATAGCTTGCCGCAAGGCTTGGAGTTATGGATGGCGGGCAGTTAGTATGACTCTGGGAAAAATGAGCGAGGAGCCAAGAAACGTGGATGGACTGAAGCAAAGAATCATTGGGGCGCTGGTTCTTATTTCACTGGCTGTTATTTTTGTCCCTATGGTTTTCGATGAGCCCCACTCAAAGCGCACTTCCACCTCGATTAATATCCCCGAGGAACCGCCTTTCCCGGAAGTTGAAACACCGGTATCAGATTTGGCAGCGCCCCCCACGTATCAACAAGATAGCGTGGAAAGTGCCAGCTCCGGCAATCAAGGCTTCAGAATTCTGGAAGATGATACATCTGCTGCCCAGCCTGTACCGGATGCACGAGAAAAGCCCACCGCGGATGTGGTCAAACCTGCACCGGCAGAACCGTCTCAGCCCAAACCGGTTGCGTCTTCTGTTACGACCCGGCAGACCGCGCCAGATCCAAAAGCGCCTGAAACCAGCGCAGAGCAGGAAAGTGCAGAGTATACGCGCTCTCTGGAAGGAGCCTGGGTTGTTCAGTTGGGTAGCTTTGGGGATAGTGATAATGCCCGCCGTCTCCGCGATAACGTCCGCAAAGCGGGCTATAGCTCCCATCTTCAGGAAGTTGTTCGAGGTGATACCACGCTGACACGCGTTTTCAGTGGGCCTTTTGCTGAAAAATCCAAAGCAGAGGAAGCGAAGCGTGCCCTTGATGAAGCTTTTAAATTGAACAGCTTGGTCACTTCTGGCGACAAATAACGCTTTTGATCTGCTTTATGTCAATCAGGCGTTTTGGCGCACGGCGGTTTCCTGATAGAATTCGCGCTTCCTTTTCTCCACCGGGACTTCCATGGAAGCGCTGATCTGGATCGACTGGGTCATCATTGCCCTCATTACAGTTTCCACTCTCATCAGTTTGAAGCGGGGCTTCGTCAAGGAAGCCTTGTCTCTCGTGACGTGGGTGGGCGCGTTCATACTTGCCCGAACCTTCCATCCCCAGATGCAGGCGTTGCTCGAGAACACCGTAGAAACGCCGCTGGTGCGACTGATTGCAGCCTTTGCCATTCTCTTTTTCGGCACGCTTATCGTCGGCGCTATAATCAACAATATGATTGGCCATCTTGTCCGTGCCACAGGGCTCTCTGCCACCGACCGTGTTCTGGGTATGGGGTTTGGGCTGTTGCGCGGCATTGTTGTTGTGATTGTCGCGATAGCCTTCATTCGTTTTACCCCTCTGGCCCAGGATACCTGGTGGAGGACATCCGTCATGATTGATCGATTGGGGGTGGTTGAAGACTGGTCCCGGCGAACATTCGGTGACGAGTTTGCGCGTTTTCTGGCACCAGAATCTCAAAAGGCCGTGGAACCCACGTCCGCATCCCGCTAACATTCAGAACTAACACCCGGAGATCATCTTATCCATGTGTGGCATTGTCGGCATCGTCAGTAGTTCCCATGTAAATCAGTCGCTTTATGATGCGCTGACTGTACTTCAGCACCGAGGCCAGGATGCGGCAGGTATTGTAACGTTCCAGGATGATCGCTTTTTTCTGCGTAAAGACAATGGCTTGGTGCGGGACGTTTTCCATACCCGTCACATGCACCGTCTTGTGGGCAATGTTGGCATAGGCCATGTGCGCTATCCCACCGCAGGCAGTTCCAGTTCCGCCGAATCCCAGCCTTTCTATGTGAACAGCCCTTACGGTATTACTCTGGCTCATAACGGCAATCTGACCAATGCCGACGAACTGAGCCAGGATCTGTTCCGTACAGATCTGCGCCATATCAACACCAACTCGGATTCAGAAGTTCTGCTGAACGTTTTTGCACACGAACTGCAAAAGCTGGGTAAATTTGATCCGACAAAAGATGAAATTTTCTCTGCGGTGCGGGCCGTGCATGAACGTTGCCGCGGAGCCTATGCCGTTATCGCCATGATTACCGGTTACGGCATTGTGGGTTTCCGTGACCCCAATGGCATACGCCCGGTTTGTTATGGTGAGCGCACCGATGAAACCGGCCGTAAGGAATACATGATCGCATCCGAGAGTGTTGCTCTCAGCGCGGCTGGTTACACGCTTGTACGGGACATCGCTCCCGGCGAAGCCGTTTACATCGAAACCGACGGCACGCTTTATACGCAGCAATGCGCTGCGGCACCGAAACTGTTCCCCTGTATTTTCGAACATGTCTACTTTGCACGACCAGACTCCATAATTGATGGCGTGTCGGTCTATAAAGCCCGACTGCGTATGGGTGAGACTCTGGCAGACAAGGTCCAGCGCGAGCGCCCGGACCACGATATCGATGTGGTTATGCCAATTCCCGATACCAGCCGCACATCTGCCATGCAGATGGCTCACAGGTTGGGGTTGAAGTTCCGGGAGGGGTTCATAAAGAATCGCTACATTGGCCGAACATTCATCATGCCTGGACAGACCATGCGCAAGAAATCTGTGCGCCAGAAGCTGAACCCCATTGAGTTGGAGTTCAAGGGCAAAAACGTCATGTTGGTGGACGATTCAATTGTTCGGGGTACCACCTGTAAGGAAATTGTTCAGATGGCAAGGGATGCGGGTGCCAGGAAGGTTTATTTTGCCTCTGCCGCGCCCCCGGTTCGCTTTCCTAACGTTTACGGCATAGATATGCCGTCGGCCAATGAATTGATTGCCCACGACCGAACGGTTGACGAAATTCGCGATTTGATTGGCGCAGATTGGTTGTTGTATCAGGATCTGGAAGATCTGGTGACCTGTGTCAGTGACGTGAATGACAGCATTGATGGTTGGGAGTGTTCGGTGTTTACCGGGGATTATGTAACCGGCGATATAGATACGGCCTACCTCAACCGCCTTGATGAAGCGCGTAATGACATCCAGCGCTCGGGGGGCGGAGACGCAATGTCTGGCGACAACGGCATTATTGACCTTCACAACGACGAAGACTGATTACCGAGCCTTAGCAGGAGACGCTCATGACTTTTCACCGCGAAGAAACTGTCCAGATTCCCGAATCGGATCTTGAGGGTATGTCTCTGGATACTCTGGCGGTGAGGGCAGGGCAGCTGCGCACTGGTCAG
Organism: Marinobacter xiaoshiensis; assembly: GCF_031631795.1. Taxonomy (NCBI): domain Bacteria; kingdom Pseudomonadati; phylum Pseudomonadota; class Gammaproteobacteria; order Pseudomonadales; family Marinobacteraceae; genus Marinobacter; species Marinobacter xiaoshiensis. The sequence continues at coordinate 81,009 of NZ_JAVMBO010000014.1, forward strand.
CTGGAACACAGCGATGCCATTTTTCCCACTTCCAGCTTCGTATACTCCAGTGCAGCTCAGGCAGCGGCCCGTTTTGGTGGTGAAGAGCCAGGTAATATCTACTCCAGGTTTACCAACCCAACGGTCCAGGCATTTGAGGGCCGTATCGCTGCAATGGAAGGTGGTGAGCGTGCGGTTGCAACCTCATCTGGCATGGCCGCTATTCTCAGCACCTGCATGGCACTGTTGAAGACTGGCGATCACGTTATTTGCTCCCGTGGTGTATTCGGAACCACCAATGTGCTGTTTCAGAAATACATGGCTAAGTTTGGTGTTGAAACGTCATTTGTGAGCCTTACTGATGCTCAGGAGTGGGCCGGGGCTATGCGGTCAAATACCCGCATGCTGTTTATCGAAACACCGTCCAATCCTCTTTGCGAAGTGGCCGACATGGAGGCGCTGGCAAAGCTTGCCCACGAAAATGATGCCCTGTTCGTGGTGGACAACTGTTTCTGCACGCCGGTGCTGCAACGGCCTTTGGAACACGGCGCGGATATCGTTATCCACTCTGCAACCAAGTATCTTGATGGTCAGGGCCGCTGTGTAGGTGGTGTGGTGGTTGGTCCAACAAAGCTCATGGGCGAAGTCTATGGCTTCCTGAGGTCCGCGGGGCCCACAATGAGCCCTTTTAACGCCTGGGTCTTTCACAAGGGCCTGGAAACCTTACCAATCCGTATGCGAGCCCATTGCGACAATGCGCTAGAGTTGGCAGTGTGGCTGGAGCAGCAGCCTGCGGTGGAGCGGGTATATTACGCAGGGCTTGATAGCCATCCACAGCATGCGCTTGCTAAAAAGCAGCAGAAAGGGTTTGGTGGGGTTTTGTCATTTTGTCTGAAGGGCGGCCGGGAAGAAGCCTGGAAGTTTATCGATGCCACCCGGATGATTTCCATTACCGCCAACCTGGGCGACGTTAAAACCACGATTACCCATCCGGCCACAACGACTCACGGGCGCTTATCGCCGGAAGACAAATCCAGAGCTGGTATCACCGAAAATCTTTTGCGTGTTTCGGTGGGCATAGAAGCAGTCGAAGATCTGAAAACAGACTTGTACAGAGGGTTTCAGGTACTTCAGAACGCAAGCAACACCTAACGTTTGAGTATTCATGGCCGAATCTGCAAAAGCGAAGCAATCACCACAAAAACTGACAGAGAAACAGCTGCGCTTTCGCCGCCTTGCTGCGCAGGGTGCCCGTGAAGGCGCGGTGATCGGGCTCATTGCCCTATGCATTTATTTGGCTATGGCGCTTGTGACGTTCAGCCCTTCGGACCCAGGCTGGGCCAGTATTGGTCATGATACCAGCGTGTTGAACGCAGCCGGCCGCTCCGGCGCTTGGCTGGCGAGTCTGTTGATGGACTTTTTCGGTCACGTTGCCTATCTGTTTCCGATGATGGTGGCGGGTTATGCCATCATGCTGATCCGCAGGCGTAATGATTCTCTTGATATGCACTGGCCGCTGTTTCTGATGCGCTTTGGCGGCTTTTTGCTGATCCTGCTCTCTGCTACCAGTCTTCTCTCGCTTTACTCTGTGTTTGGTCTCGGTGCGTCCTCAGGTGGTGTACTTGGTACCGCTGTTTCAGATGCCATGATTCGGTTTTTTAACCTGCCTGCAACCACGCTTTTACTTATAGCGATCTTTCTTTTCGCTCTGACAGTCACTGTCGGATTGTCCTGGTTCTGGCTTATGGATCAGCTCGGTGGCCTCGCTCTCCGGCTGGGGCAGTATCTCAAAAAACTTGTGCAATCCGACAAAACGAAGCCAGCGCTGGAGAAACCTGCCCAGCCGGAGCAGAGTCCTGTCGCTCAAAAGCCTCAACCAGCGGCCCGGATTAGCCAGCCTGACAATAATGTTGCCAGGGACAAGTCAGGTAAACGTTGGTGGCATAGCATCCCCGGATTTGGGCCAGCCAAGGCTTCCAAACCAAAAGCCCGACACAGCGAGCGGCAAGAGCCTGCTATTGAAGGTTTTTCTGCTAGTGAAGATCCGGAACCTGCCCGGCTGGAAAGTTTCAGCTCCCGGGACGATGCGCCTGCGAAAGGGCGCAGCCAATCGCTGGACCCAAACAAGGAAAAAGCAGCCCCACCGGCCGGTGGTCGGTCACTGAAAATATCGCCATTCAAGAAGAACGAGCAGCCACCGCTGGCCAACAGCGCTAAAAACTCTCAGGCCTCGCTGCTTGAGGATATAGAAAGCCCGATTCCGCCTATTTCCTTGCTCGATCCACCCGAGGAGCATAAAGAGAGCGGGTACTCCGAAGAGGCTCTGGAGCACATGTCGCGATTGCTTGAGGAAAAGCTGAGCGACTTTGGTGTGTCTGTGGAAGTGGTTGAAGTTAACCCTGGCCCGGTAATCACCCGGTTCGAAATCAAACCGGCAGCGGGTGTTAAAGTCAGCAAGATTTCCAATCTTGCCAAAGACCTGGCGCGTTCACTTGCGGTCCTGAGTGTTCGTGTTGTTGAGGTTATTCCCGGCAAGTCAGTCGTTGGCATTGAGATTCCCAACGAAAAGCGGGAAATTGTTCGGCTTAGCGAAGTGCTCGGTTCCCGGGTGTTCAAGGAATCCAGTTCGGCGCTTACCATGGCGCTGGGTAACGATATCGGCGGCAACCCTATGGTTGCGAACCTGGCCAAAATGCCTCACCTGCTGGTTGCCGGTACCACCGGTTCCGGTAAGTCGGTCGGTGTGAACGCCATGCTGCTCAGTATGCTTTTGAAGGCTGGGCCAGAGGATGTGCGCTTCATCATGGTTGACCCCAAGATGTTGGAACTCAGCATTTACGATGGTATCCCGCACCTTCTTGCACCTGTTGTTACCGACATGAAAGAGGCGGCAAATGCACTGCGTTGGTGCGTGGCGGAGATGGAGCGTCGATACCGGCTAATGTCCACGCAAGGGGTACGAAACCTGGCGGGTTACAATCTTAAAGTTAAAGAAGCGGCTGCCGCCGGTGAACCGCTTCTGGATCCGCTTTGGAAACCGGACGAGTACCTTGCCGACGATGAGCAACAACGCCCGGAGCTTGAGCATTTGCCGTTGATTGTTGTGGTTATCGATGAGTTCGCCGACATGATGATGATTGTTGGCAAGAAAGTAGAAGAGCTGATTGCACGTATCGCCCAGAAGGCGAGGGCGGCAGGTATTCACTTGATCCTCGCCACTCAGCGGCCCTCTGTGGATGTAATTACTGGCCTGATCAAGGCAAACATTCCTACCCGTATTTCGTTCCAGGTATCGTCCAAGATTGACTCGCGCACTGTTCTTGATCAGGGCGGCGCGGAGCAGCTACTAGGACACGGCGATATGCTTTATCTGCCACCTGGGTCCGGGCTTCCTGTGCGAGTTCACGGCGCCTTTGTGGATGACGATGAGGTGCACCGTGTTGTGAGTGCCTGGAAAGCCAGAGGCGAGCCGGTGTACGTGGATGACGTACTTAATGGCGCTGAAGGCGAACACCTGCCGGGTGTACCCACCTTATCTGAGGGTGGCGACAATGAAGGCGACGCGCTGTTTGATGAAGCGGTCGCTTTTGTAACCGAAGGGCGCAGAGTTTCTATTTCCTCCGTGCAGCGCAAATTCAAGATAGGTTATAACCGGGCGGCCAACCTGGTTGAAGCCATGGAAGCATCCGGAGTGGTCAGTTCAGCCGGTCACAACGGGGCCCGTGAAGTTTTGGCCCCGCCCCCACCCAGAGATTAGGAGTCGTATTGTATGCAACAGCTTTTTCTGAAACGCCTGTCGGCATTGGTTGCGACACTGACGGTGGCAGTATTGTTCAGCGGTTCACTGCTGGCAGCGGGCAAAGATGGCTCAGCCACTGAGCTTGCCTCCCTGCTGAAAAGTTACGAAACCTACCAGGCAGACTTTATTCAGATAGTAGTCAGTGAGAACGGGAATAATGTGCAGGAAACCCGTGGTTTGCTGAAGGCGAAACGACCAGGCCTGTTTTACTGGGAAACCCGCGCGCCTTTGTCACAGCTCATTGTCAGTGATGGAAAGAGTGTAGAGGTTTATGACCCGGATCTGGAGCAGGTAACGATTCACAGTCTGGACGACCGCGTTCAAAACACCCCCGCCCTGCTGCTTAGTGGAGAGGTTGATAACCTGGAAGAAACCTACAGGGTTTCCGGCCGCCAGATAAGCGAAGACACCCGGGAGTTCACGCTTGAGCCGAAAAATGAAGATTCGTTGTTTGTATCTCTGCGTTTGACCTTCTTCAACAATGAGTTGCAGGAGATGCGTATGCAGGACTCGCTGTCACAGCTCAGTGTACTCAGCTTTGATCACATTCGGCTAAATGAAACCGTGGAAAGAAGTGTGTTCAAGCTTGAGTACCCGGAGGGCGTTGACGTAATCCGGGACGATAACTGATATGCAAAGCAGCCTGTTCACCGAGCAGGTCGGATTTCGGCCTCTCGCGGCACGCATGCGCCCTGAAAGCCTCGACGATTACGTTGGCCAGGCCCATCTTGTCGGGCCGGGAAAACCACTGCGCAGAGCAGTAGAGCAGGCACAACTGCACTCCATGATCCTGTGGGGGCCACCGGGAGTTGGTAAAACCACCTTTGCACAACTGCTGGCAAGCGTTGGCGATCTCAGCTTCGAAACAGTATCTGCGGTGCTCAGTGGTGTTAAGGATATCCGTGCCATTGTTGAGCGCGCCCGTAACCGCAAGCAATCCCAAGGTCAGGATACGCTTTTGTTTGTGGACGAAGTCCACCGCTTCAACAAAAGCCAGCAGGATGCGTTCCTGCCACATATCGAAGACGGCACGTTTATATTTGTTGGTGCCACCACCGAAAATCCTTCTTTTGAATTGAACAGCGCTTTACTGTCTCGCACCCGTGTGTATGTCCTCAAGAATCTGGAGGAAGCCGATATTCTGCGGCTGTTGGCCAGGGCGCTTGCAGCAGAAGAGGGGTTCGGCGGCCAGCTTGAGGTGTCGGATGACGTGCTTGGAGTTATGGCCTCGGCATCTGGTGGTGATGCGCGCAGAGCGCTCAATATTCTTGAGATTTCGGCGGATCTGGCGGAGCCGGGCAGCGACGGGAAAAGCCGGGTTAATGCCGACCACCTTGAACAGGTGATGCAAACCAGTCTGCGGCGCTTTGATAAGGGCGGAGACGTATTCTTCGACCAGATATCAGCCCTGCACAAGTCTGTAAGGGGCTCAGACCCCGATGGTTCGCTTTATTGGCTGTGCCGTATGCTCGATGGTGGGTGTGATCCATTGTACGTTGCTCGCCGCCTGGTGCGCATTGCGAGTGAAGATATAGGCAATGCCGATCCTCGTGCGCTGCAATTAAGTATGGATGCCTGGGATGTTCAGGAGCGCTTGGGCAGTCCTGAAGGAGAGCTTGCCCTGGCACAGGCGGTGACCTATCTCTCGCTTGCCCCAAAAAGCGATGCCGTTTACAAGGCCTATAATCAGTGCATGGCCGATATACGGAAGGACCCGGATTACGAAGTCCCGGTGCATCTGCGAAATGCCCCCACCAAACTCATGAAAAGCCTGGGCCACGGTGACACCTATCGCTATGCACATCATGAGCCGGATGCCTTTGCGGCGGGGGAGTCCTACCTGCCCGAGGCCATTCATCAGCGTCGGTACTACGAGCCCGTCAACCGCGGCCTGGAAATCAAACTTTCAGAAAAGCGCCAGCGGCTCGACGCACTCAATCAACAAAGCCCCATAAAACGCCATACCTGAACCCCAAACAAGGTTTCTGCAGCGGTAGCCACCGGCGCCGGCACGGGTATAATGGCGAGTTATTCTACATACATCGCAAACCGGAAAATCCAGGATACCCATGCTCGATCCCAAACTCGTCCGCAACCAGACTGAAGAGATCGCCCGCCGGCTGGCCATCAAGAACTTCGTATTTGATATCGCCGCTTTTGAAACTCTTGAAGAGCGCCGCCGTGCCCTTCAGGTAAGCACAGAGAACCTGCAGAGCGAGCAGAATAAAAAATCGAAGTCCATTGGTAAGGCCAAAGCGGCGGGTGAAGACATACAGCCGCTACTGGACGAAGTAGAAAGCCTGAAGTCCCGTAAGTCTGAGGCGGAGAAAGAGTTGAATGTCTTGCAGCAGGAACTCAATAACTTTCTTGCGGGCATTCCAAATCTGCCGGATGCGGACGTAACCCCTGGCGACAGCGAAGAAGACAACATTGAAGTTCGCACCTGGGGTACACCCAAGACGTTTGATTTTGAGCCCAAGGATCACGTTGCATTGGGCGATGAACTCGGCGGTCTGGATTTTGAAACCGCCACCCGGCTTGCGCACTCACGATTTGCCGTCATGCGGGGGCAAATCGCGCGACTGCACCGTGCTCTTGCCCAGTTCATGCTGAACCTGCACACAGACGGACATGGTTATTCAGAAACCTATGTGCCTTATCTGGTTAATGCCGATGCGCTTTATGGCACAGGCCAACTGCCAAAGTTTGAAGATGATCTGTTCAAGATGCAGGGCGAACCTTCACTCTATCTGATACCGACCGCAGAAGTACCGGTAACCAACCTGGTGTCAGATACGATTCTCGACGCCGCAGAGTTGCCTCTGAAGATGGTTTGTCATACCCCTTGCTTCCGTAGTGAAGCGGGATCCTACGGCCGTGATACCCGAGGCATGATCCGCCAGCACCAGTTCGATAAGGTTGAATTGGTGCAAGTGGTTCGCCCTGAAGAATCCGATGCTGCACTGGAAGCGCTTACTGGTCATGCCGAAAAAGTGCTTCAGTTGCTTGAATTACCATATCGACTGGTTGCTTTGTGCGGTGGGGATATGGGCTTTTCGGCAGCGAAAACCTACGACATTGAAGTCTGGCTGCCTGGGCAAGGCAAGTATCGTGAGATCTCCTCCTGCTCCAATACTCGCGACTTCCAGGCTCGCCGAATGGGTGCCCGCTGGCGTAACCCGGAAACCGGTAAGCCAGAGCCTGTACACACTCTGAACGGTTCTGGCCTGGCGGTTGGCCGAGCTTTGATTGCTGTTATGGAGAACTATCAGCAGGCGGACGGCAGCATTCTTGTTCCCGAAGTCCTCAAACCATACATGGGTGGTGCCGAGCGTATTCAATGAACGACAAGCCTGAACAACCAGTAGGATCAGGTGTGGGTTCAAGGCCTGCACCTGTCCGCTACAGAGCAAACCCGGTCACCTCGAACCCCAACAGCTCCGCAGGGGAAGTTGCCCTTGTGGGTGCTGGCCCCGGGGATCCGGAGTTGCTTACGCTGAAGGCCTGGCGCCTTATTACCTCGGCAGAGGTGGTGCTCTACGATCGTTTGGTTTCGCCGGAGATTCTCGCGTTGATTCCCGAATCAGCTGAGAAGATCCACGTTGGTAAACAGCGGGCGAACCACACTTTGCCTCAGGATCAGATCAACCAGAGATTAGTGGATCTTGCCAAGCAAGGTTTTCGGGTTGTCAGATTAAAAGGCGGAGACCCGTTTATCTTTGGCCGTGGCGGTGAAGAAATTGAGACATTGGCCAGCGCTGGAATTCGGTTTCAGGTTGTGCCTGGGATAACGGCGGCATCCGGGTGTGCGTCCTATGCGGGCATTCCGTTGACGCACCGGGATTATGCTCAGTCTGTGCGCTTTGTGACAGGCCATCTCAAAAATAATACCTGCGATTTGCCCTGGAAGGATTTTGTCCAGACCAATCAGACACTGGTTTTTTATATGGGGTTGGTTGGCCTTCCTATTATCTGTAAAGAGCTGATAGGGCATGGTATGACACCGGATATGCCGGTTGCTCTTATTTCCAAGGGCACCACTCGGGAACAACAAGTGGTTACCGGCAACCTGGAAACTATTGTGCAGCGGGTAACCGAAGAAAACGTTCAGGCGCCAACCCTTGTCATTGTTGGCCATGTCGTTGCTTTGAGGGATCGCTTGGACTGGGTTGGAGGTTTGCCTGACCTGACGGCCTGATTAGCAGTATTAGTCAAAAAAAACGGGGAGCCTGAAGCTCCCCGTTTCCATTTATGCCGTTGCATCAAAATCAGGTTGCTTTTCGCTTTGGCAGCACGTCTTTCAGTTTATTGCGCATCTCGCGAATGGCTTTCTCGGTGGTTTCCCAATCGATACAGGCATCGGTGACAGACACGCCGTATTTAAGGTCTGCCAGATTCTCGGGAATAGACTGGTTGCCCCAGTTGATGTTGCTCTCAATCATCAGGCTTTGAATCGAAGTATTACCTTCGAGGATCTGATGGGTGACGTCCTGCATAACCAATGGCTGGATAGCCGGGTCTTTGCTGGAGTTTGCGTGGCTGCAATCCACCATAATGGATTTACGCAGGCCGGCTTTTTCCAGTGCCTGTTCACACAGAGTAACGCTCACGGAGTCGTAGTTGGGCTTGCCACCACCCCCGCGCAGAACCACGTGGCCGTACTGGTTGCCTTTGGTTCGGATGATCGCAACCTGGCCTTGCTGGTCTATTCCTAGGAAATTGTGGGAATAGGAAACGGACTTCATGGCATTTACGGCAACATCCAGGCTGCCATCTGTGCCATTCTTGAAGCCAATGGCCATGGACAAGCCGCTGCTCATCTCACGGTGCGTCTGGGATTCTGTGGTGCGGGCGCCAATGGCAGACCAGGCAATGGAATCCTGAAGGTATTGCGGCGAAATTGGATCAAGTGCTTCAGTCGCAACGGGCAAGCCCAGCTCGTTAATATCGAGCAAGAGACGACGACCAAGTTGCAGGCCTCGTTCGATATCAAAGGTGTCGTTCAGGTGTGGGTCGTTGATCAGACCTTTCCAGCCAACGGTTGTGCGTGGTTTTTCAAAATATACACGCATCACGATAAGCAGGGTGTCGCTTACTTCATCTGCAAGCTTCTTGAGGCGGTTGGCATAATCACGGGCCGCATCCACGTCGTGAATAGAGCAGGGGCCCACCACCAGGAACAAACGATGGTCTTTACCGTCAATAATGTCATAAATCGCCTGGCGGCCATTCGTAACGGTTTGCGCGGCCTTACCGGTGAGTGGCATATCCTGTTTGAGCTTTTCAGGGGTAATAAGTGTTTCCTGGCTCGCCACGTTCAAGTTTTCAAGTTTATTGCCGGACATTTTTTGCGGGTTCCCCGATTCTTTTCATTGTAGCCTGGCTGTACTGTGAAATAAGCCAGCAGGACTGCAGATTAAAGCAAATAAGGCCGGGCGCAGTTGTGGTCAACCCCGGCGAGTTCGTTATACTGCTTTATTTACTGGGCCTTTTCAACGCTTCTTAAGCATGAGGAATGGATGTCACAAAACAGGCCGAAGTCCCACCAGGTGGCTTCGCGGAAGGCGGTTGCCGAAAAAATTGACGATGTGCTTGCCGGTATCCGTGTTCCCGACCTTCCTTACCCTGTGGGTAAGTTGTCACCAGAAACAGCCAGCGACTGGAAGCCGCTGCTGTTTTCATGCTGGACGGAACAACGGAATGAGCGTGTAACTCACGTTATTCGTTCTGTGCACCTTGAGTGGTCAGTGCGACAGATCAACGCGGCCTATGTGGCCGATCGCATCATGGATGTATTCCTCAAAACGAGCGGGCTGCACGCCGAGATTGCCCGACGTATCGCCCGCTTACGGTTTTATCTTGCTTGGCGTATGGATCTCGATGGCCATCAGGCTTTTAGTAACGTGTTGCTGGAGTGGCTCGATAGCTTGCAGGAGTGGCGTGGCTGGAGTGATTCTGGTGGCCGCTCATCGAAAGCGCTTCTCGATCAGCTAGACACGCTGGTTGTTGCGGTTTCTGCCGCTTTCGATTCTGACTCCACCGGTGCTGTGGACACGTTTTGCGAGCAGTGGCAGGAGGATTCAGCCAAGCGTGATGCACAAACTGGAAGGCTGCGCCTGCGACTGCAGGAGACCGAGCAGGGTGCCGCGCGCCAGCGGCGAGCAGAGCAGACTTCAAGAGCTCTTATTGGCCGGGCCCTGCAGGGGCGGAAATTGCCTCAGCCGGTACTCGATTTTATTTTTGATCATTGGCAGGGCCTGCTCAAGCAGGCTGTGTGGGACTCAGGAGTTAACGGTGAAACCTGCCGCCATGGCAGCAAATTGCTGGAGTGGTTGGTGTGGGTTGGTGACCCCTCGCTGTCAGATAAAGACAGGGATCGTTTGTACCATGTTGGCGAACAGATAGGTGACCGACTGGTGGATGTTTGGGGCCGTGTGTTTGATCGCCCGCTTACACCTAACTCCCTCGCCGGCATTGGGACAGTGATGATGTCCAGATTACGTGGCGATACGCCCGAATTGATCGATGCACTGCCTGAAAGCCGTAACTTCTCATGGAACCCTGTGTGGCTCAGCTTTGAAGCTTTAGAAAGCCGGGAATTTCAGTCTTTTGAGGGGATGTGGTTCGTTCAAGGTGAGGGCGAATCTGAACAACGTCGTTTTTTCTGTGTTTTGCTGGAAGATACTGCTGAAATACTTTGGACCAACGGCACGGGCGTAAAGCTCGGTTTGCAACCCTGGGAGGACTTCTGTGAAGCCAAGGAGATCGGAAAAATTCGCCCTCTGCCGGCTCCGACACCTTTTGGTAATGTGCTTGAAGAAACCGTGCAACTCCTTGCAGCAGCGTACGAAAAACAGCGGGTGCAGCGTGAGGCGGCGGCTGCTGCGGCAAAGGCCCGTGCCGAAGCGCTGCGCAAAGAGAGGGAGGCGGCAGAATTAGCCCGTCAGCAGCAGGAAGCTGAGCGCCTGGCAATGCAGGAGCGCCAGCGCCGGGAAGCAGAGGACCAGCGTTTGGCAGACGAGCAAGCGGAGCAGGAAAGACTCTACAGGGAAAAGATGCTGGTTGCGCAGAAGCAGGTCGACGAGATAGGCCTGGGTGGCTGGATTGTGGTGAAAGCAGAAGAACCCGAAACTGAAGATGCCAGACTCAAACTTGCTGTTCGCACAAATGCCTCCAGAAAACTGATATTCGTCGACCGGCTTGGGCTCAATCGCCGGGAATTTCTGGAAGATGAGCTGGTGTTGGGAATCGTCGAGGAACGGATTCGCGTTATGGGCGGCGCAGCGGAGTTTGATGACACACTAAGCAGAGTGGTTGGCCGTATACGAGTCGGGCGTAACTGATCAGTCCGCAAACAAGAAGCCAGGAATAATAATGAAAGATACTGACTATACGTTTGGAACAGAGGAAGACCCCGCTGGCGGGCAGGACAACCGCAAACAGTACCGTCTAACGGCCCGTGCACAGATTACGCTTGAGCTTGAAGCCGGATATCCTGCATCTGAAGGCATCCCTGGTTCCTCCAGACGAGAGATGGCTTGTGCCGTGCGTGATATTTCCGTCAGCGGGCTTTGTCTGCTTTCTGAGGAATGCCTGTCGGCGGGTGCCTTGTATCCGGTGTCAGTCTCACTGGGAGACCATGAAGAACCGTTTGTTCTGACTGTGGAGGTTGTTTGGTCTCGGCCGGAAAAGGCCGGCTATCTGGTAGGGATGCGAATTGTTGAATCTGCTCAAACAGCCTATGTGGAATGGACAGAGGCTGTAGCCAGCGCCATGGAGGCGTCCTAGTTCATACTGTCCGGTTCTGAAAGTAGAAAAGCCAGCTTGCCGCTGGCTTTTCCATGATCTGCAATGGATTACTCTTCAAGTTCGCCCATGCCAGTGATGTTGAAGCCACCATCTACGTACATAATCTCACCGGTAATACCGCTGGCCATGTCAGATGTTAAAAATGCGGCCGCATTACCCACTTCCTCAATGGTTACGTTACGACGAAGCGGTGCGCGACGTGCGTTTTCTGCCAGCATCTTGCGGAAACTCTTGATGCCTGAGGCTGCCAGGGTTCTGATCGGCCCCGCAGAAATACCGTTCACCCGAATTCCATCGCGGCCCAGGCTGGCAGCCATGTACCTTACGTTCGCTTCAAGTGAGGCTTTGGCAAGCCCCATCACGTTATAGTTCTGAAGAACCTTCTCTGCACCCAGATAGGTGAGAGTGAGCAGAGAGCTGCCTTCGTGCATCATGGAGCGTGCACCCTTTGCCAGGGCAACAAAGCTGTAGGAGCTGATGTCGTGGGCGATCTTGAAGCCTTCCCGGGTGGTCACGTCAACGTAGTTGCCATCGAGCTCATGCCCAGGTGCAAAGCCAACGGCGTGGACGATAATGTCGATGTTGTCCCAGTGCTTGTTCAGTTCCTTGAAGACATTTTCAATTTCTTCATCGCTGGCCACGTCGCAAGGAAATATAAGCTTGCTACCCCAGCCCTCGGCAAATTTCTCTACTCGCGGTTGCAGCTTGTCGTTCTGGTAGGTGAAAGCCAGTTCCGCACCTTCGCGGGCAAAGGCGTCTGCAATACCGTAAGCAATGGACAGTTTGCTGGCTACGCCAACAATCAGCGCTCTCTTACCACTGAGTATACCCATGGATCCTTCTCCCTTTGTTCCTGATTTTAGAGCATTATCCCCGAAGTAAGCCGGCAGGAGTAACGCTCAAATAGTCGTAGTGATATTGGCATCTTTCGCTTGGTAGAAAAAAGCCGCGTGCAGCAACTCTTGTGTGTATGTTTCAGCAGGGGCCCGGAAAACATCACCGGCATCCCCATATTCCACAATCGACCCCCGCCGAAGTACCAGCAACTGATGACTAAGCGCCCGCACAACCGCAAGATCGTGACTGATAAAGATATAGCTTAGACCATAGCGTGCCTGAATATCCCGAAGCAGTTCGATGACCTGCTTTTGCACGGTGCGATCCAGGGCTGAGGTGGGCTCATCCAGAATGATGAGATCCGGCTGCAGCACCAGTGCCCTGGCGATTGCAATGCGCTGACGTTGGCCACCAGAGAATTCATGCGGGTAACGGTGCCTTGCATCAGGGTCTAACCCTACGTCCTTTAGCGCCGCAATCACTTTTGTGTCGTGGGTATCACGGTTATCCGCATCGTGTATCTCAAGCCCCTCGCGAACAATTTCGGCGATGGACATTCTCGGGCTCAGGCTACCAAACGGATCCTGAAATACAATCTGTACCCGGCGGCGCCAGGGCCGGAAGGCGCTCTGATCCAGATCCGACAGCTCTTGGCCGTCTAGCTTGATACTTCCGGTGCTGCCGGTAAGTTTCAATAGCGCATGGCCTATGGTTGTTTTACCACTACCGCTTTCACCCACAATGCCTAACGTCTGGCCGCGATCTAGGCTGAAGCTGACCTGTTTGACCGCATGAAAATGTTCTTTTACTTTGCCGAATAGCCCCTTGCGAGTGGGGAAGCGAACATCCAGATTGCTGACGCTCAACAACGGCTTGTCGCTTTTCGGGGGAGCCAGAGGTGCTTCCGGAGGTTCGGCACTCAAAAGTTTGCGGGTGTAAGGGTGGCTGGGTGAATCAAACAGGGTAGTCGTTTCAGCTTGCTCAACCAGTTTGCCGTGCTCCATGACCGCAACCCGGTTGGCATAACGCCGCACAATAGTGAGGTCGTGAGTAATCAGCAAAATGGCCATGCCTAACTTCTGCTGCAGATCCTGTAACAGCTCCAGAACTTGCTTCTGAACGGTTACGTCCAGCGCGGTGGTTGGCTCATCCGCGATCAGCAAGTCCGGCTCGTTTGCCAGCGCCATGGCAATCATCACACGTTGTTTCTGACCTCCGGAAAGCTGGTGCGGATAGGCGCCAAGGCGGCTTTCCGGGTTCTCTATACCGACCAGCGTTAACAGTTCCAGGCAACGCTTCCTTGCCTGGGGCCCGCGCATGCCCTTGTGCAGTTCCAGGGTCTCGCTGATTTGCTTCTCAATGTTGTGCAGAGGGTTCAGAGAGGTCATGGGCTCCTGAAAGATCATGCTGATCTCGCGCCCACGAACCTGGCGCAAACGCTTCTCTGAGGCCTGCAGAAGGTTTTCGCCCCGATAGCGAATCTTACCACTGGGATAGCTGGCGTATCGTTCATCCAGAAGCCGTAACACAGACAACGCCGTAACGGATTTACCCGAACCACTTTCACCAACCAGCGCCAGAGTTTCGCCTTTGTTCAGGCTGAGGGATATGGAATCCACGGCCTTTGGTCCCTGGTTGAAGCTGACCGACAGATTTGTTATTTCCAATAGTGTGCTCATATAGCTGCCTCTTAACCGTTCTTGCGGGGATCAAAGGCATCCCGCACAGCTTCCCCTACAAAAACCAGCAGGGTCAGCATCAGTGATAAGGAAGCGAAGGCTGAAATGCCTAGCCAGGGAGCGTGCAGGTTCGCCTTGCCTTGGGCAATCAGCTCCCCAAGAGAAGGTGAGCCTGAGGGCAAACCAAAGCCAAGAAAATCAAGGGAAGTCAGGCCGGTAATGGCTCCGGTCAGGATAAATGGCAGGAAGGTCAGAGTTGCCACCATCGCATTAGGCAAAATGTGGCGGAACATGATTTTCCGGTTATCCAGCCCAAGTGCCCTTGCGGCTTTGACGTATTCGAAATTACGGGCTCGCAGGAACTCTGCGCGGACTACATCAACCAGTCCCATCCAACTGAACATTAACATGATGCCGAGCAGCCACCAGAAGTTTGGTTGCACAATGCCGGAGAGAATAATCAACAGATACAGTACCGGCAGCCCCGACCAGATTTCTATAAAACGTTGACCAATCAAGTCAATTTTGCCGCCGTAAAAGCCCTGGATTGCACCAACCATTACGCCAACGATACAGCTGGCGATGGTGAGCGTCAGGCCGAACAAGACCGAAATGCGGAAGCCGTAAATAACCCGTGCGGCGACATCCCGACCTTGATCGTCAGTGCCTAGCCAGTTTACGGAACTTGGCGGTGCAGGTGAGGGCACCTCAAGATCATAATTTATCGTGTCGTAACTGAAGCGAATCGGCGGCCAGAACATCCAGCCATTGGCCTGAATTTCTTCAGCAATGAAGGGGTCCCTGTAGTCTGCATCTGTTGGCAAAAAACCGCCAAAGGTTTCCTCAGACACTCTCTCTATTACCGGGAAATACAGTGTGTCCTGATAGGAAATGACAAGCGGTTTGTCATTTGCGATTAATTCGGCCACCAGAGTAAGCCCAAAAATGGCCAGAAATACCCACAGAGACCAGAATCCGCGGCGGTTCTTGCGGAAGTTACGCAAGCGTCTTTGTTGAATGGGCGTCAGCGCCTTCATGTTACGCGCCCTCCCGGCTTTCAAAGTCGATGCGGGGGTCTACGAGCACATAGGTAATGTCGCTGATCAGTTTCAGAGCGAGCCCCATGAGCGTAAAAATAAAGAGGGTGCCAAAAATAACCGGATAATCCCGGTTTAGCGCCGCTTCAAAACCAAGCAGACCAAGGCCGTCCAGGGAGAAAATCACCTCAATCAATAGCGAGCCGGTAAAAAACAGCGAAACAAGAACACCGGGAAGGCTCGCAATCACAATCAGCATGGCGTTGCGGAAAACGTGCCCGTACAGAACCTGCTTTTCATCCAGACCCTTGGCTCTTGCTGTTACCACATAATGTTTGCCAATTTCGTCGAGGAATGAGTTCTTGGTGAGCAGGGTGAGTGTGGCGAAGCCGCCGATCACGTTGGCGGTAACCGGCAACGCGAGGTGCCAGAAATAATCGCCAACCTGCTGGTACCAGTTCATCTGATCAAAGTCGGAAGAGGTCAGTCCTCGCAGAGGGAACCAATCGAAGTAGCTACCACCGGCAAAGAGGACGATGAGCAGGATAGCGAACAGGAAGCCCGGAATAGCGTAGCCGATAACAATGGCAGAACTGCTCCACACATCAAAACGGGAACCGTCTGTCACTGCTTTACGGATGCCAAGCGGTATGGATATAAAGTAGATGATCAGGGTAGACCAGAGCCCAAGGGAGATAGACACAGGCATCTTGTCCACAATTAGCTCGGTGACACTTCGTTCCCGGAAAAAAGAATCTCCAAAATTGAAGGTGGCGTAGTCTTTGAGCATTTTAAAGAAACGCTCATGGGCGGGTTTGTCGAAGCCATACATGACTTCGATTTCCTTCAGCATTTCATCAGGAATACCTCGGGAGCCCCTGCGGTCACTGGAAGCGCTGGAAACCTCGCCTCCTGTATCGCCGCCACCTGCCCGGGCCAGGGCACTGCCGCCGTGGCCTTCCATTTCCGCAATCAGTTGTTCAACCGGGCCACCAGGCGCAGCCTGAATGATCACGAAGTTGAGCAGCAAAATGCCGATCAGAGTAGGAATAATCAGCGCCAGGCGCCGGAGTATATAAATGCCCATTTAGCGGCTACTTCCTCAGGGCTCAGCCCACCAGTCGTCGAGGTCGGTGCCGTTTTTGGGAGTCTTTTCCGGATGTTTCAAGTGGCTCCAGTAGGCAACGCGATCTTTAGCCAGGTGCCAGTGTGGTACCACGTAATGCCCGTGCAGCAGAACTCTATCGAGCGCGCGGGTGCGCTGTACCAGTTCATCCCGATTTGGGGCCTGAATTACAAGGCTTACCAGTTCGTCGACTACCGGATCATTCACGCCAGCGTAGTTGCGCGAGCCGTTGGCATCTACCGTGGATGAGTGCCAATACTCGCGCTGCTCATTACCCGGGGAGTCTGACTGGCCGATGCCCTGGGTAATCATGTCGTAGTCGAACTCACGCACACGTTGAACGTACTGATTACTGTCCACAAGGCGCACAGACATATCAATGCCCAGACGGGCGAGGTTATTTTTGAAGGGCAGGACAACTCGCTCAAAGGTTTTCTGGAATAACAGTATTTCGAAGGCCAGTTGTTTGCCTGTTTCTGTATGCACCATTTTGCCGTCGCGAACTTCATAACCCGCCGAACGCAGCAGTTCCATCGCTGTTCTGAGGTTACCTCTCAGGCCTTGCTTACCATCTGTGGAGGGTGCTTCAAATGCTTTGGTGAAGATGTCCTGGTCCAACTTGTCCTTGTAACCTTCGAGTATTTCAAGTTCCCGGCCAGTTGGCAGGCCGGTTGCTGCCAGTTCACTGTTTTCGAAGTAGCTGTTGGTGCGGTCATATTGACCATAGAACAGATTTTTATTGGTCCACTCAAAATCGAATGCGTAAGTGAGTGCTTCCCGTACCAGGGGATCGCTGAACACTTTCTTGCGGGTGTTGAACACGAAACCCTGCATACCTGTGGGGCGGTGGTGTTCAATGGCTTCAGTGATGATAGTGCCGTTATCAAACTTTTCACCGGTGTAGGCTGTTGCCCAGTTTTTGGCAGAGGTTTCTACTCTGAAATCAAAGCTACCCGCTTTAAACGCCTCCAGTGCAACCGTATCGTCGGTATAGTAATCGTAGCGAACACGGTCGAAATTCAACCGGCCTTTACGCACGCCAAGGTCTTTTGCCCAGTAATCGTCCTGTCGTTCGTACTCGATCGTGCGGCCTGCTTCAAAGCTGCCAATGCGGTATGCACCACTTCCAACGGGTGGTGTCAGTCCGTTCTTGCCAAACTCACGATTCTCCCAGTAATGCGCCGGGAAAATAGGCATCTGGCCGAGAATCAGGGGTAGTTCCCGGTTGCTGGTTTCCTGGAAATCAAAACGGATGCGGTGAGGGTTCTCAATCGTTACCTTGCTCACATCCGCATAATAATTGCGGTAAAACGGGTGCCCCTGGGTGGTCAGAATTTCAAAGGAAAATTTTACGTCGTCCGCCTCGATGGGCTCGCCATCCTGAAAGCGTGCTGATTCCCGGAGGTTGAATACCACATAGCTGCGGTCTTCCGGGGTTTCCAGTGACTCCGCAATGAGCCCATACATGGAGAAGGGTTCGTCTGCCGAGTACTCCAGCAGAGTGTCGTAGAGATAGTTACTGATGCCCGCTGCGGCAACTCCGCGAATAACAAAGGGGTTGAAGGTGTCGAAACCGTTAGCCACTACGGCCATTTTCAGAGCGCCACCTTTTGGCGCCTCGGGGTTAACGTAGTCGAAATGGCTGAACCCCTCCGGATATCTGGGCGCGCCATGCATGGCCATGCCGTGGACCGGTTGGGCTTCGAGCTGCTCAGTGTCTGTTGATGAATCGCTGGCATACAAAGAGGTGGGAGAAGCAAAAAGAGCCAGAACTGAAAAAAATGTTGTAAGGCGTGGGGCGGTAAAGATTCTTGTCATGGGTCTCGCACATTCAGGTGTTTTAAGCTGACGCGCCGGGCATCCTGCCCCGCGCTCCTGTCTGCTAAATTTTTATGATTCTTATACTTACTGAAAGTTCCGGCCCTTAGTAGGTGATGATCAGGGGCTGTTCCGGATGTCGACGTAGAGTACCAGACTTTGCCCTGGTTGCAGATAACGGGAGGTGTTCAGATCGTTCCAGCTTGCGATGTCTCGCACATTTACCGAGAAACGATTGGCAATGAGGGCAAGAGAGTCGCCTTTACGAACGCGGTAGCCCACCTTGCGGACCATGGCTTTGCCACGGGTGCTGTCAGCTGAGGCAATGGTGGGTTGGGCTGTATTTGACCAGATCACCAACTCCTTGCCGGGTATGAGAGGGTCTCCGGGCGCCATACCGTTCCAGGCCGCAACCTGGCGTACTGAAACCCGATGCTCGCGGGCAATATCCCAGAAGGTGTCGCCACGGCGCACGGTATAGCGCAGCTTGCTTCCTGCCCGTTTTTTGTCCTGCTTGCGCTCTAGCCGCTGGGATGCGCTGAGAGCGTAGGCATCGGAATTTTTTGATGCTGAGGGAATCATCAGCCGTTGGCCAATGCGGATCAGGTCGCTGTTGAGGTTGTTGACCTGCTGCAATACCGCCGGCGTGGTGGAGAACTTTCTGGATATGGTGTTCAGGCTGTCACCCGATTTGACGACATAGTTACGCCAGGACACGCGTTTTTCCGGTGGGATTTCCGCCAGAGCTGTGCGGAAACTTTCAGCATTCTTGTGCGGCACCAGCAATCGATGGGGGCCTTCCGGAGAGGTTGCCCAGCGGTTATACGAGGGATTTAGCAGGTATATCTCATCGATGTCGACCCCCGCAAGCTCCGCTGCCTGGGCCAAATCCAGTTGCCCACCAGTGTCAACGATATCGAAATAGGGTTCGTCCAGAAGGGCAGGGAGCTCTATACCGTAGGCTTCGGGGTCATCAAATATCTTTGCCAGCGCAATCAGCTTTGGGACGTAATGTCGAGTTTCTTGCGGTAGCTGTAATGACCAGAAATCTTCGGGTTTGTTGCTTTTTCGGTTCCGGCGCATGGCGCTGGAAACCGTGCCGCCGCCACTGTTGTATGCAGCCAAGGCGAGGGTGTAGTCACCACCAAAGCGAGTGGTCAGGCGGTCAAGGTAAGTGAGGGCGGCATCCGTCGCGGCAATTACGTCGCGGCGGTCATCGTGCCACCAGCTTTGAGTCAGCCCAAAGTACTTGCCTGTTGAGGGTATAAATTGCCAGAGCCCTGCTGCCCGCCCGTGGGAGTACGCAAAGGGATCAAATGCGCTTTCTACCACGGGTAACAGTGCGAATTCTGCTGGAAGACCTCGTTTCTCAGTTTCGTTAACAATGTGGTAAAGGTACCGGCTTCCGCGCTCGACTACCCGGTTTATGTAGCCTGGGTGCCGCGCATACCAGTTAAGCTGGTCCTGAACACGCTTGTTGTCAATATCGTGGTCCAACATAAACCCGGCTCTGAGCCGGTCCCACATATCTGCCTGCCCGGCAACTTCTGTGGTGATATTCTGATCCGGATTATCCAGTTTTTCCCGAGCTTCCCGTGCGGCAACTTTGAGTTCAGGCGCGATTGCGTCATCCAGTGGCTCATTTCGTACTGCGTCACTGTCTTTGCCACTTTCCACCGATTCTTTAAGCCCTTCATCTCCGGCAGCGAGAGTTACCTCTTCCGAGTCCAGCGGGTTTTCAGATGCAGATTCTTTGGAAAGATACAGAGAGCTGCAGCCGCCTGCCAAAGCACCAAGAATAAAAAGCAGGGGCAAACGTTTAACCAACATAGGCGTTTTCCGAGTCTGGATTGTCGCTGGGATTGTGTCTGAAAACCCGGCATATTTAATGAGTTAGGAGCAAAAGTTTAAACGATTCTATGGGAGCTCGTTTAATTGGGTCAAGAAACCTCTCGTTACGACATTGAGAGGTTTTGTTAACCGATCAATAGTTATCTTTACCGTGACGAATTGCAGCGAAGATCGCACTGTCCGAATCCACCGGCAGACCGTGTTCGGCTGCATAGCGTTTGGCTGCACTTACTACCATGGGGTCGTCCCAGCGTAAAAACGGGTTAAGTTGCTTTTCCTCTTCAAGAACTGACGGCACGGTAGGTTCACCTGCTTGTCGCTTGTCTTTGCAATGGCGTTCAAAGGCTTCAAGTTTGCTGTCATCCGGCAGTAAACTGCGGGCGAAGCGAAGGTTGGAAAGGGTGTACTCGTGGGCGCAGTAAATGGCCGTTTCACCTGGGAGTTCACGAATGGACTTCAGTGACTCCAGCATCTGGGCCGGTGTGCCTTCAAAGAGCCGGCCGCAGCCGATAACGAAAAGGGTGTCGCCACAAAACAGAGCTGGGCGCCCACCGATTTCAACGTCGGTGAAGTAGGCAATGTGATCAAGAGTGTGCCCTGGAACACCCATAACCTGGAAAGTGATATCTCTCCAAATCACTTCGTCGCCCGGATGTACAAGGTTGGTGCTACCTTTAAAGGGTGATTCTGCTGGTCCGGTTACGCGGCAATCTGGATTGTCCTGAACCAGAGTCTTGATGCCCCCAACGTGATCAGGATGGTGGTGGGTAACGAGAATCGTGTCCAGTTTCAGCCCCTGTTCTGCGAGATGATCCTGAACCGGCTTTGCCTGGCCAGGGTCCACAATCAGGGCTTTACCGGTATCTGTGTCTGCAATGCACCAGATGTAGTTGTCGTTGAATGCCGGTATGGCGGAGATGGTGAGCATCAGATGTCCCCGTAAATGCTTGGCAAGTTTGTCTCATATGATAGAGCATTACGGTCGTAGCCCCAACAGTCGGTGAATTCGGGGTTGTCCTTGCCGGTTATTCAAAACGGGAGTAATGGCAGTGTGAAGAATGCCCAGAACGTTGATTATTCATCCAGGAGCGAGAGCTTTGAAAACTGGTTTCAGACACCGCTTGGGCGCAGGTTGCTGGCAGACCAACGGGCTTTTCTTGAGCAGCGACTGAATCGGTTGACGGGAGCGCGGCAGCTTCAGGTTGGCATTAGTCATCGGCTTCCACTGGCAAATGGAACTGACTTTTCCCAGAAAATCATGACTACCCCCAGCTGCTTTGCCAACATACCTGACGGGGTGGTTGTGTGCGATGCCGACGAATTGCCCTTTCCCGGGGACTCAATAGATCTTGTGGTCCTCCACCATACCGCAGATTTTTCGCCCTATCCCCATCAGGTATTGAGAGAGGCTGCCCGGGTGTTGCGAGGCGATGGCATGATTGCTCTGATCGGCTTTAATCCCATCAGTTTATGGGGAATGCGAAGGCTGATATCACGCCATAATGGTGGCCCGTGGGGTGGGCGGTTCTTGTCCCGTGGACGAATGGAGGACTGGCTCCACTTGCTGGACTTTCAGGTTGAAACATCCCTGACTCGTTTTTATCGATTACCTTTCCAGCGCAGTGGTCGCAAGGGGACGGGTGTGCTGGGTGAGCGATTATCTGGTTACAGGTTTCTGCCGGTTGGGGCCTATTACTGTATCCTTGCAAAAAAACGGGTGTGTGCGCGAATCCCACGGCGACATGTTTGGCGGCAAAGTAGCGTTTTGGGTTTGTCTGGAACGGGTACAGTTGGTGCTGCGCGGGGATGCTCGCCACAGAGCCGTGACCATCCGGAAAAATGACAGGCCTACAGGGCCATTAATTGTGGGAGTTTGAATGTCGGGGAAGGTAATTGTGTATACCGATGGTGCTTGCAAAGGTAACCCGGGCCGAGGTGGCTGGGGTGTTGTTCTGCGCTATGGTGATGCGGTAAAAACCATGCACGGTGGAGAGCGGCACACCACTAATAACCGCATGGAGTTAATGGCTGCAATCAAGGGGTTGCAAGCACTCAAGCGCGATTGCGAAGTGGAGCTGTACACGGACTCCCAGTATGTACGGAAGGGAATTACTGAATGGCTCTCAGGATGGAAGCGTAACGGCTGGAAAACATCAGCGAAAAAGCCGGTTAAAAACGAGGACCTTTGGCGGGAACTGGATTCGGAAACCAGTAAGCACAAGGTTAATTGGCACTGGGTAAAAGGCCACGCAGGTGTGCCGGATAACGAACTCGCAGACGAACTTGCGAACAAGGGCGTTGCTGAACTGGATTAATGTGGGAATTATGAGACAGATAATACTGGATACAGAAACCACCGGTATTGACCCGGCACAAGGTCACCGGATCATCGAGATCGGGTGTGTCGAGATGATGGAGCGCAAGCTCACAGGGCGTAACTACCATGTGTACGTGAACCCTGAGCGGGAAATCGAAGCCGAAGCCATCACTATCCACGGGATTACCAACGAGTTTCTCGTGGATAAGCCGAAATTTGCAGACATTGCTGATGAGTTTTTCGAGTTCATCAAGGGTGCAGAGCTTGTTATTCATAATGCCGCGTTTGACGTGGGTTTCATGGATTCGGAGTTTGGCCGGATCAAACCTGTGCGCAAAACGGCGGATTACTGCGGTATTGTCGATTCCCTTGCGATTGCGCGAGCCAAGCACCCTGGGCAGAAGAACAACCTGGACGCCCTTTGTAAACGCTACGGCGTTGATAACAGTAACCGGGAGCTGCATGGAGCTCTGCTGGATGCCGAGATCCTTGCAGAGGTGTATCTGCTTCTCACCGGTGGGCAGACAGCCTTGTCGCTGGATGCCGGGTCGGATAATGGAGGCATGGGTGGAGGAATTCGACGGTTGAGTCCTGACCGTCCCCGTTTGCGTGTTGTTGCCGCCACAGACGTTGAATCAGAGGCGCATCAGGCATTCATGTCTGCTATGGAAAAGAAGGCAGGTGAAACTGTCTGGAGTAAACTCGAGGGCGCAGAATGAGAACTGTGTCGGCCTGTACTAATTGTTACACGCCAGCCTTGTTGAGGTACTCGAGTTTTATGTTATAAGTAGTGATAAGTACGTCAGTTTTTTAGTGCAAAGTGTACGGGCTCAGTTCAGGAAAGTTTGAGCCAGCTCAACAACAAAAAGGTCTGGCACGCAGCCTTGTCGGCCTACAGTTCACTAGGAAGGTGCGGTAGTTTCCGCAGATTAACAGGAAGCGTTTATGGTTCAATCGTCTCTTGCGACGAAATCGCAGTCGTTTGATCTGGTCAAAAGTGAAATAGAGCAGACCATCAAGCAGGCAGAATCCAGTCTTGAGCGCTTTCAGGAAAACCGTGAAAGCGGGGAGGATTTGCAGAACTGTCTGGATTTCCTCAATCAGCTTCGTGGCATCTTTATCCTGGTGGAGCTTCGCGGTGGTACGCTTCTGTGCCAGGAGGCCGTGGCAATGGCCAACGATGTTCCTGTCGGCGCCAACGATGACAAGAACATACTACTCACCACCTTGAGCAATGCGCTGTTTATTCTTCGCCGCTATGTTGAGTACTACCATCAGCAGCGTGCAGACCATCCTGAATTGTTATTGCCCGTAATTAACGAACTGCGAGAAGCTCGCCGGGAAAAACCTTATCCCGAGTCCTGCTTTTTTGATGTGGACGTAAAAGATCAGCGGAATTTTTGCGCTGGTTTAAAGGTGTCTGATTTTGAAGGTAATGAGGCTGAGTACGAAATCGTTGCCCGGCGGATGCGCCTTACGTTTCAGGTAGCTTTGCTCGGTATTCTCAGGGATCGAAACCCTGTGGTGAGCCAAAAACTCATAAGCCGCGCCGCTCGTGGTTTTGTTCGTTTGTGTCAAGGTGCCCCAATGGGACAAATGTGGTGCCTCGTTGCGATCGTGGCAGACACCATGCTTGACCGTGCCATGCCGTTTACCAAAGCCCGCAAGCGCACGTTTATGCGCATTGAAAAGTACTCGCGGGAACTGGTGTATGTCGGCAAGGTAGCAACCGCTAAAGATGCGCCCGATTCACTCATTCGCGACCTGGTATATCTGCTTTATCGCAGTGGCTCCGGTAATCCCGAAGTGACTCGTGTACTTTCAGAATTCCAGCTCACACCAGCTGAGTTTCCGGATTCCATTCTTGAAGCCCATGCAAGAAGATTGTACGGCCCTGGTACTGACGTACTGACGTCGCTATCCGAGGCACTGCAAGATGAACTCAACCAGCTAAAAGACAAGTTGGATATTATCGAGCGCGGCATAGAGCCGGATCTGGCAGAGCTGTCCTCCATTGCAGATGCTCTGGAACGCCTTTCTAACACCCTGGTTATGCTGGACCTTAATCGGCTTGCGACCATAGCTCGCGAAGAAGCAGGCAGGCTTCGCAACTGGGAAGCAGAATCACGGTTGCCCGGAGAGGAAGAGCTTTTCCGCCTTGCGGATTCTGTGCTGGGTATTGAAGACGCTGTTATGCAAATCGTCAGCCGGGGCATTACCGCTGAAACTGACGCACTGGCGGGCAGCGAGCGCAGCCGTGAAGAGTCTATGTACTTCAAGGAAGCTGTGTATGTAGTTGCGGATGAAGCCCGTGGCGCATTAACGTTGGCGAAGCGCGCGATTACCGCGTTTGTGGAGTCGGATTATGACAAGCTTCATTTGGCTAACCTGCCTGCAACCCTGCACAGCATTTGGGGCGGGTTGCAGATGATAAATGACCCAGGCGCTGCCCACGTGCTTGAGCGTGTGGCAGCCTCTATTCAGGAACGCATGCTGGATTCTCGCGATGCACCGGGGAACCAGGTTCTGGAAGCTTTGGCGGATGCACTGACATCTCTCGAGTACTATATTGAGGGGATTGGCAAGCGTGAGGAGAGTAACGTAGATCTGCTGCGTTTGGCGGAAACATCCCTGGATGATGTGGATCTTTGATGAGTGTTTGAAACGCTCCTCCAGATAATAAAAAACCCGCGCAATGCGCGGGTTTTTTATGAGCGTTGGTCTGCTCACAGGGGCGAAATCAGCCCATGTTGAAAAGCTCACCCAGCTTGGTAGCCAGCATCATGTCGCCTTCAGCGCGCAGCTGACCAGCCATGAAAGCTTGCATGCCGTCGGTTTCGCCAGACACGATACCCTGCAGGGTTTCAGAGTTCATGATCAGTGTTACAGAAGGATCGTCGTGAGGGCCTTCGTGCAGCTTGCATGTGCCATCTTTGATGACCAGGTGGTGGGTCTTGTCGTCTTCGATATCAAACTGGAATACCAAGTCCAGGCCCTGAGCGGCATCTGCGTTGAAGTTCTGCTCGAGCTTTTCAAAGATTTGATCTACAGACATTTTTTTACCCTTTGTTTGGTGGTTGTCTTGTATTGAAAACTGCTTTGTATGCATGGCTTCACAAGCCATCGTTGGCAGCTGCCGGATAGAGCCGACTTCGCTTCCCGACTTTATGGGGAGACTTAATCACTGTCAAGCCCGATCGAACGCTTGTTTTAATTTTTTTGCTCTGCTTATCACCAGAGTTTCGGTAAGTTACACTCTCGTGCTTGCTTAACTGGCTGGAGAAGCGATTTGGCGTTCCTGACTGAATACGGTTTGTTTTTGGCAAAAGTGATCACCTTTGTTATTGCGGCAGTTGTGGTGGTTTCAATTATTGTTGCAGCAACCCAGAAAGATAAAGACGGAGAAGACGACGACGGTGAGCTGCAAATACGTAAGCTCAACGAAAAGTACCGCAAATTGCGGGAATCTATTCAGGCGCGCCTGATGACTGACCAGGAACTGAAAGCCTGGAGCAAGGCTAAAAAGAAAAAAGAGAAAGCTGATAAAAAGGCGGATAAAGCCAAGAAACCGGATACAGATAAGCCAGAAACAACGCCAGCACGGATTTTTGTGCTGGATTTTGACGGCGATATCAAAGCAAGTGATACCGACCCACTGCGCAGGGCAATTTCTGCCGTATTAAGCGTGGCTGAGCCCGGCAAAGATGAAGTTGTTATCCGGTTGGAAAGTGGCGGCGGGCTGGTGCACTCCTATGGCTTGGCGGCTGCACAGCTTGATCGTATTCGCAGCAAAGGCATTCGTCTGACCGCTTGTGTCGATAAGGTGGCGGCAAGTGGTGGATACATGATGGCCTGCGTGGCAGATCGTATCATTGCTTCGCCCTTTGCGATTCTTGGCTCGATTGGCGTTGTGGCACAACTGCCAAACTTCCATCGCCTGCTCAAGAAAAACAACGTCGACTTTGAGATTCTGACCGCGGGCGAGCATAAGCGCACTATGACCATATTCGGGGAGAATACCGATAAAGGCAGACAGAAGTTTCTTGCAGATCTGGAAGACACCCACGACCTGTTCAAAGACTACGTTAGCGAGCGCCGGCCAGAGCTGGATATTGCGGCAGTAGCTACCGGTGATATCTGGTTCGGAAAACGTGCCTTGGACGTAAAGCTGATTGATGAGATCAAAACCTCCGACGAATATCTCATTGAGGCTTGTGACAGGGCAGACGTAGTATCAGTGTCATTCGAACGTAAACGAACCTTGCCTGAAAAACTCGGGCTGGCAACCAGCTCTGCGCTGGAACACACCGTATGGAAAGTGTTGAGTGCGTTTCGCAACCAGAAAATCCAGTAGCTAACTAAAATTGGAGAAGGCCATGACCAGCGATGTCGAATTCAAAGCCTGGAGAGTTGAAGAGCTAGATGGCAACTACAAAGGCACAGAACAGACCCTGAGCACGGCCGATCTCCCGGCTGGCGAAGTGCTGATAAAAGTCAGCCACTCCTCGCTGAACTACAAAGATGCGCTTTCGGCCTCTGGAAACAAAGGCGTTAGTCGATCCTTTCCACATACACCAGGCATAGACGCCGCAGGCGAAGTGGTTGAGTCCGCCACGGGAACCCCGGCAGTAGGCAGCCAGGTTATCGTAACCGGCTATGATTTGGGCATGAACACCGCTGGAGGTTTTGGCGAGTACATCCGGGTACCCGCCGCTTGGTGTGTTCCCATGCCCTCTGGTTGGGGTGCTCAAGCCGCCATGATCTACGGTACTGCCGGCCTCACAGCCGGTTTGTGCGTGCAAAAACTCCTGACCATGGGTGCCAGGCCAGAGCAGGGCAGAGTGGCAGTCTCCGGTGCCTCAGGTGCAGTTGGCAGCGTTGCTGTAGAACTGCTGGCAAAACTTGGCTTCGACGTAGTCGCGATCAGCGGCAAAGCCGACCATGCCGAAAGCCTCAAAGCTCTGGGTGCAACACAAGTGCTTGGCCGCGACGCACTGGCCGAAGACAGGAAGCCCATGCTGAAACCGGCCTTCGCCAATGCCGTGGATACAGTAGGCGGGTTACCTCTTGCCGAACTGCTAAAGCAAATCAAACCGGGCGGTTCCGTATCCTGCTGCGGACTGGTTGCTGGCCCACAGCTACAAACAACGGTGCTTCCATTCATCCTGCGGGGTGTAAACCTGCTGGGTGTTGATTCAGTGGAGATTCCGCTGGCGGACAAAGAAGCCGTATGGGAAAAGTTTGCGGGTGACTGGAAGTGCGAGAAGACGGAAGCGTCTGCAAAAAGGATTGGCCGTGCTGATCTGGAACGTGCGCTAAACGCCTTTTTGAAAGGCGAGTCATCAGGAAAAATCATTTTAGATCACGCGATCTAAAACGCCATAATTTAAGCCGCCAGAGCGGGGCTACTCGTCAAAACTGTGCGGAGCCATGGATGGCGGAGCCAAGCGTACAAGGACGTATCCACAGCGTGTTTTGACGAGTAGCCGCGCTCTGGCGGCAGACTCCGGGTCAGAGCTTCAAGAAGCCCGACGCCGAAACAACGGCAAGTCGGTATCCGTAGCAGCCTGATATCCCTGACTGAAGAAATTCAGACACCGAGCCGCCTTGCGAATATCCTTATCAGGGCGCAACTCATAAGTATCAAAGCCACAACGCTTCATAAACTGAAGCTGATCCAGCAGCACATCCCCAATTGCCCGCAGCTCATTCTTGAAGCCAAACCGCTCCCTCAAAAGGCGAGCAGAGCTATAGCCCCGGCCATCGCTGAACTTGGGGAAGTTAACCGCAATCATCGGCAGATCATTCACATAATCTGCCAGAATCTCCGGCTCATCATGGCTATCGAGCCATGCGCCGACGTCGTCATTACCAATAAACCGCTCACGATTTTCAACCCACAGGTCAGCTGGAATCAACACGCGCTGCTGTGTTGGAATATCCAAAGCTTCGCCATTTTCAGGGCGCTGTACCACATTCCATTGGTTCTGACGGATGCTGCCATCCCGGAAAATAATGTCAGGCATAAACCCGCTCCTTGAAAGGATCAATTCCAACACGGCGGTAGGTATCCAGAAACGATTCTTCCTCCGTGCGCTTGTTAACGTACACGTCAATAATCTTGGCGATCACATCCGGCATATCATCCCGAGCAAAAGATGGGCCCAGTATCTTGCCGATAGTGGCGTCGTGTTGTGATGCCCCACCAAGGCTCACCTGGTAGAACTCCTCACCTTTCTTGTCTACCCCAAGAACACCGATGTTTCCTACGTGGTGATGACCGCAGGCATTCATACAGCCTGAAATATTCAAATCGATTTCACCAAGGTCGTACAGGAACTCCAGATTATCGAAGCGGCGCTGAATCGCATCTGCCACAGGAATCGACTTGGCATTTGCCAGAGCGCAGAAGTCACCGCCCGGGCAGCAAATAATATCCGTCAGCATGTTCAGGTTGGCGGTGCCAAACCCCATAGGCACAATCTCTTGCCAGAGTTCCAGCAAACGATCCTGACGCACATCGGCCAACACCACATTCTGCTCATGGGTGACCCGAACTTCGCCAAAACTGTATTCATCGGCCAGATCTGCAATCTGCTCTAACTGCCGATCCGTCACATCTCCCGGTGGGGTCCCGGTTTTTTTCATAGTCAGAGAAACAATCGCATAACCGGGCTTTTTGTGAACATCCACGTTGTATTTAAGCCACTGGTCGAAACCACGATTCTCGAACCTTTGCTGGGCGAGAAGTTCAGTCGCATTATCCAGGATGGCGTAAGCCGGCTCGGTAAAGTAGGACTTGATGCGATCGATAGCTTCAGGGGTTAGTCGGCTGGGGGAGTCCTTGATGTGAGCCCACTCAGCCTCAACCTTCTCCGCAAAGCCTTCTGGCGTTAACGCCTTCACCAGAATCTTGATGCGGGCTTTGAATTTGTTGTCGCGGCGGCCATAGCGGTTATAAACCCGGAGAACCGATTCCAGATAGGTCAGCAGGTCGAGTTCCGGCAGGAACTCTCGGATAACCGGAGCCACCATGGGCGTTCGCCCGAGACCACCACCTACATGAACCCGAAAGCCCAGTTCGCCTGCTTCATTACGTACAATCTGAAGACCTATGTCGTGAACCTGAATGGCCGCCCTGTCGGTTTTCTCTGAGGCGTTTACCGCAACCTTGAACTTCCGGGGCAGGTAAGCGAATTCCGGGTGAAACGTAGACCACTGGCGAATGATTTCGCAGTAAGGTCGCGGGTCTGTAAGCTCATCGGACTGTACGCCAGAAAACTGGTCAGTTGTGGTGTTTCTGATGCAGTTACCGCTGGTCTGGTTGGAGTGCATTTCGACTTCTGCCAACTCGGCAAGAATGTCAGGCACATCCTCCAGGTTGGGCCAGTTTAGCTGAATGTTCTGGCGGGTTGTAAAGTGCGCATAACCCTTGTCGTAATCCCGGGTGATACGGGCCAGGCGGCGAAGTTGAACCGAGCGCAGCATGCCGTAAGGCACACAGATGCGCAGCATGGGTGCGAGCCGCTGCACGTATAGCCCGTTCTGCAAACGAAGGGGCAAAAATTCATCTTCAGCCAATTCACCGGCCAAAGCCCTTTCGGTCTGGTCCCGGAATTGTGCAACCCGCTCGACAGCCATTTGCCGATCGTGTTCGTCGTATACGTACATAGTAGAGAGATCCCGCGGAAATAATATCGTGAAAGCGTGGTTATGGAAGCCGGCGCCTTATATCTGAAACGAAGGATAACAGTCGCCCCTTATACTAGAAACGATTATTTCAAGATATGTTTATCGATTATGGTGATAAGGGCTCGCGCGGTGAGCTGGACGAATGTCAATTTGGTGCTTTACTGATACGGAGAAACTTAAGTGAGCGGTCGTCTCACTCAACATCAAAGTTGCAGGTTTTACATAACAGGAGCAGGGAATGAAGGACTCGATGCAATCAGATAGCACCATTGACGCTGTAGCTGCAGTAGTAATTATTGGGCTCGTTGTGGCGTTTGCGGTGCTGTGGGTATCTGGCCAGTAAGGATTACCGGCCAGACAAAACCATCTGCACAACCACGATAAGAGTGCCGATAAAGAGGCCGGTGAAGAGAAGGGCACCAATGACATAGGGCCATGGGCTGTGGCTGCCAAAATCCTCTTCCCGGCGCTTGCTGGACTGAACGCCCAGAGCGCCGGCAGCCACGCTTTGGATTACTTTTAAAACACCTGGCCCTTGAGGCTTTTCGTTTTTGTTTTTATCTTTGCCTGGCGTATCTGCCATAAAAACTCATCCTGATTGGGTGCGAGCCTGGCCTTTACTCCGCTGGATCATAGGCAAGGCTTGGTGCCAACCAGCGCTCTGCTTCCGCTTTTGAAAGGCCTTTACGCTCAGCATAGTCTTCAACCTGATCTACGCCAATTTTACCCACAGAGAAAAACTTGGACTCAGGGTGTGAGAAGTACCAACCCGAAACCGCAGCTGTTGGGAACATGGCAAAGCTTTCTGTAATCTCGATACCGGTCTGGGCGGTGGCATCGAGCAGCTTGAACAGAGTC
This sequence comes from Marinobacter xiaoshiensis, assembly GCF_031631795.1. Classification (NCBI taxonomy): domain Bacteria; kingdom Pseudomonadati; phylum Pseudomonadota; class Gammaproteobacteria; order Pseudomonadales; family Marinobacteraceae; genus Marinobacter; species Marinobacter xiaoshiensis. Next base: position 111,811 of record NZ_JAVMBO010000014.1, read on the forward strand.
GCTTTCTCTGTGTGGTCAGGGCAGGCCGGGTAGCCAGGCGCCGGACGAATTCCGTGGTACCGCTCCTTGATCAGATCTTCGTTAGCCAGTTGCTCATCGCTGTTGTATGCCCAGAACTCTTTGCGTACCCGCTCATGCATGCGTTCTGCAAAGGCCTCCGCCAAGCGGTCTGCGAGGGCTTTGACCATGATCGCGTTGTAGTCGTCGTTGGCGTTTTTGTACTCCAGCGACATTTCTTCCGCGCCGATACCGGTGGTTACCGCAAAGCCACCAACATAGTCGCAATGCTCAGAACCTTCTTCTGCCACAAAATCTGACAGCGCCATCATCGACTTGTTCGGGGCTTTTTCATCCTGCTGGCGCAAGTGGTGCAGGGTGGTTAGCTCTTCAGTGCGGCTTTCGTCTGTATAGACCACAATGTCATCGCCACGGCGGTGTGCTGGCCAAAAACCAATCACACCAGAGGCGCTTACGCGCTTCTCGTCAACCATTTTGCGAAGAATAACCTGGGCGTCATCAAACAGGTTTCGCGCTGCTTCACCGCGTTTGGGGTCGTCGAATACCTGGGGATATTTGCCGGCGATATCCCAAGAGATGAAGAAGGGCGTCCAGTCGATGTAAGGTTCAAGCTCCTTCAGGTCGTACTCTTCAAACCGCCGTATTCCCGTGAAGGTCGGCTTGGGTGGAACGTAGTTGTCAAAGTTGATTTCCGGAGCCCGTGCCCGAGCTTCTTTCAGGCTGACGAGCTTGGTGCGGTCACCGCGCTGCTTGCGGCGTTCCCGGATCATGTCGTATTCCTCACGCGCATCGCTAACCAGTTTAGGCTTGGCAGTTTTGCTGAGCAGTTGTGAAGCGACGTTCACGCAGCGAGAGGCATCAGACACATAAAGGGCAATGTCGTTTTTATAGTGGGGCTCAATTTTAACAGCCGTATGTGCCTTGGATGTGGTGGCACCGCCAATCATCAATGGCAGATGGAAATCCAGGCGCTGCATCTCACGGGCAACATGCACCATTTCATCCAGTGACGGTGTGATAAGGCCGCTCAAGCCGATGATGTCGACATTGTGCTCTTTGGCTGCGGCCAGAATTTTATCGCTGGGCACCATAACCCCAAGGTCAATCACTTCGTAGTTGTTGCACTGCAGCACTACGCCAACAATGTTCTTGCCTATATCGTGAACATCGCCCTTAACCGTGGCCATCAGGATTTTGCCTTTAGCCTGCTGGTCTTCAGATTTCTCTGCTTCAATAAAGGGAATAAGGTGGGCAACCGCCTGTTTCATAACTCGGGCGCTTTTAACTACCTGGGGCAGGAACATCTTTCCGTCGCCGAACAGGTCGCCAACCACGTTCATGCCGTCCATCAGCGGGCCTTCAATTACATGAATCGGGCGCTCGGCCTGTTGGCGGCATTCTTCTGTATCTTCAATAATGAAGTTCGTAATACCCTTAACCAGCGAATGTTCTAGCCGCTTTATGACGGGCCATTCACGCCAGGCCAGATCTTCTTCCTGGGTTTTGCCGCCTTTACCCTTGAAACGCTCAGCAATTTCCAACAAGCGATCCGTGGCATCTTCGCGACGGTTGAGTACAACATCTTCAACCAGCTCTTTCAGCTCTGGCTCAATCTCATCGTAAATAACCAGCTGCCCGGGGTTTACGATACCCATGTTCATGCCGGCTTTGATGGCGTGGTAAAGAAACACGGAGTGGATGGCTTCACGCACCACATCGTTGCCACGGAAGGAGAAGGAGACGTTACTTACACCACCTGAAATGGATGCGTGGGGCAGGTTCTTCCGAATCCAGCGACAGGCGTTTATGTAATCCACTGCGTAGTTGTTGTGTTCTTCAATGCCGGTGGCAATGGCAAATACGTTCGGGTCGAAAATAATGTCGCCCGGATTGAAGCCAATGCCGACCAGAACGTCATAAGAGCGCTTACAAATTTCGGTTTTACGCTCAAAGGTGTCCGCTTGCCCTTGTTCGTCGAAGGCCATAACCACAACAGCCGCGCCGTATCGCATGCAGATCTTTGCGTGTTTAATGAAGGCTTCTTCGCCTTCTTTAAGGCTGATGGAGTTAACCACCGCCTTCCCCTGAATGCAGCGTAGCCCGGCTTCAATGACGTCCCATTTGGATGAATCGAGCATGATGGGCACGCGTGAGATGTCCGGCTCGGAGGCAATCAGGTTCAGGAAGGTGACCATCACCTCCCTGGAATCCAGCATGCCTTCATCCATGTTGATGTCGATGATTTGAGCACCGTTCTCAACCTGGTCCCGGGCAACGCTCAGGGCTTCTTCATACTGCTCTTCTTTAATCAGGCGCAAGAAGCGCTTGGAGCCGGTAACGTTGGTGCGCTCACCAACGTTGATGAAAAGAGTGTTTTCGTCACCTGTGAAAGGTTCAAGGCCTGATAGGCGAAGTGCTTTTGGACGCTCAGGAATCTTGCGGGGAGGGTACTTGGCAACGGCTTTGGCTATGGCTTCGATATGGTCAGGCCGCGAACCGCAGCAGCCGCCAATAATATTAAGGAATCCGTCGCGGGCAAAGCCTTCAATAATTTCAGCCATTTCTTCCGGTGTCTGATCGTACTCACCAAACTCGTTAGGGAGGCCAGCATTCGGGTGCGCACTAACGTAGGTTTCTGCCTTGGCTGAGAGTTCTTCAACGTAAGGGCGCAAGGCATCGGCGCCCAGAGCGCAGTTAAGCCCCACAGAGATCGGGCGAGAGTGGGCAATCGAGTTCCAGAAGGCTTCTGTTGTCTGGCCTGAAAGCGTGCGGCCGGAGGCATCAGTGATAGTGCCGGAAATCATGATAGGCAGTTCTATACCACTGTCTTCGAAGTACTGTTGAGTTGCGTAAATGGCAGCTTTAGCGTTGAGCGTGTCGAATATGGTTTCGATAAGGATAATATCGCAACCGCCCTCAACCAGGCCCTCTACCGATTCATAGTAGTTATCAACCAGGCTCTGAAAGTCAGTGTTTCGGTAGCCAGGGTTATTCACGTCGGGAGATAAAGACGCCGTGCGTGAGGTTGGCCCAACGGCGCCTGCCACAAATCTCGGCTTGGAAGGGTCTTTGGCGGTATACTCGTCCGCTACTTGCCGTGCCAGCTTTGCGGCCTCTACGTTCAGCTCCCTTGAGATTTCTTCAAGGCCGTAGTCCGATTGGGATACGCGAGTGGAGTTAAAGGTGTTGGTCTCAATAATATCTGCGCCTGCATCCAGGTATTCAGCGTGGATATTCCGCAACAGGGCAGGCTGAGTGATATTGAGCAGGTCGTTGTTGCCCTTTACTTCACGGTCGTAGTCGGCGAACCGATCGCCCCGGAACGCTTTCTCGTCCAGTTGCAGGTTCTGGATCATGGTTCCCATGCCGCCATCGAGAATCACAATGCGCTCTTTCAGGGCTTTGTGAAGTTGTTCCAGGCGAGTATTGCGATCGGTCATAGTCAGTATTCCGGATGTCGTCATTAACGGCGTGTTTGGTCCAATGGCGCGGGATCATAGCAAAAATGCTGGCGACAGTCGTAGTTCCGCGCCCAGTTATTCTTTACTTGCATCAAGTTCGTGTGGACGGCCTATGGTAAGGGAAAGTTACTACCCTGGGAAAGACCAACTAAATTGGTTGGTCTTTCATGTTGCCACGAACTCCCTTAAAATGAATCTAAACTTACCAACGGGTTGATAACATGGCATTGGTTACTGTGACAGATCCCGCACGGGATTATCTTGCACAACTTATCGAAAAGCAGGATGTGGAAGGCATGGGCGTACGGATTTTCGTAACCCAGCCGGGCACTAAAAATGCTGAAACCTGCTTGGCTTATTGCCCTCCCAACGAGATTGTACCTACAGATGAGCAGGTCGATCTTGAAAAGTTCACGCTGTACCTGGATCACAACTCTGTACCCTTCCTTGAAGAAGCGTATGTAGACTATTCCAAGGATCAGATGGGCGGCCAGCTAACGATCAAAGCCCCGAATGCCAAGGTTCCAAACGTTGATGAAAACGCGCCTTTGCCAGACAGGGTGAACTACGTTCTGGCTTCAGAAATCAACCCGAACCTGGCGGCCCACGGTGGTGACGTTTCGCTAGTGGAAATTGTCGACGGCTCCGTTGCAGTATTGCGTTTTGGTGGCGGTTGTCAGGGTTGCTCAGCGGTTAGCCTTACTCTGAAGCAGGGTGTAGAAACCACGCTCAAAGACAGAGTGCCAGAAATCACAGCCGTTCGTGATGTGACGGATCACTCGAAGACCGAGAACGCGTACTACCAATAATGCTCGCAGGCTTTAAGCCCGGTTGCCATTGCTGATGTAAGTTTACGTCAGATCCCGGAATATCTGCCAGATACATCGCAGGTATCCCGGGTGCATTGCTTTTCCTTTCAGCTGTACTCTTTCTCCCTCTGGTTCTCAGCTCTAAAGCTTTTCCTGATTTCGCTGCCACAGTTGCTGTGTAACGATGGCTTCTCGGCCAATGTCACAGATTGCGGGCTATCGCATCATTCGTTCTACAATCAGAGGCGGCAACTGATGGCCCGCCCGACCACAAATGAAAAAAGCTGCAGGTAAAATGCCTGTATTTGAAAACCGGGGTTCCGCTTGTTTGACGCTGCGTTTATTTCCGTGCCCATCATGGCCGCCTTGGTAGGCTGGTTTACCAATTGGCTTGCAATACAGATGTCCTTTTACCCGGTGCAGTTTGTCGGCCTTGGAGTTATTGGCTGGCAAGGCGTAATTCCGCGTAAAGCCGAGAAAATGGCCCATATCTGTATCGACCGAACACTTCGGCAGTTTGGTGATCTTAATGCCGTCTATCAAAAGCTTGAGCCTCAAAAGATTGTTGAACAGGTTCTTTCGCAGGTAACGCCACGACTCGACGAATACATTGATGAAATGATGTACGAGATTCAGCCGGTGCTCTGGGATAACTTGCCCATGTTTTTGCGCAGGCGCATATACCAATGGGCGCGGGAACAATTGCCGGCTCGCATTGAAGATCTTGTTGAGGATTTTGGTGATGATCTTGATGAGCTGGTTGATCTCAAAGCGCTGCTAAGCAGAGAGTTGAAGCAGCACCCCGATTTGATGAACCGCATATTCAAGCAGGCCGGCGCGGTTGAGCTCAGATCGGTCATCAACCGTGGGGCTATCATCGGAGGCATTCTTGGCTGCGTACTTGCTCCGCTCTGGTCGCGCTATCCCGAACCTTGGTTGCTGCCGGTTGGCGGGTTTGTAATCGGCTTTGTAACGAACTGGCTTGCGATTAATCTTATTTTTTCGCCTCTGAAGCCTCGCCGCTTTCTGTTCTGGCATATACAAGGGCTGTTTCTGAGGCGCCAGCCTGAAATCAGTGACATCTGGGCAACCTTGGTTGCAGAAGAGCTGATTACTGTCGAGAAAGTGGCGGATGCCATGATAAACGGATGTCGGGGCGACCGCACTCGTGCAATTATACAGAAGCACTTGAGGCCCCTGATGGACAACTCCTTGCTAGTGAAGCTTACAGCTCAGGTAACGGTTGGGATGAGCGGCTATACCGAGTTGAAAAAGGCGATGAATCAGCAGGCACTTCATGCAACACAGGACGTATTCAGCGACCCCGCTTTTAACAAGGAGCGTGCGCCTGTTGTGGCCAGGGTATTGGCTGAGCAAATGAAAGCGCTGCAGCCTGCAGAGTTTCAGGACATACTCCGACCGGCATTTCGCGAGGAGGAGATACAGCTCATGTTTGTTGGTGGCATATTTGGCGCCATCGCGGGAACCATACAGTTTTTGGCGTTGATCAATTACCCGCTTTAGCTACTCAATATTGAATTAAAGGAGAGCTCCATGCCTGTCTGGGCAATGCTTGTCGCACAGTTTGCTGTTACTGCTGCCGCTGTTCTTTCAGTGCTTCTGGGGTTTTGGCTGCTTGTGATTCGGCCTTACCTTGATCGTAAGGTGGCGGAGATTGTTGCTATGACTGACGAAATTGAGCCCCGTGTAGCTCAGGGTGTAAAGGTTGGTGTGGCTGAAACCCTGAGGGAGCTACCCGAAAACGCCTGGGATGGCACCGTCAAGGAGTCTACTCGACAATTCCTCAAGTTTGGCTCCGGTATTTTCGAGAACGGGCTCAGCAGCTTGCTTGGCAGTGCAGCAGATCTGGAACGACGCAAACCCTAGAGGCAATTTGTCGGCCGGGGCAGACCTGCTATCCGGCAAGCTGTTTTGGCAGGGGTGCCAGGAAAGAGTTGCATGAGATAGATGCTGTTACCTTTATCCTCACCCAAAGCCTCCTTCACTGACTTTACAAACAGTCGGTTTGAGGGCGGTGACATTTCGTGTTCTTTGTAAAAACATCTCAGAAACTCTATGATTTCAAAGTGGTTTTCATTCAGCTCGATCTGGTCGTCTGCAGCAATTATAGCGGCAATCTCAGGCGTCCAGTCGTTCGGATTTTCGAGAAATCCTTCGTTGTTCCTCTCGGGCATGCTTCTTTGTGTCATGGGTTACCAGCTTATTACTTTTTGCGCCTGTGCGGTCAACTCAACCATGGCTGGGAAGTCCACAAGCGAAGCTTTTCGAGCAGTCTGAGCAAGACCGCGGGCTAACACGTCTGGAGACAGGGCATAAACGGGTATGCCAGCAGTCAGCTCCCCTGGGGTCGCAAGTGCCAGTACCGCGTTCTCAATAAGAAGAAGTGCGTCCCCGGGATTTAAGGACCGTAGGCATTCGCCTGAGCGCGGGTGCTCGGGGGCCTTGTTAAGAATATGGAGAGTGTGAATCTGGGCCATAACGGGTTCCGACCTGGTGTGAGTCAGCCTGCAAAGGCGGTGTGTGAGTGTTGGCGTATTACCTCAGCACTGCTTTCAGCTATGGCGACACCTGCCACCATACTGTCCGGTACAAGTCCGTACAGGGCGCAGGCTGTTGCATCTGCATATATCGCTTCAACACCAAAAACCGGCGCAGCGGAAAGATTCCTTTCTACCGATTTTTGCTCAATCCCCATAGTTTCCTGGGACTTTCGCAGCCAGTTAACGCCAGCCCCTGTAAACAGCAATGCAACTGGTTGGTCGAAAGCTGCAAGTGAGAAAGCCATGTCGAGGGCTTCGCGGCCCGCCCAGGCTCCGTAAGGAGGTTGATCAATAACAATCAGCGTGCTCATGCTCAGTCGCCTGCGTGGAAATAGAGTACCCGTGAAGATGCCATAGTGCCTTCTACCCACTCACCAAGCCCGGCAATGATGAACGGCTCCTGGAGGTTGCTGGCGGGCAGCTCATAACGCTTTTGTTCTGACTCATCTATCAGACCGCGCCTTAACGCCGACGCAATGCAGGCGACGCCAGGTATATCGTTATCACTCAGAAAATTGCCCCATTGGTCTGCCCAGTGGGTTTCGTCCGAAGGGGGTGAGGAGAGCGAGGAGGCAAGGTGAACGCCATCTCCATAAAGGAAGACTCTATCCACGGTATGCCCAGCCGCTACCGCAGCTTTTGCAAACAGCAGCGCTGTTTGCGGGGCTTGGGAAGAGTAGGGTGCTCCGGTGATGACCAAGGTGTAGTTTTGAACAGTGGTGGCAGTCATGGGTGCAGTTCTCGCCTGAAGTTGGGCCAGTGTACCAATAGCAAAAACCCCGGCAAAGGCCGGGGTTTCCATTAACTGCAAATTGCGTGGAGTGCTTCCCCGAGGTTAGTCGTTGGAGAAAGCTCCAATAAGGTGCAGCAGACTCACGAACAGGTTGTAGATGTTCAGGTACAGTCCTGTAGTGGCCATGATGTAGTTTGTTTCACCACCGTTAACGATACGGCTGGTGTCGTACAGGATGAAGCCTGACATCAGGAATACAATTGCTGCGCTCAGGGCCAGGCTGAATGCTGATATTTCAACCCCGAACATGGATGCAATCATCGCACCCAGTGCGGCAACCAGAACCACAACCAGACCGGCAACGAGCATGCCACGCATGAAGCTGAAGTCTTTTTTGGTAGTGAGAACATAGCCGGACAGGGCGAAAAACACCAAACCTGTGCCGCCGAGGGCTTGCATGATGATCTCACCGCCACTTGGGAACTGCAGGTAGTAGAACAGGATCGGCCCAAGGGACAGACCCAGCAGGCCGGTGAAGGCAAATACTACAGCAATGCCGGCTGAGCTGTTCGCAGTACGTGGGAGTACAAACCAGATCAGAGCGAGTGCGCCCAGGCTGCACACAAGGCTTGCGCCCTGGCTCAAGCCAATGGACATGGATACGCTTGCCATGACAGCACTGAATACCAGCGTCATTGCCAGCAGGGTGTAGGTGTTACGCAAAACCTTGGTAGCTGACGCACTCATTGGTGCGGTAGCGGACCCACGGGCAATCATGCCATTGCGGTTCTGCTGAGCGTTGAACTGTCTGTTTTGCATTCTGATCTCCGGTTAAATGCAACTTGGTTGGTTACGGGCGTCAGGCCCAAAGCCTGATAGGCGCCAATCACCTAGAATTACACACTATCATAATGTCGAATTCTCAACTTTCAATCATTTACGACACGAAAGTCGTCCCGAGATTCCATTAAACACAGTTAATGTTCAAATTTGCATGGAGTTTTGTGCAGGGCGTTGACAGCACAGACAATTCCGGTATCATGCACTCCGCTGTCGCTAGGCAGCAATGGAAAAACGGTGGGCTGGCAGAGTGGCCGAATGCAGCGGTCTTGAAAACCGCCGAGGGTTAGTAGCCCTCCCGGGGTTCGAATCCCTGGCCCACCGCCATTTTCCCTTTCAAAACAGCAAGTTACCTCCCAAGATTCAAAGCGGCCATCATCTAGGCCCACATCCCTGATTCGCTTGTTTTCGCCCAATATCGGGCCAGCAAACGAAGGGGACGTGACCATGAATAAATACTCAGACCAGTTAAGCATTATTCAAACCAGCCTGTTTGAAGCGGAGGCTTTGCTGAATTTCATGCGTAAGCCGGAATACCTCAATACCCTACTGGAAGCAGACTCACCCGACATCGTGCTTGGCGCCATGCTAGAAAAGGCATGGGATCATGTAGCCAATGCAAGCGGTGCCTGCTTCTCTTTGGCAGGTGCAAGTGACGAGGGTCTGAAAGCAGAGCTACACCGGACAGCATTAGAGTTGATTGCAGACGGTTCAAGTGTTGAGCTCGACAAGAAAGCAGCGGCGGCAAGTCAGGATAGCCACAATGATGCCCGTGATAGCGAGGGTGCCAGCATCGCAAGTAGAGACGACCTTAGCTTTACAAGAAGAGATGAAAGCGAATATCGACGCCTGGTTAACTGGGCGCCGCAAAGGGTACCCGTTCAAAACGGTCAATGGAACATAGAGTTCGAAATGGGCAAGGCAATGGCGGCGGAAGTTTGCGCTTTGCAGCGAGTCAACGAGGATGACGCATATAACTCAATACGGGCGGCAATGAATGCGCCTAGCTGGCAAATAGGTGGATATGGCGCGGAATCCGGCTTTTCTGACGAGATTGCAGCATTAGCTATTGTCGGAATGCGAGCGCTTAACGCAGGAGCAGAGCCATTCGAGGAAGGCCCCATCGCGTAGACACCCAAGGGGGTGAGGTATGAGCAACGTTATAAGATTGTCAGACAAGAAGTGTAGCTTCCGGTACCAGAAAGGCGATATTGTGCAGGCGCTAACCCAAGGCCTGCTGCATCAGGTATGCAGAGATGACATTGAACAAGCGCTGCATGACCTCCTGTTCGTTGCCGGAGAAGAGGATGTGTTTGCTGCAAGGTCTATGCTGTCCGACTTGCTAGAAGCTCAAGCGGCTACCTTGGAGAGCAAAGAGACGAATCAATAAGCAGTGCTAACAAAGTAATCAGGCCCGCCATTGTGCGGGCTTTTTGTTTCTGGATTATTGGCCGGTTGTTGTAGCTGTAGACTATCGAAACTATATTATCTATAGCCAGTAGCTACTTAGCGTGTCTGGCCCAGGGCAATCTATACAACAACCAGCGCTTTAAAATTCTGATATGAAGCGAATTACCGCGCTTCTGCGCACCCATGAGGCCAACCCCTCTGGGAGTACCTTTTTTGCTATTGCCTAGTTGCTGGTGCTGCTGCGTTGGTTTTCATGACGCGGTCATAATTTCGTTTTGCATTTCCCTTGGATGCTTCCATCAGGAATTCTTGCTCTTCTTTCGTAATGTGTTCGTGATGACACATCACCATTACCATCCCTAATGCCATTCCAAGATACCTCTCGAGTGCTATCTCGGTTTCTGCTATTTCCATATTTTGGAGAACATGACCCAAAGGGTGATGTTGAAACCGGTCTCTGAATTCTTCGCTGGTCATTTCTTGATTCCTTTGAGGGGAGGGGGTAGTTAATTATCTCAAGAGTAGATCAAAGTTGGGCAGTTTTTTTTGGATGGTCTGCCAACATCTACCTCGGCTGGTACGCACAAGGTTGCAGGTCTGTTTTGTTGGGTGCTCCTACCTTCACCAGCCACCCATGCCAAGGGGCTGCAGCCTCGTTGCTGCCTTGGGTACATTGTCAGGGCCATGTACCAGAGCCAACGCCCCCGAGAGGAAGTCGGGAGGTATTAACTTAGGCCTAGTAGCATTTCTTCACCGTCCGCATTCACGCGGACCTGAATTTCTCTCAGAATCTCAAACATGAAGGCTTCCAAGTGCGGTTGCAGACCAGCGCCATCAACTTTTATGAGGGCATCGCCCCGCTTCAGGTTCTGCGTTTTCTGCCTAATGTTGTCAATTTGCGCCTGTGTCAGCTTGCTTTGGTCGTCGAGGGCCTGCTTGCGGTATTCGTTTTCCTTCTTTATCTGGCTGGCCATATCAAGCTGCGTCATGCGATATGCATCATCAATCCCGCCAAAAAGGGAGGTTATAACGTCACCAGTGTTCTCAAAGGTTTTCCCAAGGGTTTCTGCAATGGCTTCAACCCGCTTGGTGTTCGCTTCAAATTCTGCAATATCAAGCGACACCTTGGCGTCGATGAGTTTGATGCGCTCGTTAGAGTTCAACTCCAGGAGTTTGAGCTCATAGGCTTCAGTCTGCCTGACAACTTCCTTTGTTTTTTCCGCTGCGTCAGCTAGCGCCTTGCCTGAGCCTATAACGGTCCCACTGAAACTGTTCACTTTTCCGGTAGTTTCGTCATATCCGAGCTGCAGGGATTTGTTGCTATTGGCAAGCTCAAGAGTTGCTTGAGACACGCCGGCGAGTGCGCCGCCGCCATCGCTGGCAACCCTGCTCATTTCGTCTAGTGCGCCAGCCACTTTGCCTTGACTGCTCGCGACGGCCTCGCCGGAATTAGCTGCCTCAACCAACTCGTTGGCGTATTTTTGCCAAGCTGACTGCTGCTCTTCGGTGGCAACTGCGGTTTCGCCAAGCGAGCGATTTAGAATCTCATTGATTTCTTTAAGGTCTGCAGAGTCTTTGGCAGATCGCCTCAACTCTGATGCGTAGCCTTCCCACTGCGCCTGAGCAATGGCAATCTCGTCGGAGTGCAATAGATCATAGATCGCACCGCCAAGCGTGCCGCCAAGAGCGTCCTCAAGTGGCTTGATGATGGTGTCGTTGATGATGGTGCCAATACCATAGCCTGCCGCGCCCGCACCAAGTAGCGCCGCTCCAACCAGCCCGAACTTGCCCGCACCTGCCGCAACCGATTGAACCGCGCCAAGGTTGCCGATTAGTGCCTTGAATCCTTGTGCGCCCGCCAATGCAGTAAGGCCGGTGCCAATCGAATCAAGCCCTGAGCCAAGCGCCCCGACTGCAGGCAGCAACGTGTTGATGGTTTTCGCAAGCCCGAGCATTTCGCCAATGCTGCGCTTTGTGGCCTCGTCAAGATCCTGGAATCGGTCAATGCCCTCGCCAATCAGAGCAAACAGAGGTTTCAGACCGTCAATGATGCCCGCAGATACGTTCACCAGCGCTGTGAATGCGTCAACAATTCGCTGCAGAACGTCCTCAAGCCCTTTGGCGCTGCTTAGATCAACTTCGCCAAACAGGTTTTTAAATAGCCCGCCAAGCTCATTTCCAAGATAACCGAACGCATCCAGTAGGCCGGTCATATCTAGGTTTGAGAGCGCTTCAGGGAAGTTCTCTGCAATGACCTTGATCCTTGAATCAATATCCTGAGCAAGCCCCTCCATAGCATTCAGGATGGGCGCAAATGCGCCATCACTCAGGGTGATCTCATTACCCAGCGAGTTAAAAATACTCGTCATGGATTTGACAACGCCGCGAGTCTCGTCGGTCAGCTTGCCGCCAACGCCAATGAGCGCAGAAGACACGTTGTTTTGCAGTGTTTGCCCAAGGTTTCCGAGCGTGTCCGTTAGCTCGCGTGAGGCAATCTCAGCCGCTCCAGCGTTGGTTTCAAACGCTTTCAGGTTATCGCCAAACTTCTCGGAGGCGTTGCCTGTCAACGCGAGTACGGGGGCAAGCGCTTCAACCGATCCAAATAGCTTGGCGATGATTTCGGTGTTGCCGCCTGTGGCTTTGGCTACCTCATCCAGAATACCGGCAAAACCCTTGCTTTTGAGCGCTGCAGCGTTGAACTCTATCCCTAGATCAGCGGCAACGTCGCGGGCTTCGCTGGAAGGCTTCAGGAGCGAAGTTATTGCGGCGCGAATACCGGTGATAGCTTCGGCGGTGCTTGTGCCCGTTTCGGCTGTAATAGTTGCGATAGCTGCGGCCATCTCGTCAAAACCAAGCCCTGCAGCCGATGCGATAGGCGCAAGCCTACCCATAGTTGCAGACAACTCCGGTATGGTGGTCTGGCCAAGCTTAACCGCCGTGAAGAACGTATCGGCATACGCGCCTGCCTCGTCAGCGCTCGCGCCAAAGGCGTTCATGGTGCTAACCAGTGCAGCGGTTGTGTCGCCAAGATCCGCCTTGCCCGCTATGGAAAGCCGTTCTGCCGCCGCAATCAGTCCCAGCGAATTGCTGTAATCAACGCCAGCAGAGATAGCGCCATAGGTAGCGCTTGTTATCTGGTCGAGCGAGGCTGTTGAGGTGTTGGAATACTGGAGAATCTGAGCCTGAAAATCTCTCAGGTTGTCGGCTGGCTGGCCGATAAGAGTAGCAATCTCACCGAAAGCCGTATCGAAATCATCCGCTATCTTTACGGCGTAAGCGGTCACGCCAATGGCGGCAGCAGCTAATGCAGCATCGAGCTTCAGAACGCTGTCAGCAACGCCCGCAAGTGGCCCCGTAAGATCCCCGACCTTGCCGGTTAAAGACTCAAGGTTACGGCCAACAGAGCTGATAGCGCTGCCTGTTTTATCGACGCCACCAAAGATTATTTCAATTGTCTTTTGCTTGTCAGCCATAACCTTTCTCCTTTATGCGAACTGCAGCTTTACAAGGCCTCGGTAGTCCACCGGCACCGCGGCAAACTCTAGGCGGGCTTTAACCTGCACTCCGTCCACTTCCCACCCTTGGCGCATCTCGTAGTACGGGCGGGGGGTATTCGCCAAGTATGCGCGGGTGATGGTGTCCACCTGGTCGGGGCTGGCTGCTAAGTAGCAGTCTTTCTCTGATACCGCATCGAGGCGGGAATCTACCACCAGGGTTAGGCCGCGAATAAAATCAGGGTTCGTTGTGTCGTTGCTCTTTGAAGGATCGACGACTGAGGCTAGCAACTGCTCTGCGGTTGTTTCCTGTGAGGCCGGGACAATCAAGAAGCGGGGAACGACGTTTATCGGCGCTGAACTATTCAAGCCTTTCTGTTTCCGCATCTTGGCGCGGGGTTCTGACAAGCTGGTGACTGTGAGGCCGGTTACACCTGTAACGAGGTTGCCGTGTGAGCTATGGAACAGGGCCTTACCATCGTTTAGCGTTGGGTTTCCGGTTAGCACTGAGTACACCAGGTCGGCTTCTTTGCGCTTGGCGCTTTTGCCGAAAGCCTGCGGGAGCCTGGTAAATGCTTGCAGGTCGTCGTTAATCATCGCTTCGTAGGTCAGGCTGAACATCTTGCCGTACTTGTCGATGCTGAAGGTCATTCCACCGTCTGAGAAAGTTCCGTATTTGTATTCAGCACCCTCGGCAATTTTGTCGAGGTCCGGGGCTTCGCTCAGTTGCACCAGGCTCTGCTCTTTGAAGTCGGGAACCTCCACCGATCCCGTCCAGATCTCATGGCTTCCGTATTCTTCTTCGTAAGCCGTTCGCAGTGACTTGCCGGCGGTGTTGCCTAGCAGCTTTCCAAAATCTGAGGTTGAATGCATGGCGAACGCTGTATCAAGAATCTGGCGCTTGCTCATCATCATGGTGGATTTGCCGGTCATGTTCAGCAACTTCTCAGCCATGCCCATGACGGTTAGGCCGGTAAGCTCCTTGGCACCTTCGGAAGCGTTTTTCACGGGTACGTTATTTCGGATTAGCAGCGCGTCGGAGGCTGCGTTCATAAAGCTCTTAATCTGTTCGTTCTGATCCATGGTAAATACTCCGGATGATGGTCTGTGATGCTTGCCCAATTCGGTCATTAGGTGGGCGCGTACTGCTTCGGGTGTGGTTTTGCCGGAAGCCATTAGGCTTTCAGCGGTGACGTTTTCCATCACGCTTTGCCCCTTGTACAGATCCACAATGTTCTGAATCTCCTGGAAGTTGGCGCGGGCTCTGTTGTTGATCTTGGCGATATGCTCCGGCACTTGGTCATAAGCGGAGAGGTCAGCAGAGGCCGCAATTGCCATTGCTTGAATGACTTCATCCACGAACCCAAGCTCGAAGGCTTCAGCAGCGGTCAGCCAGGTTTCAGCTGCTAACATTTCGTCAAGCTTGTCGTTGCTGATTCCGGTCTTTTTCGCGTAGGCATTCACCAGGGTTGGCTGGAACTTATCTAGAATCTCGCCAGTCTTTCGCATGGCGTCAGAGTCCCCAACCGCACCGGACCAAGGCCGATGAATCATCATGATGGCGTTCTCTGCCATTCGGGTTCTTCCTGCCATAGCCACAACAGAGGCCGCACTTGCTGCCAGTCCGTCTATGTAGCAAACGACATCGTTTAGCTCGTTCAGGGCGTTGTAGATTGCGAGGGCATGTGCAACGTCTCCACCTTCGGAGTTGATGCGCACGTTTACCGTGCTGGCGGTGTTCAGGGTCTTGAGGGTGTCGATAAAGGCTTTCGCAGTGATGCCGCCTTCACCGATAGAGCCGTAGAGGTAAACCTCGTTATCGGCCAATAATGCTTTGATTTTTTGGGTCATGAGTCTGGCTCCTTTGATGACTTGGAACCAGACTACCGATAAGGGGAAGTGTCTGAAATACTGCGGGTTTCGTCGGAATTTGGGACGCTAGTAGCAGCCGTCCCCATTCATAATTTCAAGTGTTCGCTTCCAGCCAAGGGCTAGGGTTGAATCACCTTTTTGGTTGATACAGATAACTCGGAGTTTGCATAAGAGAATGGTTGTTTCCCGCTCATCCACATTAGGCACAGCGGTATTCATGGCATAGGCAATAATTTGAGCTGCCAACGTTTTGTTGACCTCGCTTTTAAGCCTTGTAGCAATCTCGCGGATTAATCGGTTGCGCTCTCGTTTGCGCCAGACAGCGGGTAGCCGTTCGTGGGCCCGTCCAGGGCCAACAGATAAGCCGAGAGCATCATCAAGTGTTTTGTCATAGCCGGAGCGGTAGCGCTGGAGGCCGGACAGCAGCCAGATAACAAGATCCTCTGAAAGCTCCTGTTTCCTTTCCAGGCATTCAATTACATTCAGAGTGGCGTCTATCGGTGAGAGGTTCATGGCTCGACCTCCGAAGGCGTGGCGCGTTTGGGGCCGTTGCCTTCTTCCCTTCGGTCATTCGTAGAAGAGTACCCATGGTAAATTATAAAGGTGTACACATAGTGACTACAGAAAAGCCAAAAAACGGCCTGACTGATACACATAGTGACTACATTAGGGGGGTAATCAGCCCGTTTCAGGTCTGGTGTGATCGATATATGACTAGATTGATACACATAGCGACTACCGATTTTAATTTTCATGCGGCCTCGCTTTTGAAATTCTGGAATAGGTTGCTTGGTGCGACTGTTGGGTTCACTTCCAGTTTGCCCTTGCATTCGTCTATGCCTCGCCAGGTCACGGCGTAAAGGGTGCAACGATGACGACCACCGCTGCGTGTCTCCTGGATTAGACCAGCTCTCAGGAGTCCTTTAAGCGCCTTGTTTAGTGTGCCGGGGGAGTTCCACCCCCTGACCGCCATTACTGTCCAGGATGCGCCCAAATCGCCGTTATTCTTGCCAGTGAATTGTGATGCTATATCCACCAGCAATTTGACTTCCCAGCCGCTTAGACTCCGGTATGCTTCACTGCTCAAAACGTGCTTGGGCAGCTGGAGAAAGGGCGCTGGAGCGCCTTTCCCGGTCAGTTTCGCGCGTCTATCCATTGCCATGAGCTCACCCCGCGCAATCTGCAAGTAGCCTTAAAGCTAGTCCTTGAGATTTAGGGCTCAGAACGTAAACGCAGTAGGTAACGGGCTTTCCATTTCGATCCAACGTTTTGCGCTCGTCTGTGTCGATCTCCAGCCCCTTATCGCGTAACGTCGAAATAAGTTGTGGGACGCCATTGCAGGGTATTTTGTCGAACAATTCCCGGACAGAGCGGGGCCCTTTCATCAACAGTAAGAGGGCTCTATACTGACGGGGAGATGAAAGACGTTTGGTTGTGGTGGCCGGCGTCTTTTTCATTTCTGCTCCCCCCGTTTATCTATGAATCGATAAAGCTCACTCAGAGCAACGGCCTTGCAGCCGCTTATACGCACTATTTCAAGTTCACCCCGTGCGGCAGCATCAGCTACCTCTGAAGCGGTCAACTTGAGCGCCTGGGGGACTTGCGAGAGGGCAAGGAATTGTTGGTTGTTGCTGGAGAACCAGCCGGGGCTGCGTTTTGGGGGTTGTTGATGCTGTCTCATGCTGCCAACTCCTTGCCAGCTTCCCAGGCTTGAATGTCTGAGAGCTTCCAGCGTGTGCAGTTGGGGCCTAATTTTACGGGAGAGGGGAACGCGCCTTTTTTTGCCCATCTCCAGGGCGTGACTCGGGAGACTTCGTAGCGGGAAGCAAGCTCCCTGTCGGATAGGTACTTCTCTTTCTGTTCAGGTTTCATCGTTTGACCTCGTGTGATTCTGCGTAACACGGGATCAAGGATGCTTTTGTAAGTGTTTTTGGCCGTACCAAATAGCAGTTGAAAAAAACGGAGTGCTATTTAGGGTCTTAGGTCATCGGATCCTTTCGAGCCTCTCGAAGCCAGTTATCTAGTGATTGCTCAGAGTAATCAGCACCCAACCCACTTTCCTCAATAATGCGCTTGGTAATACCTCTTGCAGCGCGACCGCGGTCCATAGCTACAGCTAGACGGGCTGCAGCCTGATGGTATTGCATTGCCCTGCTTCGTGGTCGAGGCAAAGTGTCATTGAGGGCTAGAGTGCAAGCCACCCAAGTTTTACATGCAGCATCATTGGCCTCAGCGATATGCTTTTCCATTCCATTAAACGGAAGATTTTGAGCCTGCATGACGAGCGGATAAAGTGCATCCTGCAATGCTTTGGCCTTCTGGCAGGCCACCTCAAGCTTGAGTTTTATTTCATCTCGGAGTGTTTGTGATTGCCCTTCACCCAGTTCACGGCCTTCAAACTCTACATCTCTGGACTGCTTCTCTCGAAGGTACTTTGCAGAATCTTGTATCCATTTTTCGATTTCAGAATTGATCATGTTTTACCTCCACCGATAGAAACGACTTTCGCGACTTCTTGCGCTTTGCCGTGGTAGCAATACTGCTCCCAGTCCTGCATCAGTTGCCGGCGTTTGTCTATCAGCTCTGAGCGCGCGTAGGCGGCGCGTGTAGCGTCACTGTTAACGTGAGCAAGGGCAAGCTCTGAAACCTCGTCAGCGTAGGCTGTGCGCTCTCTGGCCCAGTCCTTAAAGGTTGAGCGGAAGCCGTGAGCAGTGACTTTCCGATCCATTCGTTTAAGCAGAGCGGTTAGAAAGTTGTTTGATGGTAAGTCACCCTTGGGGCCGGGAAAGATCAAGTCGTCTGGGGCGCCTTTTTCCATCCCCTCAAGAATCTTGATAGCGGAATCTGCAAGCGGTACGCGGTGCTCCTTCTCGGATTTCATGCGACTGGCCGGTACCGTCCAGATTTTGCGGGCAAGGTCGATTTCCTGCCAGGTCACACCGGCTTTCCCTATCCGTTTATCGCCGATAACCTCATTAGTGCGGCTGGCGGTCAGAATCAGGAACTCCAAGGCCCTGGCAGCTGTTCCTGTGCGCTTTCCAAGGTCATTAATGAATTCTGGCATCTCATCCACTGGCAGCGCTGCGAAATGCCCCCGCTTTTTGATCTTCTCCGGGGAGGGGTAAACCTCATCTAGATAGCCCTGCCAACGGGCGGGGTTCTCGTTTGAGCGGTATCCGTGAATAGCGCACCAGCCGAGAATGTTCTCGATACGGGCTCTAACACGGTTGGCGGTTTCAGTTTTGGTTTCCCAGATAGGATCAAGAACTTGCTTGATGTGGGGAAGGTCAATCTCTCTAACCGGCAATTCGCCTAGATGGGGGATGGCGTAGGTGGTCAGGCTATTTGTCCACTGCGTTTCCTGACGGGGGTTCCTGAACTCCTTGGCCTTCATCCTGATGTATTCTTCCATCGCCTTCTGAAAGGTCAGGGTGCTTATTTGCTCTGCCAGCAGGGAGCGTTTTAGCGCTCGCTTTTCCTCCAGCGGGTCTATCCCGTTCCGGATCTTCTCTTTCACTTCCCGGGCTTTGTCTCGGGCCTGTGCAAGCGAAATCTCAGGGTAGGGTCCAAGACCAATATCTGGTCGTTTCTTTCCGACTTTGGTTCTTAGAATCCATTGCCTCGAGCCAGTGGTCGTAATCTTGAGAAGAAGCCCGGACACACCTCCAACTGGATAACGAACTTCTAACGGTTCGCCGGTTTCAGAATCTACCCGAAAAGAAAGGCGTTTTACTTCGATAGGGGAAAGCTCTTTAGCAATCTTTGGCATCGATTGGCCCACATCCTGGCGCACAAAAAAGGTTGTCATTGGATGCTACAGGGTGTTATCGTGAGTTACAAGCAATCAGGGTATGCGCTTGTTTCTAGAGAGGTATTTCTGATTAGTTGTTATTAGAATCAGTTAGTTATGCGGGTTTTTTAAGGTCTGGCCCACCGCCATTTTTTCCATGAAATCATATGCTTAATCTCTCCAGAATACTTCTCGCATCACCCAATAGCTCGCTTTAACTTTTACAAGTCAGTTGTGGTCCGGCACCCCGATGCATGCTCTTTGGTATTCCAGGCTTTAAACTGGACGAAGCGGCCCCATCTTATCCCCTTGACGCTGAGCTTTGTATTTCAGGGGTGCACACGGGAGGTAGATATGTCAGGCAATAAAGTAGATACCATGAACGAGGCTGGCGCTGTAGATCGTCGCGATCGCAAGTTTTCTGTCTCTACTAACCGCGGCCAGGCCAGCCACAGAGTGCGCTATGTTGAGACGGGTGGTGCCAGTGTGGATATTGATGAGTGCACCTTCTGTGAAGCCATGCCTGATCTTTCGGGCACAGGACAGCGCCAAAAGGATGAAGAGGAAGAATAGGGCGTACAGTGCTTCATACCATTTTCAAAATCGGCTCAGAAGCGGTAAATGCTACTGAGCCTTTGGTTTAAAGTTCCCGGCCAGGGTAGATCGCGCTTTTTTGCTCATTTGCGTGTTGATTGCGGGCGATGAGCGTTTCAGGCTGGTTATCCGGTAGCTGCCAGCCTTTGAGGTTTTCTTCAATTAATTGCACCAGAGCATCAATGTGCCCGGGTGTCGCATTGAGGGCGGTGATGTAGCTGAAGCCTTCACCGCCTGCCTCCATAAAGTATTCGCGATTTTCTTCGTCGATTTCTTCGATAGTCTCCAGGCAGTCAGACGAAAAGCCGGGGCAAAACACGTCTATAGACTTTACTCCCTGGCTTGGCAGAGTCTTCAGCGTCTCGTCGGTATAGGGCTTGAGCCACTCCTCTCTACCGAAGCGGGACTGGAAAGTGGTTATATAGTCTTCTTTCGCCAGTCCAAGCCGTTCCGCAAGAAGCCTTGAGGTTTTGTGGCACTCGCAGTGGTAAGGGTCGCCCTTCGTAAGGTATTTGAGGGGCACTCCGTGATAGGAGAGGACCAGTTTCTGGTTGCGCCCTTTTTCTTCCCAGTGGTTTTCAATATGGCGCGCCATCGCCTCAATGTAGGGCGAGTAGTCCGGGTAGTGAGAGACAAAGCGAAGGTCCGGTATCCAACGGCGCTTTGAGAAATCTTTTGCAATGGCGTCGAATGTAGAGGCAGATGTCGAAGCGGAATACTGCGGGTAAAGTGGCAGGACTATAAGTTTCCTGACACCTTGCTGTTGCATTTCATCAAGTACCCGTGGAATTGAAGGGTTGCCGTAGCGCATGGCAAAGCCTACAACCACATCGTTGCCGTATTTCTTTCTCAGGCTCTCCTGAATGCCTTCGGCTTGCTTCGCTGTATGAATCAGTAGTGGCGAGCCCTCAGGTTGCCACACGCTGGCGTACGCCGCAGCGCTGCGCTTGGGGCGGATGCGAAGGATAACGCCATGCAATATCAGCCACCAGAGGGGGCGAGGTAGCTCAACTACTCTGGGGTCAGACAAAAACTCACCCAGGTAGCGCCTTAAAGCTGAGGGGGTTGGGGCATCTGGAGTGCCCAGGTTGGTTACCAGTACACCAATCCGTTCCGGCTGGTTGTGCCGGAAGTTCTCTGAACCTTTGTATTGCATGGGGAGGTGAATCCTGAGCGTTGATCGAAAATACGAAAGACTATTTACTGGCTGCGAGCTTGCTGCGCCATGCGAGGGGCCAGACCACTGATGTCGTATCCGGCGCCTCGCGCTTTTGTGAAAATTTCCTCGGCGTTAACACTGCGAGCAGCATTCAAAGCCCAGAGCACAGTACAACGGGTTCCGCTTCTGCAGAAAGCCAATACGGGCTTTTCGGAATTCTGGATCATTGCCCCAAAATGATCCACATCGGCGTCAGTGATGTTCCCCGATGCCACTGGCATGTAAACCCAAGTCATGCCATTTTCCAATGCGGCGGCCTCGAGATCAGCCATAGCCGGCTGTCCAAATTCCTCCCTGTCTGGACGGTTGGCAACCAGTGTCTTGAAACCAAGCCTGGCGGCTTCTGCCACATCGCCGTACGTAATCTGTGGAGCGACAGAAATTGTGTCGTCAATCTTTCGGATATCCATGGGGGTTAGTCTCCGGATTCGGTAAAAAACGACGCCATCATCTCATAGGTGATGGCGTCTGTCAGAATGATAGGCGGTCAGTCGGCTCACTCTTGGGCCGTCGTGCTCCAACCTTGGGCGGGCTTGCCCGCTCGCATGCGCTCTATCAGTTCGAACAGGCCCATGCCAGCCACCATGGACGCTACAAATACAACGGATTTGATTTCACCCGCGCCCACACCTACAAGCCCGGGGCCCGGGCAGATACCGGCGATACCCCAACCAACCCCGAACAGCAAGCCGCCGATGACCAGGCGTTTATTTATATGTGACTGGCCCGGCACCCTCATGCTGAAACCAAGGAACGACAGGGTTCTTTTTCGCGCAATCGCAAATGCAAAAAGCCCAACGATAACTGCGCCGCCCATCACGAATGCAAGAGAGGGGTCCCAAAGGCCCGCAATATCAAGGAAACCTAACACTTTTTCCGGATTTGCCATGCCAGAAACAATCAGTCCAATACCAAACAGCAAGCCTGCGAACAACGAGGCCAAAGCAGATTTCATGAATTACACTCCCAATACGTGTCGGATTATATAAACAGTCAAAAACCCGGCGAACATGAAGCTCACCGTTGCCGCTAATGATCTGGGCGACAGCCTTGAAAGCCCGCAAACCCCATGACCACTTGTACAACCCGAGCCATACCGTGTGCCCACGCCCACAAGGAGCCCTGCAATTATAAGCGCTGGGTATCCGGCCTCTATCTCAATGGGCGGCAGTTCCGCAGAAAGCACCCATATAGCCGGTGCACCGATAAGACCGGCGAGAAAGGCTATGCGCCAGCTAGTGTCACCGGATGATGGAGACAGCAAACCTCCAAGTATTCCACTGATTCCGGCAACCCTGCCGTTTAAAAGAAGAAAACTGGCAGCAGCGAGGCCGACCAATACGCCACCAACCAGAGCCGACCAGGGAGTAAAACTACTCCAGGCTATGTCAATCATTCAGTAACTCCTATAACGCACGATTTCAGTTAAGGTATTCTAATTGCCTTCCAGTGCTAAGCAGATTCCAAAGATGGAATAGGAATAAGCTTATAACCGGAAGCAATCATACCAAAAAAAAGCCCGGCGGGAATGCCAGGCAGAAGTGTGCGAGTAGTATCCATGAAAGACTTCCAGACAAACCGGCGTCAGCAGGGACTCCGGTATAAGCAAGTATTGTCTATATTATGAACACTTCAAGCTTGAGGCACTCTTGCATGGGAACATTTTTGCATATAAATCCCACTCTTATACTGCGGCCTGTTGCAAAGCGGCTCTCAGCCCGACTGAAATTGCCTGCCAGCTGTAATATAATAAGCGCCAAGCGAACTATCCCTTCCCTGAGGTTGTTACATGTCTGATGAGAACGACAAGAAGCCGGAAAATGATCCGCAACTTGCTGCAAAAATAAAGGATTCAGCACGGCAGATCTGGCTGGCTGGTCTTGGGGCCTATACGAAAGCTGAGGAAGACACCGGTCGCTTCTTTGATCGTCTCGTCCAGGAAGGCGAACAGTTGGAGAATAAGACCCGGGGAGCTGTCGAGAAACAAATTCGCTCCGTGGAAGATCGGGTTGAGGGTGTTCGCGAGCGGGCAACCGGCACCTGGGACAGGCTTGAACATCTTTTTGATGAGCGCGTTTCGGGCGCCTTGCGCAGGCTGGGCATTCATCGCAGTGAAGATATAGCTGCCCTGGAACACAGGATTGAAGCTCTGGAAGCGGAACTGTCGATGCTGCGGGACGGCCACCGCGCAGACGAAGAAGAATAAAGGGAGATTACACCAGGTATTCCTGGCTGATCAGTTTCGCGTGCTCCTGAACATCGGGGACGAAGTAGGGCAGCATAAGGTGCATCATCTGATAGACGCCGCGACCGGGATCTACCGATTCCCGGTCGTCAAGATGGGATAGAGTGTCATATGCACTCCAGTAACAGGCGGTAAGGGTGAGCTGCTCGCACAGAGAGTCCAGGTCATCATCCTCAATGCTCATCATGTTTTGGTTCCGTAAGCTTTGGCAGATGCTACGGAATGCCCCGGTCTTCTTTTTAAGAATCCGTTTGAATCGCAGTTGCAAGCGATCGTAACGGGACAATACATTCACCAGATCCTGGTACAGAAACCGGTACCTTGCCACTGCCTCAAATAAAATGTGCAAGAAAAAACTCTGTTGATCCAGGCTGATATCTACGTCTTCGGGAACAGAAAGCAAATCCAGCACTTCGGATTCATAGGCAGAAAACAGCTCTTCTACAATGTCGCCCTTACTTTTGAAGTGGTAATACAGGTTGCCGGGGCTGATATCCAGCTCATCCGAGATCAACAACGTAGTTACGTTAGGCTCACCCAGACTGTTGAATAACGACAGGCTGGTGTTAAGTATTCGATCCCGGGTTTTAATTTTTGTCATATCGGCCCCGGCCAGGTATCAGAGGTCAAATGTAGCCCATACCGGGCAGTGATCGGATGGCCGCTCCATGCCACGGAACTCGTAAGACACGCCAGCTTCCTTTGCTTTCGTTAACAGGCCGTCGCTGGCCATGATCAGGTCAATACGCAGACCCCGTTTGGGCTCCCGTTCAAACCCTTTACTGCGGTAATCAAACCAACTGAAGGTTTGTGCCTCATCAGGGTACAGGTGGCGAAACACATCGGTGTAACCTCGAGCCTCAACCTGGGCCAGCCATTCACGCTCTTCCGGAAGGAACGAGCATTTGCCGGTACGCAGCCACCGCTTTGCGTTGTCTGGGCCAATACCGATATCTTTATCGGTGGGAGAAATGTTCATGTCACCCATGATCACCACGTGGCCGTCCCGATCGTTAAGCTCGTCCAGATAGGCCATCAAATCTGCGTAAAACTTTTCTTTGGCTGGAAACTTGATGGGGTGGTCGCGGCTCTCGCCTTGGGGGAAATAACCGTTGAGAACAGTGAGCTTTTGCCCATTAATTGTGAACTGGCCGGTAATCATGCGGCGCTGGGCGTCTTCGTCATCTCCAGGGTAGCCTTTAGTAACCTGATCTGGCTCCATGCGTGACAATAAGGCAACACCGTAGTGGGTTTTCTGGCCGTGGAAATGCACGTGGTAGCCCAGTTCACGAATGGCCTCAACCGGGAATTCTTCATCTCTTACCTTGGTTTCCTGAAGGCCGATAAAGTCGGGGTTATGGCTTTCAATCAGCGCTTCAAGCTGGTGCAGGCGGGTACGTATACTGTTGACGTTAAAAGACACAAACATCATGACTAAAAACTCTCCGGCGTTGGTTGCCGCAGGAGTTTACCACATTGAAACCGCTGAGCTGCGTCCCTGGAGACGGCAGTTTCAGGGAATGAGGTCACATTCCGGATAGTTGTTCACTTCATAATGGATGGTCGCAGTGTGGTTTTGGTCAGCGTTCTCGCGCACGTTGGTAAGGCCCGAGTAGGCTGTGAGAGCGCCTTTGTTGTTGTAGCCAAGAACAATAGGATCCACCAGGAATTTCAGAACAAGGCTTTCCGGGCGGATTTGCACCAGATGATCGGCCTCTATTGAAAGGTTTTGAGCAGGCTCCAGTATAAAGGCGTAATCCGTTCCACGGGTGGGTGCCAAGAACCGGAATTTTACGGATTCACCATTGGTAAGCTTATGCCAGTTCTGGCGTACCAGGTTGTCAAAGCCGGCATCCACCACCAGATCGTTCGAACCCCCTAAATTGGACTGTTTGATTTCTCCCCCGGGCTGCTGCCACACAATCGCCGCAGAATCTGAAGCCGGGTAGGTAATTTCAAGCGACTCTTTAAAGTCTGGCTGTTGATATTTCACCACTGGGCGCAAAAGAGAAGAGCGGTAATCGAGGCGCTTTTCAGCGAAAGGGTGGCGATTACTTTCAGCTCGGCGGATATAGACAACCCTATGCTCCAGAGGCTGGAACACTCCGGCTTTACAAGAACCTTCAATGCGGTGCCGTTCCTCATATAGCGCTTCTCCAGTGCTGGATTCCGCCTCCCCGGTAAACTCAAACAGACCAGCAGATGCTGGTGCTGCCAAGGCGGCCAGAACAATCGCAGCAGCAACAGTTGTTCCTGTCCGAGTCATCTACACAAGCTCCGGGTAGAGTGACTTGCGAAAGAACAGTAACAACGGAAACACTACAAACCAGCCCAGAGCCAAGGCTGCCAGGGAGAGCGGCAAGTCCGGAAGGGCTACATTTCCCAGTTTACTTGCCGACCAATAGGCGAGTGGACCTGCAATGGGCGCAAACACAAAGGCCAGCCAGACTTTGCGACTGATCCAGTTCAGGGAATGGCTGAGGGTGGTCATGAAGATTGCCCAGATAGCCACCAGCCACACAGGTGTAATCAGGTGTTCATCGCCTGTGTTGCCATCAGTCAGAATGCCGGCATTGAGCCAAAGGCCATCAAGCAGGGAGCCAACAAGGACCCCCAGCCCGATAAATTGCAATTCCGTAAAGCGATGCTGGCTCACCAGCACAAAATGGATAACCAGAAACGCCACGACCACCAAGGGCCCCATCAGATCGGGATACACAACACAGGTAAACCAACCGATCTGAAAGAGTAAGAAGTTCAGTATATTACGAGCAGCTTCTGAAGTAATCATACACTCAGTATGTTCTGCCGCTTATTGCCGGGCTTGGCGAAAACCAACTGTGATACTCCGATAGCCCGCTCGCTGAACCCTGCTTCGCAATAGGCGAAGTAGAAGTTCCAGAACTTGCGAAAGGCCTGGTCGTAACCCATGGATTCGAGGGCGTCCCGGTTGGCCATAAAGCGGTCACACCAGTCCCGGAGCGTGCGAGCATAATGAAAGCCGGTATCTTCCGAATGGGTGAGTACCAGGTTTGACTGATTACGCACCGATTCCAGAATGGCACCGAAAGATGGGATAAAGCTCCCGGGGAAGATAAAACGCTGGATAAAGTCCACATTTTTCAGGGCGCGTTGGTAACGCTGTTCCGGCATGTTGATGGCCTGAATCAGGGCCAGGCCATCTGGTTTCAGCAAGGCGTTAATCTGGCTGAAATAGCTGTCCAGAAACTGCGGTCCAACGGCCTCGATCATCTCAATGGAAACCAGCTTGTCGAATTGGCCTTCCAGGTCGCGATAATCATCGAAGAGCATGGTGATTTTGTCGTCCAGGCCTTCGCTGCGTACCCGCGCTTGTGCCAGTTCCAGCTGCTCTTTGGAGATGGTTGTGGTGGTTACGTGACACCCGTAATGTTTGGCAGCGTGAATGGCAAAGCCCCCCCAGCCGGTGCCTATCTCGATCACACGGTCGCCGGGCTGCAAGTCCAGCTTCTTACAGATGGTGTCAAGCTTGTGAACGGCGGCTTCCTCCAGTGTCGATTCCTCACTGGGGTAAATCGCAGAGGAATACATCATGGTGGGGTCGAGAAAGGTTTCGAACAGATTGTTGCCCAGATCATAATGGGCACTGATGTTCTTTCTGGAGCCATCTTTTGTGTTGCGGTTCAGCCAGTGCAAGCCTTTCAGCGCAGGCTTGGTGACCCAGCTGAATTTGTCTTCAAATTCGTTCATCCGGTCTATGTTGCGGGTAAAGAACCGGAGCAGGGCAACAAGATCCGGTGATGACCAGTCTCCCGCTACGTAGGCTTCAGCTGCGCCAACGCTGCCGCCAGTCAGCAGGTCACGCCACGTGCTTTGGTGGTGTACGATCAGCTCTGCCGGTGGGTGTTCAGAGTTGCCATCGCCAAAAATCAGGTCGTCCATGCCGGATTCGCGAATAGTGAGTGTGCCTGCCTCCAGTTGCCGTAGCTGCTGGATAACCAGGTTGCGCGCAACGCGTGTAACCAGAGAAGAGCGGCCCTTCGAGCTGGTGATACTGGTAGTGGCCGAAGTGTTTATGTTCTCCATGAGCTTACCTTTCCTCGAGTCTTGTTTGAGTCGCCTGTGCTGGTCACATCGACACCCTGATCGGTGTTCCCCAGCCTGTGGGCGGGGTCACTGTCAGCGAGTTTGTCCGGGTGGGTGTAGAAGGGCGCACCCTTGAATTTCAGCTTCAGCGCGTGCCAGTAAATACCGGCAGCAACCTTGAATGCTTCCACCGGGAACTGGCGCAGACTTTTATGAAGGGTTTTACGTGTGAGAGGGGCTCTCTGGACTACCAGGGTGGCATCAAAATGTTTTTTGCCTTCTTCCAGCACGTTCATGTGAATTCTCAGCTCCGGCCCACGAAAGCTGAATGTCCATTCGTAGTGTTGCGCCATGGCGTTGAAGGGAGACACATGAAAGCGCTTGGTGAACCCGAACTGTTCTGTGCGCCAGCCAGCAGAATTGGGCTCGCTGCCCGTTGTTTCCAGGCAATACACATGACGCTCATGCCAGGGGGTATTGGTAATCTGCGCCATGATCACAGCAGGAACATCGCCGTTGGCGCCACTTTTGCCAGTGCGATAGCAAAAGTAAAAACTCACCGGGTTGAAAATATACCCGGCGTAGCGGGGGTGAGTAATCAACTCCACCGTCCCGTCAGGAAACCAGCCTGTTGCCGCTTTTACCTGATCCCGCACCGCTTCTGACAGGTCACCGGCCTCAGGTCGGAAGTAGTCTTTGCGCCTCAGGGACATCCAGTTGAAGCGTTCCAGCGAGAAGAAGGGGCTTACATTGGCAACCTGATGCCACTCATCGGTATCCAGCGCCAGCATGCCAGTGTGGTATTCAAACTCGTGCCGAACCGGATACAAACGCCGGTGTCGGATTGAGCCATGTAACCATTGGCTACCCATGTTCAGAGCTCCACTCCAAAA
The DNA here is from genome assembly GCF_031631795.1 of Marinobacter xiaoshiensis. NCBI lineage: Bacteria > Pseudomonadati > Pseudomonadota > Gammaproteobacteria > Pseudomonadales > Marinobacteraceae > Marinobacter > Marinobacter xiaoshiensis. The sequence goes on from NZ_JAVMBO010000014.1 coordinate 139,815, forward strand.
TCACCCGTTACCCGCAGGGCGCTGCGCACGCCATCCTCATGGAAACCGTTGAACCAGTATGCGCCGCAATAATGGGTGCGGTTTTTATTGCCAATGTCTGCATACCGCTCCTGGGCTTGAACGGCTTCAAGGGTAAACACAGGGTGAGCATAGTTGAACCGCTTGATGACCTTATCCGGTGCGATGTCACGACTGCGGTTCAGGGTGACGCAGAAAACCTCCGGGGCCTGATGAAAATTCTGCAGAATGTTCATGTTGTAGGTGACCGAAACCGGCTCGGTGCTGTGCTTTGGAATGTGGTAATTCCACGCGGCCCAGGCTCTTTTGTTGCTTGGGAGCACGCTGCTGTCAGTGTGCAGAACCACATCATTCTTTTGATAAGGAATGGCACCCAGAATGTCACGTTCCTGGTCGCTGGGGTCGGTCAGCATCTTGAGTGCCTGGTCGCTATGGCAGGCAAATATGACCTGATCGAACTCGTGGGCCTGCCCTTGTGCCGTTACCGTAACGCCGCTCTCATTTCTGCTTACAGCTTGTACCGGTGTATTCAGGCGAATGCAGTCACCAAGTCGATCCATCATTGCTTTCACATATTGGGCAGAACCACCGGAAATAACCCGCCAGGTGGGACGGTCGTCAACCGATAGCATGCCATGGTTATTGAAGAACTGGAGGAAAAAGCGGATCGGGAACTGCTCCAACACAATTTCCGGCGCCGACCAGATAGCTGCACCCATGGGCACAATGTAGTAGTTCCGGAAGTATCGGGAGTAGCCGTTGCGGTTCAGGTAGGCGCCCAGAGTTTCAGTGCTTTCGATATTTCCAGCCGCCATGTCGGCGCGGGTTTCTTTATTAAACCGGAGAATCTCCCGAACCATATTCAGGAATCGCAGATTGAACAGGTTTTTACGTTGGGCAAATAGCGTATTCAGGCTGGTACCATTGTACTGCAGGCCCGTGGTAGTACTGTCTACGCTGAAGCTCATATCACTGACTTCGGAAGGTACTCCCAAGCGCTCCATCAGGCGCATGAAATTCGGGTAGGTCCAGTCATTGAACACAATAAAACCGGTATTAACCGGCCAGGTTCGCCCGTCTGCTTCCACATATTCAGTGTTGGTGTGGCCACCCGCGTAATCGCTGGCTTCAAAGATTTCTACATCGTGTTTTTCTGCCAGAAGCCAAGCAGCCGTGAGGCCAGATACACCGGCACCGATAACGGCAATTCGCTGACGTTCGTTGTTCATTGATTGGTTTCCTGTTCGCTGGAGCTTTTGCGGGCCATGGAAGCGGCCATGCGGTCAATCAGTGACTGGGGCAGGGCTCCCAGACATTTCAAAATCCATGTAAAGCGCTTGGGGAAAGCGATTTCGCTATGGCCCTTGGCAAGGCCGCTCACAATCCGTTCTGCGGCCTCTTCGGCAGTGACGAGAAAGGGCATAGGAAAATCGTTGCGGTCGGTCAGGGGCGTTTTTACAAACCCCGGAGATACCAGCACCACATCAATTCCTTCTGCGGCAAGATCCGCTCGCAGGCTCTGGGTGAAGTACGCCAAGGCAGCCTTGGATGCGCCATAGCCTTCTGCCCGGGTGAATGGAAACCACCAGGCAGAAGAACCTACAATAACCAGGGTGGCTGGCAAGTCTTTGGCGCGAGCACGGCGCAGTGCAGGCAAGGCAATGTCAATACAGCGCGCAGTGCCGATCACATTGGTTTCAACATTCCGGGTAATAACATCGCTGTTGTAATCGGCGACATCGAGGTATTCACAAGTACCGGCATTGAGTATGGCCATATTAAGATCGCCAAAGGATTCCAGATTTGGCGCTATGGCTTGCAAGTCCTCTTTGCTGGTTGTGTCTGCCACTGCCGGAACAATCCTTTCTGCTGCAAGACCTTGAAGCTGCTCCAGGGGTTCAACACGGCGTCCGGTAACGATTAATCTGTGCCCACCGCGTATGAGGGCCCGGGTTACAGACTCGCCAATCCCGGAACTGGCGCCGGTGATCCAGATATTGGATACGGTTTTAAGGCGATCGCTCATCCTGCGTAACCCTTCACCCAGCGAACAACCCTGCCAATCACCGGGAGGTTTTCATACAGCAACTGGCCCGCATCGAAATAATCCCGGTGATAACAGATTTTGCCGCACTTCACGGCCACATGGCTGATGCCAGCAACCTGTATTTCACGCCCGCCACGAATGCGCTTGTGGCGTAAAAGCATTACCCAGGGAATAGTGGCAGAGCTGTCCTGAACCACGGCATCTTCAAAAACAAATTGGCAGGAGATTACGTTGGAATAGGCCCCGGCGAAGTAATGGGTTAACGCATCAAGGCCTTCGACAGCGCCAAGCGGGTCCTGAAACTGTATGTCCTCACTGTACACAGCAGGCAACTTGTGCAGGTTACCTTTGTCCAGTTGGTTGAACAAAACCCTGAACGCTTCCAGTGTCGCGGGCATGGCCGGGTTGGGACAGCCAACTTCGATTTTCATTTCTGCACCTTTCTGATTTGGTCACGCTGGCGGGTTTCTTCCCGAATATGTTTGGGTATCGGGTTCAAATCCCAAATGATGCCCAGTTTCGATAAAGCCCAAAGCCCATACCAGGTCACATCGATTTCGTACCAGCGGAATCCTTGGCGGACAGATTGAGGCCAGCGATGGTGGTTGTTGTGCCAGCCTTCACCGAGGGTAAGCAGCGCCAGCCAGAAGTTGTTGCGGCTGTCGTCCGATGTTTCAAAGCGGCGCTTACCCCACACATGGGAGAGGGAGTTGATGGAAACCGTTGCGTGGAACAGCGCCACTGTGGAAATGAAGAATCCCCAAACCAGCAGCTGCAGACCATTAGTGCCAAGCTCCGGTGCCCAGGCAGCTAGCGCTTCACCTAGCCCGTAAATCGAAAGTGCAGACGCAGCTGGCACCAGCGCATCAAAACGGTTGAGAAGTTTGAGTTCAGGGAATTTCAGCCAGTCGCGTATGCGCTTTTCATCGGTAATAAAGCCTGCATCACAGGTAAACCACCCCATATGGGCCCACCAGAAACCGCCGTGATGAGGGGAGTGCAGGTCTTGTTCCCGGTCAGAATGCTGGTGGTGGTGCCGGTGATGCGCTGCCCACCAAAGGGGCCCCCGTTGAGCTGCACTGGCACCGAGCACCCCAAAAATGAATTGTGCTGCGCGACTGGTTTTAAAGGTCTTGTGTGCAAAGTACCGATGATAGAATCCCGTAATGGCGAACATTCTTAGCCAGAAAAACACAAGGGCAAAACCGGCTGCAAACCCGCTAACGCCGGTGTAGAAGGCCAGTAAACAGGCCAGGTGCAAAGCCAGAAATGGTATAACGCGCACAACGTTGAAGGCGCGGGAGTTAGCATCTATGTGATCCGATCCGGCGTCGGAATCGAACCATCTTTGAATATTGATGAAGAAATTTTGCACTCGGGTCATACCCTGATTGCCCTTTTGCTCTGAATGGAACCTGTACAGCGAGGTGTTCGGAAATCCCGGGCCCTGTCGCTTGCTCGTTTGTACGCTCTGACCACTGTAATTGGATGCACCATAAACCATGTTTAATCAGACGATTTCTGAAAATGATATACGCCGTATCGCGATAGTTGGTTCAGGCCTTGCCGGTTTAACTGCCGCCATCAAACTGAAAAAGAAGGGCCACGACGTAACAGTGTTTGAAAAAAGCCGAGGCCCCGGCGGCAGGCTCGCAGCCAAACGGGTTGCCGGTGGTTCCGCAGATGTTGGTGCCCAATACTTCACTGCCCGCAATCCCGACTTTTTGCCATTTCTGACAGAGTATGCCGGGAAGAATAGCTTTGGCACGTGGAAGGGTCATCTGGCGTTTCAGAACAAGCAAGGCCAGTGGCAGGGGTTTCCTGAGGAACCCCGCTATGTTGGTACGCCGAGAATGACTGCTATTTCCCGTGCGCTGGCGGCCCATGTAAATGTGGTGGCAGAAACCCGGATCGAACAACTTGTTCGCAACAGGGATGGTTGGTTACTCTCGGATACCGGTGGAGAGCAGGTGGGCCAATTCGATCAGGTGATTATCACCGCGCCACCGGCCCAGGCCAGAGATTTGCTGGCGCAAAGTAATTTGCCTGAATTGGCTGCACAGCTTGATGATGCAGTAAGCCGGGTTTTACCCTGCTGGGCTGTGGCCGTCAGGTTTGAGGAAAACCCATGGCCGCGCCACCTTGGCATGCGGTGTGATCATCCCGCTCTTTACTGGGTGGCCAATAACTCCAGTAAACCTGGGCGTGAAAGTGCAAATTCCGAGGACAAAGGCGTGTGGTGGGTGTTGCATGCAAACGCTGACTGGACGGAACAGAATGTCGATGCAACGCCGGAGCAGGTAACAGCAGATTTAACCGCAGCCTTCCGGGAACTGACCGGATCGGATGCAAAAGCGACCGACTCAGTCGCTCACCGCTGGCTGTATGCTCGCTCAGAAGGTGGCGCCAACCCGGGCCACCTTTGGTTTGAAGAGCAGGGTATCGGCCTTGCGGGCGATTGGCTCTGCGGCGGCAGGGTTGAAGGCGCTTTCGACAGCGCCTCTGGTTTGGTATCTGCCTGCTCGGCAAAGCCAGTTAGCCGGTGATCCCTTTTGCGGCATCTACGGTGGAATCCGGGCGGGTATAAAAGTGGGTGATGGTTCCGTCGCTGAACTTGCTGAAAAAAGCACTGACATCGGTAATCTTTTTCAGCGAGCGGGTACGGTTCACCGGGTCCCGCACCAATACCTTTATGCCGTTGAAGTTATCCTGAATGTTGGAAAAACGAGCCCGCATTGAGCAAGTCACCACGTGGGCAGGATTCAATTCCATAGCTTCGGCCAGCCAGGCGCTGTGGCTGGCAATGCCACTGGCTGACAGATCTTCCCGGGTATCCAGGTGGTTCAGCTTTACCCGGTTGACGATGCAGAAGGAAAAACTGTCGGGGCGCTGGCGGGCAACCTTCCGGAAAGCTTCCCAAAAGAAGTTGTCAGTGAGTTCTGCAAAGTACCGCATGTTGCTAAGGCAGGTATCAACCCACTCAAAGCTCTCTGCATCCTCCAGAACTTCGTTGATGGCCTCACGTAACAGCCAGTCAAATCCCAGCGCTGTTTTGTGGGCGTATACCTTGCGGTACATCTGGTAGCGGCTGTATACAAAGTCCTCCAGCGCCCCCAAACCTTTCTGGGTAATAGCCAGTCCAAGCCAGGGTTCTGATTCGTCCCATCCAATACGCAGGTTGCTGAGCAGGTGATCGAGGTTAAACCCACCGATGGTTACCGACGAGTGGAACCCGTCGCGGAGCATGTAATCCGCGCGATCGGCATCAATTTCCCCGGATACAATGGATGAGAGCAGGCCAAGCACCAGCTGCGGAATATTCTCGCTGATCAAGGACCCGGCTTCTGCATCTTCTCCTGCAATAAACCCCCAGAAGGTTCTGGCATGGCGGCAGAAGGTCTCGCTGGGCGTTACCTCGGTGGTTTCCATAATGCCGATAACATCTTCGGCATGGAGCCCGGCGCCTTCCATATCCACCGCTGCGAGCACATCGTGCGCTACCCGCACGGAATAGTGCTCGTGTTCCAGTTCCTCTGGCTCGGTGCTGTGGTAGGCAGAGTAATCGACGCCTTCCCACAAGTCGGCAAAGCGACTAGGGCGGCTCATCAGATCACGAATCCGCTGTGCCTTGGTGAACTGATGGGAAAAGCTTGAGTGCCCACTGTCATGAAGCAGGCAGCCCATTCGAATGGTCTTGGCCAGGTAATCAATGGCGTCGAGTTGGCTCAAGCTGAGGTCGGTCTGGTTGCTAAGCTGTCGCTCACGCAGGTAGGCGTCGATCATTGAGCGGAACATGCGCGTGCCAACGTGCATCACGCCAATGCTGTGCAGAAACCGGGAGTGTGTTGCGCCGGGGAATACCAGACTGAGAATGTCGTTTTGGCAGATGTTGCGCAGGCGCTGGAAAAGAGGGTGGTCAATCACCTGCACCTCATGACGGTATAACGGAATTGCACCGTGAACCGGATCCATTATCAGCTTGTCATAAGCGCCTAACAGGTCATTTACTGCACTTCTCATTCGCAGGAATCTCCGGGTTTCGTGAAACTGGCCTTGTTATATCACAGGGGCGTGCCAAAATAGGTTTTGAAAAGCCGATTTTCGTTTATCGCTAGTAGTTTAGGGCAGCAGCCATGACCTCGCGCACCGGGCGCCTACTCATTCGAATACTGATCATTGATGCAGACGAGAAGACTCGTGCCGAACTTGCGCGCTACCTTGAAACCAGGGGCTTTTACGTGTCGGGATATCATGATCTGGCCACAGCAAGTGCGGTCATTGAAGATAGCATGCCCGATGTTATCTTTGCAGACCTCATGCCCCCTCAGATCGAGAGCCTGGCAGATCAGCTGGACGAAGCTGAATCACCAACGCCCATCGTTGCATTCTCAGCCACTGAATCGAGTAAACAGGTCGTAGACGCGCTTCGTGCCGGCGCATCGGATTTTGTCCTCAAGCCGTTTGCTAAAGATAAAAAGTCCCTGAGCGATGTGATTCGCAAGTTGCTCGACCGTGTAAGGTTGAGTCGGCTTAATCAGTTGTATCGTCAGGAGCTGGAAGACGCCAACCGCGACCTGAGGGATGGCATTGCAGAATTGCGAGCCGATCAAAGGGCAGGACGCAAGGTTCAAATGCGCATGTTGCCGGAGAAAGAGCAGTTTACCGGTGGCCTTTTCGTCGACCATCTGATCAAACCCTCTCTTTATCTTAGTGGCGACTTTCTCGACTACTTCCCTCTTAGTGAAGACAAGACACTGATCTATATTGCCGATGTGTCCGGCCATGGTGCCAGCTCCGCATTCGTGACCGTGCTGCTGAAAAACCTGAGTAACCGGTTGCAGCGCAACCTTCGTCGTGGCTCTACTGACGACATTCTTTACCCTGACCGCTTTCTGCAGCGAATTAACTCTGAACTGCTCGATACCGGCCTGGGAAAACACGTTACGATGTTTGTTGGTATCATATCCCTTAGCGAGCGTAAGTTAAGATATTCAGTGGGAGCCCATTTCCCGATGCCGGTGCTCTCATTTGAAGGCGGGGAAACGGCATTTCTGGAAGGTAGCGGCCTTCCAATAGGGCTCTTTGAAAACCCTGAGTGGGAAGTGTATGACGTTGCTCTGGACAAACCTTTCCACCTGATTCTGTTTTCAGATGGGATTCTTGAAGTCATCCAGCAAAAGAGTCTGGATGAAAAGGAGCAGAGACTACTTGAACTCGTATCTGGAGGTCGTCACACTGTCGCATCTCTAAACGAGGCTCTCAAGCTCGATGAGATCACGGAGTTGCCGGACGATATCGGTATAGTGACGGTTACTGATACGGTTAAAGTGTCAGACAACACATCGTTGAAATAGTGGCAGTGTGAGAGACATGGCTGGTTACAAGATCCTGCAGGCTGAAAAACAGGGCATTTATGTCCTTAAGTTTATTGGAGAAATCCGGCTGAACCTTTGTTGCACGCTGGATAACCTGGTTGATTCCATTACTCTGGATCCGCACTTCAAAACCGTGGTGATTGATCTCACGGAAACTGAAATTATTGACAGTACCACCCTCGGCCTCCTCGCCAAAATTGCGATGGCCGCCCAAAAGCAAAGCCAATTCTTACCTACGCTTATTACAACCAACCCGGATATTACCCGTATTATCACCTCCATGGGCTTTGATAAGATCTTTATTATCGTCCGTGAGCCTGCCTCCCGCATCGAAGAACTCGAAGAAATACCTGTATTGAGAGCGAGCGAGCAGGACGTGCGTGACAGGGTATTGGCCGCTCATAAAGTTCTTATGGGACTGAACAGCCAAAATCGGGAAGAGTTCAAGAATCTTGTTCGCGCTCTGGAGTGCGAAGAACCCAGCTGAGCCGCTGTGTTTGCCTCATCAGGGCCCCAACGGATTCGAACCTGATTCAAAATAGACGGACTAACTATGCCTGAACAAAACGAGCCTCTAAAACATGGGGCTGAAGAGCCGGTGCACGATGTAGCGGTTCTCGGAGGAGGCAGCTTTGGCTCTGCCCTGGCAAAAGTACTCGGTGAAAATGGTCACCGGGTGCACTTCTGGATGCGTGATGAGGTCCAGGCTGAAGAAATCCGCACAACCGGCATCAACAGCCGTTACATGCCAGATGTTGTAATTGAAGGCGATATACTGCCAACCACGGACCTGGGCAGCGCTGTAAACAAGGCGGAAATCGTATTTGTCGCCATCCCCAGCAAGGCGTTCCGTGCCGTAATCAAAGAAAACAGTGGCAACTTTCCCCAAGGACAGATTGTTGTAAGCCTGACCAAGGGCATAGAAGCCAATGGCTTCAAACTCATGAGCGAAATTCTCCAGGAAGAGATCCCTCAGTGTCGCATTGGGGTTCTAAGCGGCCCGAACCTGGCGAACGAAATTGCAAACCGGGAGCTTACCGCCACGGTGATTGCAGCCAAAGATCCCCAGGTAAGAAACAAGGTTCAGGATCTTCTGGGGTGTGAGTACTTCCGTGTGTATGCCAACGTGGATATCTATGGCGTGGAACTAGCGGGCGCGCTCAAGAATATCTACGCCATTGTTTCTGGTTTAGCCTCCGCCTTGAATATGGGTGAAAACGCCAAGGCCATGCTGATTACCCGCGGGCTTGCGGAAATGAGCCGCTTTGCTGTCAGCCTTGGAGCAAACCCGATGACCTTTATGGGGCTTGCGGGCGTAGGTGATCTGATTGCTACCTGCACTTCTTCAAAAAGCAGAAATTTCCGGGTTGGCCATGCTGTAGGCCAGGGTAAGAAGCTGGATGATGCAGTGGCTGAGCTAGGTCAGGTAGCGGAAGGCATTTACACCCTGGAGCTGGTGAAAGAAAGGGCTGAAGAGCTAGGGATCTACATGCCCTTGGTTCGCGGGCTTTTTGAGATTTTGTACGGAGACGCTCCCATCAGTGCCGTGATCAACAAACTGATGATGTCTGTGCAGAACTCCGACGTGGAGTTCATACTGCCGAGAACAGTCGCAGAATAAAAAGTAAAGGGTAATGCGGGAGCCACTATTGGAGGTTAACTGTGCATCTGCTCATTATGCGTCATGGCGAGGCTGGCTGGCATTCGCTTGATCAGGAACGAACACTCACCGAAATGGGCCGCAAGCAGGTTGCGCAGTGCGCCAGGCAGATCGCCGCATCGCCTTGGCGCCCTGAAGTTATCTGGAGCAGCCCCTACATACGTGCACGGCAAACAGCGGCCATTGTGTCAGAAATCCTGAACTGCCCCGTGGAAGAGAAAGACTTCATTACGCCGGATGACGACCCCGGCGTTTGCCTGAACGCCCTGCTTGAAAGCAAACACTCGCCATTAATGCTGGTATCGCATATGCCTCTGGTAGGGGCCTTATCCACATTGCTGGTTGATGGGCACCGTCGGGGCATTCCCTTTATGACGTCGCAAGCAGTGGTTCTTGATATGCCCGTTGTAGGCCCTGGCTGCGCAGACTTGAAAACCCAGTTTTTGCCCTGATTGAATTATGATCAGGGTCACTTCTATTGTTTGAGTACAGATTATGTACAGCTTTCCTATTGATTATGTTGAACCCGTTTTCCGGCCACCCAGCGAAGCAAAATCGCTGATACTGCCGGTAACCAATGGGTGTTCGTGGAATAAGTGCACCTTCTGCGAAATGTACACCCAGCCACAGAAAAAATTTCGCGCCCGCAAGCCGGAGGATGTCCGCAAGGATATTGAAAATGCTGCCAAAAGCCTTGGCGGCGTAAAGCGAGTATTTCTGGCAGATGGTGACGCCATGGTGCTGCCGACCCGGCGGCTATTGGAGATTCTGGGGGAGCTGAATGCAGCGTTCCCGGAATTGCAGCGGGTGGCCAGCTACTGCCTACCCAGAAATCTTGCCAAAAAAACCGTAGAAGAACTAAAGCAGCTGCGGGAAGCGGGGCTTAAAATCCTCTATGTAGGTATGGAATCCGGGGACGATGAAGTCTTGCGCCGCATCAATAAAGGTGAAACCTGGGAATCAACACGCTCTGCCTTGGTGAAAATTCGTGAAGCGGGGCTAACCAGCTCTGTAATGGTGTTGAATGGTTTAGGCGGCGAAACTCTTTCCCGCCAACATGCCATCAACACGGCAACCCTGTGCAACGAAACCCAGCCCGATTACCTGTCTACTCTGGTGGTCAGTTTTCCCCAGGGCGAAGCACGTTTCCGTGAAGGGTTTGGTGCGGATTTTGTACCGCTTTCCCAGCAAGGCCTGTTTGAGGAGATTAAAACCTTTCTTGAACACCTTGAACTCGATAGAACCATATTCAGAAGCGACCATGCCTCAAATTACCTGATCCTCAAAGGGACCCTGGGACGCGACAAGCAGGCCTTGCTGGATCAGGTTAACCTGGCCATCACCAGCCCGGGTGCAGTGCCGCTCAGGGCCGAGTGGCAGCGTGGGTTGTAATTACCGGTTAACGGAGCAGAGATATGAGCCAAAGCCCGGACAATATTGTTGAACAAGTGCAGAAAGCTGGAAAAAACCTCAGCCATCCACCGCTGGGTAAATGGCACCCGGAGCTTTCTGGAGACATGGATCTGCGCGTGAGCCGTGATGGCGAATGGATTCATAAGGGTGAACCAATCAGCCGGGAAGCCATCGTCAAGCTGTTTTCAACCATACTCCGCCGTGAAGAAGACGGGCACTACTACCTGGTAACGCCTGTAGAGAAGTGGCGGATTCAGGTTGAGGATACGCCTTTGCTTGCTCACTCTCTCACCGTTGAGGGAAGCGGCGAGCAACAGATCATGAAGTTAACCACCAACGTGGGCGAAACTATTGAAGTTGGCGAAGAGCATCCCCTGGAAGTCGGGAGCTATGAGGAATCCGATCAACCCAGGCCCATAGTGCGGGTTCGCCATGGTGTCGATGCTCGCCTTGTAACAGCGGCTTACTATGATCTGGCGGAGCACGTTGTGGAGCAAACCGTCGATGGAAAACCGGTGCTGGGCGTATTCAGCCACGGAAATTTCTACAAAATCGGGCAGGGCGGTTGAAAAGCCTAGCCATGCCCCCAGAAATGACGGTGGAAAACGCACTCTGTCACTTGTTAAACTGTGTTTTCACTCTTGTTACGAGCCTGGCTCTCAAACGAGGCCCGGTGGTCGTTAGTCCCTCTGTTCAGTCTGGCTGTTCATGATTACTTTCGATTACCCTTAATCAATCAAACAGTCATTGCGACACTCAAGGAGATCACATGGCCCAACCTCGCGTTGTTACCATCCACTACACGCTCACCAACAACCAGGGAGAAGAGCTGGACTCCTCCCGTGGCGAAGGTCGCGAGCCTCTGTCTTATCTGGAAGGTGCACAAAACATTATCGGCGGGCTGGAAAGTGCTCTGACCGAAAAGAGCGCAGGCGACCAGGTTAAAGTTTCTGTTGAGCCTGCTGAAGGCTACGGCGAAATCAACGAAGAGCTGGTTCAGCCAGTTCCACGTACCGCGTTTGAAGGTGTAGACACCATCGAACCAGGTATGCAGTTCCAGGCGCAGACCCCGGGTGGCCCCCAGGTTGTACGTGTTGTGGAAGTGAGCGAAGAGACCGTCACCATCGACGCGAACCACCCGCTTGCCGGCGAGACTCTGCACTTTGATGTTGAAGTCATCGAAGCGCGTGACGCCACTGAAGAAGAACAGGAACACGGCCACGCTCACTAAGAGTGTTGGAACGGTTTCTGAAGAAGGGCTCCTGAGGGGGCCCTTTTTTTGTGGTGCTGTAATGCCGTGATAAAAAAACGGAGATGCGGTTTCAGTCGCAACTCCGTTCTTTTTAAGCACCGGGTAAATCGATGCTTCAAGCTACCAAGCCAACTTACATGTTGGGGTAGTTTGGACCACCGCCGCCTTCTGGCGTTACCCAGGTGATGTTCTGCGAAGGGTCCTTGATATCACAGGTCTTGCAGTGAACACAGTTCTGGGCGTTGATCTGGAACCTCTTACCGCTACCATCATCCTTTTCAACCACTTCGTAAACCCCGGCAGGGCAGTAACGTTGAGCAGGCTCATCGTACTTCGGCAGGTTGTGGTTAATGGGAATGTCAGGGTCGGTCAACTTCAAGTGAACCGGCTGGTTTTCCGCATGGTTGGTGTTGGAAATAAACACCGACGTAAGGCGGTCAAAGGTCAGCTTGTTATCCGGCTTGGGATAGGTGATCTTTTTGCACTCAGCTGCAGGCTTCATTGCAGCGTAGTCAGGCGTCAAATCACGCAGCGTGAAAGGCAGGCTTCTGCGCAGAATGTTCTGCTCAAAGAATGCAATTGCGCCACCAATAAAGTTACCGAACTTGTGCATAGCCGGGCCGAAGTTGCGCTCATCGTACAACTCTTTATACAGCCAGCTCTTTTCAAAGCGGTCCGCAAAACTGGTAATTTCCTCACCAGTTTGGCCATTCTTGAGTGCTTCAAATACTGCTTCAGCGCCTAAAAGACCTGACTTCATAGCAGTATGAGATCCTTTGATCTTGGAGCTGTTCAATGTGCCCGCATCGCAACCCAATATCAGACCACCAGGGAAGCTCATCTTGGGTAGAGCGTTGTATCCACCCTTGCTCAGGGCACGGGCGCCATAAGAAACCCGTTTGCCGCCTTCCAGATACTTTCGGAATTCAGGGTGCAGCTTGAGTCGCTGGAATTCTTCAAACGGGCTCATGTGCGGGTTGCTGTAGGAAAGGTCAGCAATCAACCCAACATATACCTGGCCGTTCTCAAGGTGATAAAGGAAAGAGCCACCGGTAGAGCCGGTTTCTGTCAGGGGCCAGCCGGTTGTGTGTACAACAAGGCCTGGCTCATGCTTGGCTGGGTCGATGTCCCACAGCTCTTTAATGCCGATACCGTAGTGCTGAGGGTCTTTGCCTTCGTCGAGCTTGAAATCTTTAATCAGACGCTTGCCGAGATGTCCACGACAGCCTTCGGTAAACAGTGTGTATTTGGCGCGAAGCTCCATGCCGGGCATGTAGCCTTCTTTTTCCGAGCCATCGGCTGCAACACCCATGTCACCGGTAATGATACCTTTAACCTGGCCATCTTCTACAATCGTCTCAGCTGCAGCAAACCCCGGGTAAACTTCTACGCCCAGTGCTTCTGCCTGCTCGCCAAGCCAGCGGCACAGGTTACCAAGGCTGATAATGTAGTTGCCGTGGTTGTGCATGTTCTTCGGTACAAATGCGTTTGGTATCTTGGTTCCCTTATCCTGGTTTTTCAGCAGGAAAATATCGTCACGGGTAACCGGAGTATTCAGTGGGGCGCCTTTTTCTTTCCAGTCGGGAAAGAGTTCGTTGAGGGCGGTGGGCTCAAATACGGTACCGGCCAGAATGTGCGCGCCGATCTCAGAACCTTTTTCTACTACGCATACCGTCAGTTCTTCGCCGGACTCTTGTGCCAGCTGCATCACTCGGCAAGCTGCCGACAAGCCAGCAGGGCCGCCGCCGACGATAAGAACATCAAATTCCATCGATTCGCGTTCCACGTTGGTCTCCTCAAACATCTTTAATGGATATTGTATGCCCGTAGGCTTTTTTAAAATTCTGGGGCGCCATCATACCGGTAAATGTTTGCCCAGACGACTACCCACAGGCGAATACTCAGCCTTTATACGCTTAAAGGATAACGTATTTAAGGATTCAAACAAACGTTTGTTTGAATTTTAGGCAAAGGTTTGGCATTGTAGATTTGTGCTGTAATTCAGTGCTCTGAGCCGCCTGGAGCGTGTGATGCTGCCATTGGCAGCAGGCGCCGTACCGGTTAATTGGCCCAGAAAACATGCGTGGCGCGTCTAACTGGACTATTGACCCATTTAATCTTTGCCTTCAGTATTAGTCCGCCGTGACGGATGGCCCCAGTGCGAGGCCGCTGTTTGTAACGTTCGGTTTGTATACCAGTTTATCGGTATCTTGCCGAGACGCAGCAATCGAGAATGCTCTGTCACCCGCCCATACAGGGCCTGTCTTAGAGTATTTTTGGTTGAGAGTCATTAACCCATCGTAGAAGAACGAGGAATCTATGAAGGTTCTGGTCGCTGTAAAACGAGTAATCGACTACAACGTAAAGGTACGCGTCAAGCCGGATAACACTGGTGTTGATCTCGCCAACGTCAAAATGGCAATGAACCCATTCTGCGAAATCGCTGTTGAAGAAGCGGTTCGTCTGAAGGAAAAGGGCATTGCAAACGAAATCGTCGTGGTTTCCATTGGTCCCAAAGCTTGCCAGGAGCAGATTCGTACTGCTTTGGCGCTGGGTGCTGACCGTGGTATCCACATTGAAGCCGATGAGGACGTTCAGTCCCTCGACGCAGCCAAATTGCTAAAGGCCGTGGTTGAGAAGGAAGAGCCAAAACTGGTTATTCTCGGCAAACAGTCCATCGATACTGATAACAACCAGACCGGCCAGATGCTGGCTGCGCTGACTGGCATGGGCCAGGGCACCTTCGCGTCTGAAGTGGTTGTTGATGGCGACAAAGTAAATGTTACCCGTGAGGTAGACGGTGGTCTGATGACCCTTTCCCTGAACCTCCCTGCGGTGGTAACCACCGACCTGCGTTTGAACGAGCCACGTTATGCGTCTCTGCCAAACATCATGAAAGCCAAGAAGAAGCCACTCGATGTGACGAGCCCGGCGGATCTGGGTGTTGAGATTGCTGCGCGCCTGACCACGTTGAAAGTGGAAGCACCGGCTGCCCGTTCAGCAGGTATTAAAGTGGCAGACGTAGCCGAGCTGGTCGATAAACTGAAGAACGAAGCGAAGGTGATCTAAATGAGCATCCTTGTAATTGCTGAACACGACAACAGCAGCCTGAAGCAGGCGACTCTGAGCGTTGTAGCGGCTGCCAAGGCCATCGGTGGCGACATTGATGTCTTGGTTGCCGGCGAAAACTGTGGCGCGGTTGCAGAAGCTGCCGCCAAGGCGGAAGGCGTTGCAAAGGTACTGGTTGCCGACAACGCAGCATACGGTCACTTCCTGGGTGAGAATCTGGGCGAGCTGGTTGCAGAAGTGGGTAAGGGCTACAGCCACATCCTGACTTCTGCCGGCACCACAGGCAAAGACTTCATGCCGCGCGTTGCAGCGCTGCTGGACGTTGCCCAGGTATCTGACATCATTCGCGTTGAATCCGCAGACACCTTCGTTCGTCCGATTTACGCCGGCAACGCCATCGCAACGGTCAAGACCAGCGATAGCATCAAGGTAATCACCGTGCGCCCGACAGGCTTTGATCCTGTAGCCGCTGAAGGTGGTTCTGCATCCGTTGAGCAGCTGGACGTTGTAAAAGACGCAGGCCTGTCTTCGTTTGTAGGCGAAGAGAAAGCCAAATCTGATCGTCCTGATCTGGCCAGTGCCGGTATTGTTATCTCCGGTGGTCGTGGCATGCAGAACGGCGACAACTTCAAAATGCTGGAGCAGGTGGCTGATCTGCTGGGCGCTGGTATGGGTGCATCCCGTGCTGCGGTTGACGCCGGTTTTGTACCGAACGACATGCAGGTAGGTCAGACCGGTAAGATTGTTGCGCCACAGCTGTACATCGCGGTGGGTATCTCCGGTGCTATCCAGCACTTGGCCGGTATGTCGGATTCCAAGGTGATCGTTGCGATCAACAAGGATGAAGAAGCACCTATCTTCCAGGTTGCCGATTACGGCCTGGTAGCGGATCTGTTTGAAGCAGTACCGCAACTTGAGGAAGAGCTGAAGAAGGTTCTGTAACCTTCTGCCAGCAAACGAAAAAGGCACCTTCGGGTGTCTTTTTTGTTGCAGAGCCATAAGTTGTAATCTTACCCTCGTAATCAGCCTTCCACTCCGGATGTCTATTAATGACCATCACCCCATTTGAAGCACTTGCTTGCCCAATCGACGGTTCTGTCCTGCAGCTAAAGGGTAGAAGTTGGCAGTGTGATGCTGGCCATAGTTTTGATATTGCGCGCCAGGGATACGTTCATTTGTTGCCCGTTCAGAACAAACGCTCCAAAGATCCTGGTGATAACAAGGAGATGGTTGCGGCACGCAAGAGATTTCTGGCGGCGGGATTTTATGAGCCTATTGCTGAAGCAGTTTTTCAGGCAGTGTTCCATGAAACTCACTGTGAGGCGGCTATGGCTTGTATGGATGCCGGGTGTGGGGAAGGGTACTACATGCGATATCTGGCAGAGAAAATGCCAGACGCAGCACGCCTTGCGATGCTGGGACTGGATATCTCAAAGTGGGCCATATTATCCGCAGCCAAGCAGGATAAAACGCCTGCATGGGTAGTTGGGAGTAACGCAAACTTGCCGGTACTGCCCGAAACACTCGATTGCATACTATGTTTGTTCGGCTTTCCGGTTTACAGGGAATTTGCCCGAGTGCTCAGACCTGGCGGGGAGATAGTACAGGTAGACGCAGGCCCGGATCACCTAATAGAGCTGCGAAACATTATCTATCCAGAGCTGAAAGAGCCTCGCCAGCCTCCAAGTGATGCGCCTGAAGGTTTCACAGCTGTGGATACGTCGGCCGTTCGTTTCAGCCTTACTCTTCCGGATAAGCAGTCTGTTTCTGACTTGCTGGCGATGACGCCACATTTGTATCGGGCTGGAGCGGAAGGTCTTGCGCGTGTGGCAGAGCTTGAGTCACTTACCGTTACTGTAGAGGCCACCGTAAAGCGCTTCAAAAAGAACTGATCTGCCTTGCGACCTATTCGTCGTTCTTTTTCTGCTCGGGGGTGCCCCTTCTCAATATCACTCGCCGCTCTGCTTTAGTGATAAACAGAGAGTCAGCAAGAATATGAATGGCTTTATTCGTGGTGCGCACCGCATGATAAACCTGCTTGCTGGTGTGATCGTGGGTTTTGCGGGCTTTAAGGGCGCTTTCGCGGGCCTCGTCGTCTTTTGAAAGGCGCTCAACCAGGCTAAAAGTGGTGTTTGCGATGACTCTGTGCACCTTCTCAACAGCGCTCGCGCCACTGGATACCGTGTCTTCCAGAAGTTTTGCCCGGTTACGCACCTCATAGAGATCGAGGCGGCGTTTTTGAACAGCACTGTTGGTCTTTATGCGGTAGGAATTAAGCTTGCGTATGAGAGCTCTGGAGCCCCTGGCTTGCACGAAGCCATAGCCAAGAGCGCCAGATGCTACAACTAATAAAAGCAATGCCAAGGATAGCTGGACGGTCACTGTGCGAAACTCCTAGCGATACTCAATCTTCAGCTCCACGTCGATTTCACGCTCAACCATCTCTTGCTCCAGCTCTTTCATAACGCCCTGGTACACCATTTTTCGTACCATCACCGGGAGTTTATCCGCCAGAACCCGTGCAGAACGGGATTCACGCTTCGCCACAGTAATCGGGTTGAGCACTTTAAGCGTAAGGATCAAGTCTGGCTCTTTCCCAAGATCAGCTTCCGGGTCTGCTCGCATTGTTTCGGTGATCAGGTGTGACAGAATCTTGCGCTGCTCAATGAATTGCCAGCAAAGAAAACCACTGAATATGGCAAGAAGCAAACAAAGTATCAGGAGGAATATGGCCAATTGGAATCTCCAAAGGTGCATCTATTCGATATTCACCAGTGTGCCTTATACACCAAGCTGTGCGATTGGCCGTGACGACGTCACTAAAGCGCTCCCAGTGAAGTTAGAACGGCACCTCAAAGCTGCTAAGATCCTTCTATTGAATTCGCTGTAAATAGTCAGAAAAACTCACACAATTCCGGCAAAAAGATCTCATAAAAAGGACAGGCAATGACCAAATCAGCAGAAACCACCTACGACCTGGTTGTGTTCGGTGCGACCAGTTTCGTCGGCCAGATACTTACGCAATACCTGTATGACACCTACGGCGTTGCTGGCGAGGTTAAGTGGGCCATTGCCGGGCGTTCAGAATCCAAGCTAAGCACGCTAAAGTCGGGTTTGGGAGCTGACGCAAGCGAACTTCCGGTGATTCTCGCAGATTCCACCGACGACGCTGCCTTGAAAGCTATGTGCGAACAAACCCGCGTGATCATCTCCACGGTAGGGCCTTACGCGCTGTACGGTGAGCCTCTGGTGAAAGCCTGTGTTGAGACAGGCACCGACTATTGCGATTTAACCGGTGAAGTTCAGTGGATTCGCCAGATGGTTGACCGCTATGAAGATCAGGCCAAGGCTTCCGGTGCACGAATTGTGCATTGCTGCGGGTTTGATTCCATTCCGTCGGATATGGGCGTCTGGTTCCTGCAACAACAGGCAGAAAAGACGTTTGGCGAGCCATGCCAAGACGTGCGCATGCGTGTGAAAGTAGCCAAAGGCGGGGTTTCCGGCGGTACGGTTGCTTCTATTATCAACGTAGCCAAAGAAGCTGCATCCGACTCGCAGCTGCGTAAGGAAATAGCCAATCCTTTCTCTATCAGCCCACCGGAGCATCGCTCAAAGGTGCGTCAGCCGGCTCTGAAAGGCGCGGAATTCGATAAAACATTCAATGTGTGGCTGGCACCATTTGTTATGGGTGCGATCAATACCCGTATTGTGCACCGCTCCAATGCCCTGCAAGACGCCCGCTATGGCAAAGAGTTCACCTACGATGAGGCCATAATGACGGGCACTGGCACCAAGGGCCGTTTGGCTGCTTATGGTGTTACTGCGGCCCTGATGGGTTTCTTGACGGCGTCTGCTCTTAAACCAACACGTTGGTTGGTCGAGAAGTTCGTGCCTCAGCCTGGCGAAGGCCCGAGCCCCGAAGCTCAAAAGGCAGGATTCTATGATTTGCGATTTGTAGGGCGCACCCCGGATGGCAAAACCATGATCACCAAGGTGACTGGCGATGCAGACCCGGGCTACGGTTCTACCGGTAAAATGCTGGGCGAAGCCGGCATGTGCCTGGCATTCGATGTTCCTGCAGATAAGCAGGGTGGCTTCTGGACGCCCGCATCGATACTCAGCGACAACCTGCTGGGCCGTTTGACCAGCAAAGCAGGGCTTACGTTTGAGGTAGTTGAAACCCGGTAAACGCAGGGGTTTAAACGCCTAGATGAATCACACGGTCGGTGCCCGGAAGGGCTTCCGACCCGTGTGCCAAGCTGATTACTGTTCGTCCTTCCAGCCAGACATCCATTTGCTTGGTGATCTTCTCTCGTGTGGGTGCATCAACCCCGGTAAATGGCTCGTCCAGTATCAGCAAGGGGGCAGGGCTTAACAGCACTCGGGCAAGCACAACGCGACGTGCCTCACCACCGGAAAGCCGGCTTCCTGAACTTCCCAACCATGTATCAAGTTGATCCCGCTCTGAGCCGAATCGCTCTGCAAGGTCCACCATCTCAAGAACTCTCCAAAGCTGTGCATCGCTTGTATCCGGAGCGCCCAGTAACAGGTTTGCCCGCAAGGTATCTTCAAACAACACCGTTTTTTGAGTGAGATAAGCACACGGAAGGCTTGAGCTGGCACCGCTTGAAGGAGTTAGAAGACCAGAGAACGTATCCGCAAGGGATGACTTGCCACTACCTGAATGGCCAAGAATACCCACTCGCTCGCCGGTTGCTACCTGCAAATCAAAGTGGGTAAAAAGCGGTGCATGTTCGGGATACTTTACGGTGAGGTCTTTGGCCAATAGAGCGGCGCCTGAAGGTAGTTCAATGGCCTCCCGCACATCCTCAAAGTCTTTACTCCTGCAATCCCGGTTCAAGCGCGCTGCAGAGGCCTGGGTAGCACCCAGCTTGCCAAAGGCTTCCGGCAGCATGCTGTAAACTTCTGCCAAGCCGAGCAGGGCGATGGGCAGCAGAACCAGAACTGGCCCGGAAATGGCGCCAGCGCGGAACAACTCGAAGCCTGCCCAGAGTGCGAATGCTGCAGAAAGATTAATCAGCAAGTTGGAGCCTGCCAGATGCCAGCCGGTGCGGGAGTCGGCTTTCACCTGCTCCGTTGCCGTTTGGTGCGCCTGGCGCATAAGCCAGGCACCGTGTTTGCCTACGCGGCCAGCTGCAGTAAGCTCCGCAAAACCTTCCAGGTGCTCTACAACCGCCATGCGAAGAGATTCCTGCTGATCACTCTGCCGGGCTGCAATCCTGGCTGTTCTTGCGTAAACACCGATCGTGGCCACTACAAAAGCGAAGCCGAGTATCAGGGCGACGCCAGCAGCGATCCTGACATCAAACAGTATCCAAGCCAGTCCAAAAAGCAGCAGCGCCACAAACGCAGCCAGAGCCGTTGGCGCAATCAGGCGCAGGTACAGGGTGTCGAGGGCATCCACATCGCTGGTAAGCCGCGATAACCACTGGGCACCAGTCAGTTCCCGCCTCTGGCCTCGTCCGGTGGCGGCAAGCTTGCGAAACAGGGCGACGCGAATGTCCGTGAGCAGTAGCAGCACGGTGTCGTGGTTATACAGCCGCTCCACATAACGGGAAACTGTACGGGATACTGCAAAAAAACGGATGCCACCGCCTGGCACATACAGATTGATGGTGGCGGGCAAACTGGCCGCCAGAAGAACGCCCACCAATGCAGTTTCAGTGATAAACCAGCCGGAAAGCGCAAGCAGACCAAGCCCCGAAAGCAGGGCGGCCAGCATCAGCAGGGCGCCTACGAAGAGCCTGCCCGGGCGCTGATATATCAGTGTTAGCCATGGCTTCAGTTCAGACATCTTTAACCTCCCCGCCAGAAACCAATAGCACGCGATTGGCGAGAGCCAGCAGCGCCTGATGATGGGTGGAAAAGATCAGTGTCTTGCCCGCCATAGCAAGCTTGTGAAGCGCCTCAAGAACAAACATCTCACTGTCGCTGTCGAGGCCAGCAGTTGGCTCATCCAGGAGAATTACATCGTAATCCGCCACAAAAATTCGTGCCAGGCTCAAACGACGGGCCTGACCACCAGACAAGCCTTGGCCGTCTTCCGACACCTGACTGAAAATGCCGTCTTCCCGGCTGTCCAGCAAGGAGCCAAGGCCAACGTTTCTCAATGCTGTCTCGATAGCCACATCAGAAGCATCCGGACTGGTCAGCCGAAGGTTCTCCGCCCAGGTACCGTGCACAAGAAATCCGCTCTGGCCTAGCCAGCCAAAGGCAAAGCTGCCTGCTGGCATGCCAAACAGGTGAATATCGCCGCTGTCTGGCACCAAAAATCCTGCAAGAAGATTCAGAAGCGTGGATTTACCACCCCCAGAAGGGCCTGTAAGGGCAATTACATCGCCTTTACCGATCACCAGCGATACATCCCTGAGAACGTTATGGTCAGCGCGAAAAGCCAGTGACACGGCGCTCAGCTTGATTGTCTCGTTGCCGGTAACGGGCTCGGGGACTGAGGGCATAGCTCTTAGGCTTTCTGTTTCATCGCTCGAGGAAGAAACAGCCGGTTCGTCTTCATTCAAACGGGCAAGAATCTCAGCACCAGCCCCAAGCGCAGCGGCCCGATCGTGGTAGTGCTGGGAGAGTATGCGCAATGGCTGAAAGAACTCCGGCGCCAACAACAGAATCAACAGCCCGGAGAACAGCGTTAAATCCGAAGACGGCCCATAGGTTATGTAACCCAGAAGACCAAAACCGATGTAGATAGCGATGACCGCGATGGCGACAGACGCGAAGAACTCGAGAACCGCTGAGGATAAAAACGCAACGCGCAGGGTTTTCAGAGTGATTTTGCGGTACTGATCCGAACGCTGTTGAATCACTTCTGCAGCGCTTTCGGTTTGCCCGAACAATTGCAGAGTGGTTATGCCTCGAACCTTATCCAGAAACTGACCAGATAAACGGCTCACAGTCTCAAAATGCTGTTGGTTAAGCTTCTCCGCGCCCATACCCACCAGTGCCATGAAGAATGGGATCAGTGGGGCCGACAGAAGCAGAAAAATCCCGGCAAGCCAGTCGAGATAGAACACCAACATCAGAATCAAAAGCGGAACGATCAGGGAAAGCGCCATTTGGGGAAGAAAGCGAGCGAAATAACCGTGCAAGGCATCAACGTGGTCAATCCACTCTCTTGCCAGACTACCTGCAGAGGTTTGCCCCAATTCAAGTGGACCCATGCTGCACCAGTGCTGATGGATCTGACGCCGTGCAGTGCGGCGTACTTGTTCGCTGCATCGTGCCGCAAGGTGAGTTTGCACGCCCTGGGCTACAGATCGGAAAACAATAGCCAGAACAAGGCCAAAAAAATAGGGCGCCAACTCGGAGGCTGGCGCATGCTCGATAACACCAAGGTGAACAATGCGCGCCAGAAACACCATCTGCACGATGGTGGCGACGCCGGCCAGGGTACCTGCGGCAACCGTACCCTGAATCCAGCGCCGGTTGCCACTTGTAAGCCCTGAAAGCCAGCGCCGTACTGCGCGCTGGTCAAGAGCCTGCTTTGTCACTTAGTGGTAACCCTCCCCAGCACGTACCTTGCCCCGGAAAACCCAATAGGTCCACGCCGTGTAGGTGAGTACAAATGGAATAACAATCAGCAAACCGATCAAAAGGAACAGCTGCGAATCGTAAGCCGAGGCTGCATCCCACAGGGTGTAGTCAGGCGGAACCAGATACGGCCACCGGCTGACAATCAAACCCAGATAGGCTGTTATGAACAATCCCATAGTGGCCACGAAAGGCATGCCTTCAAACCGGTTACGCACCGACCGGAATATCTGGAAAGCGCACAGCAAAGTCAGTGCTGGCAGAATCCAGATAAGGCTCAGGTTGCTGAACCAGCGGTCGCGAACCATATCGTCTATAAACGGTGTCCACACACTGATAATGCCAAACACCACCAGCACAGCGGCTAACAAGGGCAGGGTGATTTTGTACGCCCACTCCTGCAACCGGCCTTCGGTTTTCAGAATCAGCCATGTAGAGCCCAGCAGTGCATAACCAGCGAGCAGCCCAAGGCCAGTCAGTACAGTGAACGGGGTCAGCCAATCAAACGCACCGCCAGTGAACACGCCATTGGCGGTTTCGTAGCCCTGAATGTAAGTGCCTACAACCACGCCCTGGGCGAATGCGGCCACAGTCGAGCCACCGGCAAAGGCCCAGTTCCAAAGATAACGGGAGGTGCGCGCTTTGAATCGGAATTCAAAGGCAATGCCCCGGAAAATCAGGCCGGCCAGCATCAGGAACACGCCAATGTACAAGGCCGGCAGCAATATGCTGTAGACCAGCGGGAATGCGCCCAGCAACCCGGCACCGCCGAGCACCAGCCAGGTTTCGTTGCCATCCCATACCGGAGCAACCGAGTTCATCATCACGTCGCGATCCTGCTCTGTCGGGGCGAAGGGGAAGAGTATTCCCACGCCCAGATCGAAGCCGTCCATCAACACATACATGATTACGCCAAAACCGATGATAAATGCCCACACGAGTGCCAGATCAAGCAGTTCCATAATCAGTGTCCTCCCTGTTTGGTCGGCTGTTCTTTGGAGTCTTGGAGTTCAAATGACGTGTGTGCGGCAGACATAGGCCGTTTAGCCCGTTCAGACTGGGTGTCTGGCTCGTGCTTATCGTTCTCCATACCTTCGTAAAGCACCCGCATGAGGTAATAAACGCCTGCCGTGAACACCAGGGCATACACAACCACGTAGCCAATCAAAGTAAACAGCGCCATACCGCCGGTGAGGGATGGGGTGACTGACTCAGCCTGAGTCATCATTCCATAGACCAGCCATGGAGCCCGCCCAAACTCGGTTACAAACCAACCCGTGAGAACAGCAATAAACGGCGCAACGCTCATGAATCGCATACCCTGAAGGAACCAGGGTGCCTGCCAATAGCGGCCACCTGCACGCAGAACGAGACCGGTAAGAGCAAAAAGAATCATCAACATTCCCAACCCAACCATAATCCGGAAGGACCAGAATACGATGGCAACCGGTGGCTGCTCTGCTACAGGAACATCTTTAAGGCCAGGAATCTCGCCGTCCCATTCGTGGGTAAGAATCAGGCTGGCAAGGCTGGGTACACCAATTTCATAATGGTTGGTTTGGTTTTCCTGATCAGGAATCGCGAACAACAACAGCGGAACGTTGCGGGAGGTTTCCCAGTTGCCTTCCATTGCCGCCACTTTTGTTGGCTGGTGCTCAAGGGTATTCAACCCGTGGAAATCGCCAACCACCAACTGCGCAGGTGCAAGAATCAACAGCAACCAAAGGCACATGGACAATGCTTTTCGGTTTGCCTCCACCTCACGGCCTTTGAGCAGATACCACGCGCTGACACCGGCCACAACAAAGCCGCCGGTCAGGAACGAAGCGATAACCTTATGGGCGAAGCGGAACTGGAAAGACGGGTTAAATATCGCCTCGCTCCAGGAAGTAACGTAGAAGATGCCATCTCGCAGCTCGGTTCCGGCAGGTGTTTGCATCCAGCTGTTAGCTGACAGAATCCAGAACGACGATATGAAGGTGCCCGTGGCGACCATGATTGCGGCAAACAGGTGTGCACCAGGTGGCACGCGATCGCGCCCGAAGAGCAACACCCCAAGAAACGCCGCTTCAAGGAAGAAGGCGGTAATAACCTCATAGCTGAGCATGGGCCCAAGGAAGTTGGCAGACGCCTGGGAGAAATTACTCCAGTTGGTACCAAACTGGAACGACATAACAATCCCGGATACCACACCCATTCCGAAGACCACCGCAAACACCGTGGTCCAGAATGAAGACAGCTTCAGCCATACCGGGTTCCTGGTTTTGTACGCAAGCCCTTCAAGTACGGCAATGTAGGAAGCAAGACCGATGGTGAACACCGGAAAAATGGCGTGAAATGACACGACAAAAGCGAACTGGATTCGCGATAGGATGAGAGGATCTAGTTCCATAGGAACCCCCGGTAAAGGTTAACGTCACAATAAGCGAGCACAGCGCACCCACTCCACAGCTGCCACAGCCTGAATTGTAATATTGTTTTTACCGGCAGTTAGAGAGCATGCTACTGGATATCGCTGCTAAACCGATAGGGCAGATTGTCGCACCCGTTGACTAAAAACAAGTATGGTGGAAAGCATGAGCTTTTACGAAGAACGCATCCTGCCGCATATTATCGACAAGGCCTGCTCCATGGGGCAGGTTATGAAACTGCGTAGCCAGCTAGTACCCCGGGCCAAAGGCCGTGTGCTGGAAGTAGGCATGGGATCGGGTATTAACCTGGAATTCTACAACCCGGACACCGTGGAAATGGTTTACGGCCTGGAGCCTTCGGAAGGCATGCGCCGCAAAGCACAGCCAAATCTAAAGCGCGCGCCCATTCATGTGGAGTGGCTGGGCCTGCCGGGGGAGCAAATACCGCTACAAGATAACAGCGTGGATACCGTTTTGCTTACCTTCACCCTGTGCACCATTCCCGACTGGAACGCCGCGCTGCTGCAAATGAAGCGCGTGTTAAAGCCTGGAGGAGAACTCCTGTTCCTGGAGCACGGCGAGTCGCCCGATGACAGCACCCGCAAATGGCAAAACCGCATCAACCCAAGCTGGAAAAAATTGGCGGGTGGCTGCCACCTGAACCGCCATATCGCAGACCTGATCCGCCATGCCGGGTTTGAGCTTGAGGAACTGGAAAACCTCTACATTCCGAAATCACCGAAGATAGCCGGGTATATCTACAAAGGGATGGCCCGGAAGCCAGTAGCCTGAGGGAAAAACTAACTGAGGGTGTTTTGAATTGCGTTATCGCCCATGGCCTTATACAATTCCGGCCCTCAAAACTTCCCCCCGAATGCTCCGGTGGTGAAATTGGTAGACACAAGAGACTTAAAATCTCTCGACCTCACGGTCGTGCCGGTTCGATTCCGGCCCGGAGCACCATATTTTTCAATAGCTTACAGAATTCCTGTCATGTCCGATTTCCTGGCGTTTATCTTATGTAGACGCTATGTAGACAAAACTTACTTCTTTAAAAGCTATCTTTTTACTTAGGCGCAAGGCAGTTGAGTGTTCTCGTGAAGTTGACTCCTGTTTTTCATCTGCTATTGTTGGTGTGCCTTCAATCAGGGAAGTATCACAGAGAAGCGTTAGCTTAAATTAGAAGTGGAAACATTTCGTGGAGTTGAAAGACTCTGTCTGATCCGGTGAACGCGCGCGCGCGGCAAGCCGACTTCGCGTCGCCCGGATCGCTCGTCTGTGAGACGAGCAGGTTAGTTCGTGGGTAAAAACTTCCAAACACTCCCTGTCGTTTTAACTTAGTTACTCTGTGAGTCCGTCAATTTCGGCGGGCGTAACTAAGAGGTGCAATCATGCTGAAGCGAATGAAGGTTTTTGGAAGACGATGGGTTGGTAAGGTAGGGCGTCTATTACGGCATCCTGCCATGGTTAGGGTTACAGTTCTGGTTACGGCTAAGGTCGTTTTCTGGATTCTACAACTTCTGATCATTGCTCTGCTTACAACAGCAGGTATGGCATTGCCCGTTGGATGAGCTTATAGGCTCTTTCTACATCACCCGCGGGCACATAACCTCAAACGAATACGAGAGCAAATATGGTTAACACAAAATATCTGCGCTTAGCTCTTGAGATAGATCAAAGAGAAGTGCAAGTCCGAACCCAGCTAACTTTTGAAACGCTTTGCTTAATTGAAAGTGGGTGTTTGGGTGTTCCTCTGGCGCTTTCAGACTACTATGCTTCAAAGCTCAGCATAGACAAAAGGTTAATGCGTATACTCTTAGTGGGCAGTGAGCGTCGAGTTCCTTTCTTCGAAACTATTCGGACTTTTTTTCTGAAAATGTTTAACGGATATCTGAAACTCAGCCTATGGATGTCGGCCTTTGATGAGAACTCGAAAAAAATACCCAATTGATCAAAGCCCTTTATACAAACTCTCCAATCATAAACGTCTCGCTAAGATACTTGCTGTGCAGCCATCAACTCTAAAGAAGTTGGTAGCGCGCGGTGATGCGAATTATAAATTTGGCAGTGTCGGTGACGAAGACCCCAGAGACATAGAAATTCCGAAAGCGCAACTCCTTCGCATCCATAAAAGGTTGAACTCTCTTCTGAATCGGATCGAAAAGCCTGACTATTTGATGTCTGGCGTCCGAGGGCGCTCTCATGTTGATAATGCTAAACGACATCTAGGTCACCATGCGGTTGTAAAAGTTGATATAAAAAAGTTCTACCCTTCGACCACAAAGAGCATTGTGAGCCGGGGACTGAGGAAGACATTTCGTTGTTCAGAGGATATAGCTGAAACATTGGCGGAACTGTCGACAGTTCGTTCTTATATCCCAACTGGCAGCCCCCTTAGTCAAAGCATGGCATTTATGGTGAACCTTCCAGCGTTCAACCATATTAATGCGTATTCTAGGTCCCGTAATCTCAGGTTTACACTCTACGTCGATGACTTGACGTTCTCGGGAGAGAAAATCCCCAAAGACTTTGTTTCCTATGTACAGAATTACCTTAAAAACAGCAGGGGTTACGGCAGCCATAAGATTCGAAGATACAGCGCGAGCACAGAGAAAGTCATTACAGGCGTTGTCCTTGACGGGAACAATGCCAAGGTCAAACGAACACAAAGAAGAGTCATAGCTAGTCTTTATCGCAGCATCCCTTACTATTGTGAACCGGTTCGTCGAGAAGACGCAGCGACGATTAAGTTCTTCCAAAGAATAATAGGTCATCTTTTCTCGGCGGGTGAAATCAGCCCTGGATACCGGAATCTTGGAGCGAAGACTGTCGCAAAGCGTAAAGCTGCCGGGGTTAGAGCTCAAAATCAGAACACTATCTAGGGTGGTCGCTGCTCAATCCCAGTACAGTTATTGACAGAACTCCAAGGTGGCGGGAAATCCTCACTGTTCAGCTTCTCCCATGCATAAGCGGTGTCGTCAGGAAGTGCGTCAATTTCCGCAAGTGTCACTTCACGGACTTGAGAGAGGCGTTGAAGGCGTTCGAGCCAGGAGTCGTGCGATGTGGAGGTTAATTCTATCGTTCGCTGCGGTCGTTTCACCTCCCACCGTAAAGTTCTCGTAATCCAGTATCGACCCCGAGCATAAAGACCAAACAACTTGCCCTTGGAGAGCTCGCCATACTGGTTAATGGGGCAATCAAGGTATTCTCCAGTGTCCTGATCGAACTCCAGCCATTTGGCCGCTTTTATAGGGTGGTCGGCACGCTTGGCACACGGGCCATACATAGCCGTAACGAATCCCGCCCAATCGCTGTTGTCCGCTGCAACTCGAGCAGCCTCTACGGTTTCATCATCTGAGTGCTCTAAACGTAAGCGTCCGCCCATCACACCTTGCTAATGCTCACCGGCCTCCAGTTGTGCGGTAGCAGTTCATCAATGGCGTTGTTTTTCTGCGTCGGCAGTTTCGTCAGAACATCTTTCAAATAGGCATACGGATCATGCCCATTGAGCTTTGCGGACTGGATTAACGTCATCACCGCAGCAGCGCGTTGACCACTTCGCAATGAACCTGCGAACAACCAGTTACTCCGACCCAATGCCCACGGGCGTATCTGGTTTTCCATCCAGTTGTTGTCGATGGGCACTGCGCCATCGTCCAGATAGCGCGTCAGCGCTGTCCAGCGTTTGAGACTGTAGTCCAAGGCTCTGGCCGTGCCGGAGCCATCCGGCACTTTCTGTCGGTGCGCCAACATCCATTGATGCAGGGCATCGGCTATTGGTCTGGCCTTTTCATTTCTGATTTGCTGTCGCTTATCCGGCGGCAGGTCTTTGGCTTCTCGCTCGATCTGATACAGCTGACCGATGTATTCCAGAGCCTGTGCCGCTATTTGGCTCTGGTTAGCTTGGTGTAGGTCGTAGAACTTGCGACGGGCATGGGCCATACAACCGATTTCGGTGATGCCGTTGCCGAAGCCCGCCTTGTAGCCCGAGTAATCGTCGCAGACCAGTTTGCCTTGCCAGCCTTCCAGGAAGGTTCGAGCGTGCTCACCCGCCCGGGTTGGGGCGAAGTCGTAAACAACGGCCTTCAGATTGGAGAACGGTGTGGTGCAATAGGCCCAGACATAGGCTTTGTGGGTTTTTTTCTTGCCCGGAGCCAGCATGCTGACCGGTGTTTCATCGGCGTGCAGAACGCCGTGTTCCAGTAGTGCATTTCTAAGAGCATTCACCAGCGGTTGCAGCTGCACACCGCAAGCGCCTACCCATTCCGCCAGAGTTGAGCGCGGGATAGCGAGGCCAGCACGACCGAAGATACGTTCTTGACGGTATAGTGGTAAATGATCCGAGTACTTGGCCACCAGCACCTGAGCCAGTAATCCGGCGGTGGGAATGCCTTTATTGATAACCTGCGGAGGCACCGGTGCCTGGGTCAGGGTTTCGCACTGCTCACAGGCCCATTTGCCGCGGATGTGGCGCTCCACTGTGAACTCGCCCGGCACGTAATCCAGCTTTTCACTGACGTCTTCGCCTATGCGCTTGAGCTGGCAGCCGCAGCGACACTGAGTGTTCTCGGGTTCGTGATGGATCAGGGTGCGGGGCAACTCCGGTGGCAGTGGAGCCCGCTTGGGTTGTATTTTTGGCTTGGGCGGTGTTTCGGCGGCTGTGAGTTGTGCCAGTTCAGCCTCGATGGCAGCAATGTCGCTGTCGATCAGCTCATCCAGCAAGCGGCCTTGAACCGCATCCAGTTGTTCGCTGCGACGGGCGAACTTGTGGCGTTTAAGGATGGCCACTTCGTGGGTCAGTTTCTCGATGACTGCATCGCGGTGTACGAGTGCTCGATCCTTATTTTCTACGCGATCGAACAGATCCGTGACTAGGGCACGGAGTTGATCGGCGGAGAGTTGATTAAGGTCGGGACGTTGTGACATGCAGAACAGTATCCCAAGTCACGGCCACTGTGACGATTCGCCATTCTGATGATGGTCTGGGTAACCGGCTTGTGGTTACAGAATCGAGATCACACCGGCGGCACCGAGGCGTTGCCACGGCAACCCTTGAACCAGCGCAGCCAATTGTTCGTCTGTTAATAACAGTTGCTTGCCACGCCAGGTTTCGCCCCAGTGGAACTTGCCGCGATTCAATCGACGGGCACAGAGCCATATACCAAGACCGTCGTGGATCAACACTTTCATTCGGTTGCCCCGTTTGTTGGCGAACAGGTACGCACAATGGGGCCTGGCTGAGCCGAACACCTGGACGACACGCGCCAACGCGGTGTCTGGCCCAGCCCGCATATCCAAGGGCTCGGTGGCCAGCCAGATCTCGTCAATGCGGATCATGGCAACAGTTCGCGCAGAAACGCCGCGCATTGCTGACCTTGATCGGCGGGCCATTCCACCACAACCGGGCCGCCGGCTCGCGGAATCTCGATGCGGATGGTGCGATCCTTATCGGCAGGTTTCGTGGTATGCACGGCCGTCGCTGGAAAACGAACCGGTAGAAAGGCTGGGGCTTGGCTTCCATCGTCTTGCTTCGACTCTCTGATCCAGCGCCGAAGTTGGTTGGCGTTGAGGTCGTTATCCAGGGCAATGCGGGAAACAGAAGCTCCAGGTCTGTGGCACTCGGCCACCAGCCGAGCTTTAAATTCCGGAGCGTGTCGGCGACGTTTTCGGTAAGGGCGGGTTACGCTTACGTTGTTCATAGATAGTGTCCACTAAAGAATAAGTGGACACTATCTTGAAGCCTTCGGCATCACACTCAAGATGGGTTTGCCGGACGCTTAC
>NZ_JAVMBO010000015.1:0-149152 GCF_031631795.1 Marinobacter xiaoshiensis
CAGTTGCCCTTCTCAGATCACCCCGTCTCAGCGGTGTGTCCCTCGAAGGAGATGCGCATTCTACAGACACACGCAGATCTGTCAACGGCCATTTTCAATTTATTTCAGAGAACCTCGGTTTCCACCTATGAATTAGCCAGAACAAGGCAGAAACCGATCAAAATCCGTACAGAACCACTAATAGCCTAAGCGCTTTACTTGCCAACCTTGGCTGACCGACGAGTCTTCCCCCGGAACAATGCGCGAACCGGCCCAGAAAGCGCATAAACCAGGAACCCGGTAAACAACACAGTAGCCGGATCCAGCGCGACCACCACAAGAATCAGCACCACAAGAAGTATGGCTGCAAACGGCACCCGACCACGAAGGTCCAGATCCTTGAAGCTGTGATACAGCACATTACTGACCATCAACACACCAGAGCCACCAACAACCACTATTGTCAGGAAGGTGAGCCATGCTGCAGGCTCGAATGAATGGAAGCACCAAACGAGACCAGCAACACACGCAGCAGCTGCAGGGCTGGGCAATCCAACAAAATACTTTTTGTCTACGGAACCGATCTGGGTATTAAACCGGGCCAGACGCAACGCTGTGCCGGCAACGTAAATAAAGGTTATGGCCCAGCCGATTTTATCCAATCCGTTCAGGGACCAGAAAAAAGCAACGAATCCGGGCGCAACACCGAAGGCAACCATATCCGCGAGGCTGTCATATTCCTCGCCAAACTTGCTTTGGGTGTTGGTCATTCGCGCAACGCGACCGTCCAACCCGTCCAATATCATGGAAACAAAGATTGCAATGGCAGCATTATCAAAAACGCCACCTGCCGCTGATACAATGGCATAGAAGCCAGAGAACAATGACGCGGTAGTTAGTGCGTTAGGGAGTAGATATATCCCTTTTTTTCGCACTGGCGCTCCCCCAATCAACTCTTCCTCCACAACCTCACCAGGCTCGATGTCGCACTCGCCCGCGGGGCCGGTAGTAATCTCCGGTTCTGCGGCCAAAGAACTCACTTCTTTATCTTTTCTTTCGTTAGTCATTCCCACTACTCCGGAAAGCATTTGGGCGAAGTATATACGAAAAACGCGGCCACCCGGGCCGCGTTTCATTAAACCAAGCGAAGCTCCACTCAGTTTTTGTCTTTATCTACGATCTTGTTGGCAGAGATCCAGGGCATCATTCCGCGAAGCTTTTCACCTGTCACTTCAATCTGATGCTCGGCATTCTGACGACGACGCGCAGTCATTGAAGGGTAGTTAAGAGCCCCCTCAGAGATGAACATCTTCGCGTACTCACCACTCTGGATACGCTTGAGCGCGTTGCGCATCGCTTCGCGTGACTGCTCGTTGATAATCTCCGGGCCAGTCACATACTCACCATACTCTGCGTTATTAGAGATGGAGTAGTTCATATTGGCGATACCGCCCTCGTACATCAGGTCTACAATCAGCTTCAGCTCGTGCAGACACTCAAAGTACGCCATTTCCGGAGCATAACCTGCTTCGGTCAAGGTCTCGAAGCCCGCCTTAACCAGCTCAACTGCACCACCACAAAGAACAGCCTGCTCACCGAACAGATCGGTTTCTGTCTCGTCCTTGAACGTGGTTTCGATGATACCGGTACGACCACCACCAATGCCGCTTGCATAAGAAAGAGCCACGTTCTTGGCGTTGCCAGACGCGTCCTGGAAGATAGCGATCAGGTCAGGAATACCACCGCCGTTAGCGAATTCGGTGCGAACAGTGTGACCTGGCGCCTTAGGGGCAACCATGATTACATCCAGGTCGTTGCGCGGAACAATCTGGTTGTAGTGAACAGCAAAACCGTGGGCAAATGCCAAAGTAGCGCCCTGCTTCAGGTTTGGCTCGATTTCGGCAGCGTACAACTGGGACTGAAACTCATCTGGCGTCAGAATCATTACAACGTCAGCCGCAGCAACTGCAGACGGTACGTCACTAGTCTTCAGGCCATAGGCTTCTGCCTTGGCGATGGACGAGGATCCTGGACGCAGACCTACAGTTACATCAACACCGGACTCTTTCAGGTTGCACGCATGTGCGTGACCCTGTGAGCCAAAACCGATGATGGCAACTTTCTTGCCCTGGATGATAGAAAGATCGCAATCCTTATCGTAATAAACCTGCATGACTAACCTCTATGATTTGTGATGGCCTTTTCAAGCGGCCAAAGCTTTCGTTAAACACTAAACCGTCTTAAAGACTTAAAACCTTTTCGCCTCTGGCGATTCCGGAAATCCCCGAGCGTACCACTTCCAGCACGCCAGATGCTCCAATCGCCTGAACAAAGCCATCCAGCTTATCGCTTGGCCCTGCCAGCTGAACTGTATAGACCGAACTGGTCACATCAACGATCTGCCCCCTGAAAATATCCACAGTACGCTTGATTTCAGCGCGCTGAGAACCGGTTGCTTTCAGCTTGATCAGCATTAGCTCTCGCTCGATGTGTGGGCCCTCAGTAAGGTCCACCAACTTAACCACCTCAACGAGTTTGTTGAGCTGTTTGGTAATCTGCTCAATCACTCGATCCGGGCCAGTTGTTGTTACCGTCAGGCGAGACAGAGTCTCGTCCTCCGTTGGCGCAACAGTCAGGGTCTCAATGTTGTAGTTACGCTGCGAAAACAAACCAACTACTCGGGACAGAGCCCCCGGTTCGTTTTCCAGCAAGACAGAAATGATTCGACGCATGATCACACCCTCTCCGTTTTGCTGAGCCACATATCTTTCATGCAGCCGCGAGCTACTTGCATCGGGTATACATGCTCAAAGCGGTCAACCTGAATATCCACGAAAACCAGCCTGTCCTTCATAGCCAGAGCTTCCTTGAGCTTGGGCTCCAGATCTTCTTTCTTATCGATCCTGATACCCACATGACCGTAAGCTTCAGCCAACTTGATGAAATCAGGCAGGGACTCCATGTAGGAATGAGAGTGCCTGGACTCGTAGTTCATGTCCTGCCACTGCTTCACCATACCCAGAGCCTGATTATTCAAGTTGATAATCTTCACCGGCAACTTGTACTGGTTACAGGTGGAGAGCTCCTGAATATTCATCTGGATACTGCCCTCACCTGTAATACAGAGCACTTCGTCATCCGGATGGGTCAGCTTGATGCCCATAGCGGCTGGCAAGCCAAAGCCCATGGTGCCGAGTCCACCGGAGTTGATCCAGCGATTCGGCTTATCAAACTTGTAGTACTGAGCCGCGAACATCTGGTGCTGCCCCACATCAGAGGTAACAAATGCATCCCCATTCGTGAGGCGGTGCAGCATTTCGACGACTTCTTGCGGCTTGATTACATCCGGGCTGGTTTCATAGCGCATACCATGGAAAGCGCGCCATTCATCAATCTGCTTCCACCAGGATGCGATAGCCTCTGCATCCGGCTTTTCCTTGCTCTCTTTTACCAGTGCGAGCATTTCCTTGAGAACCGCATCCACCGGCCCTACGATCGGCACGTCGGCGTCGATGGTCTTGGAGATTGATGCCGGATCAATATCAATATGAATAATCCGTGCACCAGGGCAGAACTTCTCTGTTGCGTTGGTGACGCGATCATCAAACCGCGCACCAACCGCCAGAATAAGGTCCGAGTGGTGCATCGCCATATTCGCTTCGTAAGTTCCGTGCATGCCAAGCCAGCCAAGGTGCTGCTTGTCGCTGGCCGGATAACAACCAATCCCCATCAGGGTATTAGTAATCGGATAACCCAACTTGCGCACCAACTCTGTTAGCTGGCCGGATGCCTTGCCCAGAATGACACCGCCACCGGCATATATAACAGGGCGTCGCGCCGCCAGCATCATATCGACCGCTTTTTTGATCTGGCCTGCATGGCCACGGATAGCCGGATTGTATGAGCGCAGCTTTACTTTTTTCGGATAAGCGTACTCGAAGCGCTCATTAGGCGCGGTCATATCCTTGGGAATATCCACAACAACAGGACCAGGGCGACCGGTAGAGGCGATGTAATACGCTTTGCGGATAATTTCCGGAATCTCTGACGGATGACGCACACTGAGGTTGTGCTTAACGACAGGCCTGGAAACACCCATCATATCGGTTTCCTGAAAGGCATCTTCGCCAATCAGAGTGGATGCAACCTGCCCGCACAGAACCACCATGGGGATGGAGTCCATGAATGCAGTTGCAATACCGGTAATGGTGTTGGTGGCTCCAGGGCCAGAGGTCACAAGCACAGTTCCTGGCATGCCAGTCGCGCGTGCATAGCCATCAGCCATGTGCACCGCCGCCTGTTCGTGCCTTACCAGAATGTGTTTGACCTCGTCCT
Source organism: Marinobacter xiaoshiensis (assembly GCF_031631795.1). Lineage (NCBI taxonomy): Bacteria > Pseudomonadati > Pseudomonadota > Gammaproteobacteria > Pseudomonadales > Marinobacteraceae > Marinobacter > Marinobacter xiaoshiensis. The sequence continues at coordinate 4,315 of NZ_JAVMBO010000015.1, forward strand.
GCCTGAACAGCGCATCATAAATATGAAGGGCTGCACCACCCGGATAGCCATATATGTACTCGATCCCCTGATCCTGCAGGGAGCGGATCAGCATATCGGCGCCAGACAATAACTCCACGATTTTATACCCTCTTCTACGAGTGAATGAGCCGGGCACACGCCCGGTTGCCTGGGTTCACGGTTACCCTGCTTCTTTTGAAAGCGGAACCGGCTGCTCCACACTTTGTTAAGAGGTTGTCTCCTGGCCAGCCGCCCTCCTGAGGGTTGCGGAGAACGGCCAATCGACGGGTTGCACGTAAGCAACAACCATTCCGCGACAGATGCGCGGCACGCTCAGTGTGGTAAATAACGGGGGATACTTGCACGGGATTGCCTGCCGTTAGCCCCAGTCTTCAGGCAATCCGTAATTCTGACAGCGCTAAACTCCCTGTCAATAGCCACTGTTGCATTCTGTACCCATTGTGTTGGATGCTCTGCGTTAAATAATTGAAACTCAGGTGCGGAGTTTTGAACCAAGCGGAAGAAAATTCCTCGCTCAGGTGGCATGATAGGCGCACGTAAAACACAACGAGTAGAGCCATGAACAGAAAAACCCTGATGCTGACATTATTAATCGCCGTAGCACCCGGCATGGCAATGAGCGCCTCTGTGTACAAATGGACGGACGACAATGGTGTTACCCATTATGGCGACCGTCAGCCGGTTGGAGCCAGCTCCGAGACTGTCAACGTTCGCTCTGGCACATCTTCTGGATCTGACAGCAGCCGCACTAGCCCCCAGCAACGCCTGAACGAGTTACAAGAGCAACAGCAGAAAAAGGCCGAGCGGGAAAATGAGACTGCGGTTGAAGCGGCGCGCCGCAAGCAGCGTGAGGCGAATTGCGAGACAGCACGGGCAAACCTGGAAATCATCGAGAGCAACGCGCGTATCCGGATCGAGGAAAATGGCGAGCAACGCTACCTTGCACCTGAAGAAATCGCTGAACAAAAAATGAAGTTCGAAGAAGTTGTCGCTGAGAACTGTGGCCCAGAGCCCCAAAAATAGGCCTTAAACCCAAACGCCAAGACAGCAAAAAGTGGGCAGGGCCGAAGCCATGCCCACTTTTCCCTAGTTTTTAATCATGCTTTTTCGAACACCAGCACACTGCCGTCCGCAGAGGCACGAATGGTGTCACCAGAGACAAAGTCTCCCCGCAACAATCTTTGCGCCAACGGGTTTTCAATCATCCGCTGAACGGCTCTCTTCAGCGGCCGGGCTCCGTATACGGGATCGTAGCCGACTTCGCCCAGAAGATTCATCGCAGCATCATCCAGCTCCAACTTCACTCCCTGTTCCTGCAGGCGCCTGTTGAGTATCTCAACCTGAATTTTGGCGATTCCATGAATCTGGTCTCCAGCCAGCGGATGGAACACAACCACTTCATCTACACGGTTAATAAACTCAGGCCGGAAGTGAGCTCCTACCTCCACCATAACCGCAGCCTTCATGGCTTCGTAATTTTCAGCCCCCGCTTTTTGCTGAATGATGTCTGAGCCCAGGTTTGAGGTCATCACGATAACCGTGTTGCTGAAGTCCACCGTTCTACCCTGGCCATCTGTAAGACGACCGTCATCAAGAACCTGAAGCAGTATGTTGAAGACATCCGGGTGCGCTTTTTCAACTTCGTCCAGTAACAGCACGGAATAGGGCCGCCGACGAACGGCCTCGGTAAGGTAGCCGCCCTCTTCATAACCCACATACCCTGGGGGCGCACCGATCAGCCGGGCAACGGAATGCTTCTCCATAAACTCCGACATATCGATTCGCACCATAGCGTCATCGGTATCAAAGAGGAACGAAGCAAGCGCCTTGCACAGTTCGGTTTTACCGACTCCTGTTGGCCCAAGGAACAGGAAGGAACCATTAGGGCGCTGCGGATCTGCCAAGCCGGCCCGGGAACGGCGTACGGCATTCGATACCGCCTCTACCGCCTCACTCTGACCAATCACACGTTTGTGCAGGGCCTCTTCCATACGCATCAACTTATCGCGCTCGCCTTCCAGCATTCTGGATACAGGAATACCTGTCCATTTCGAAACAACCTCTGCGATCTCCTCGTCGGTGACACGATTTCGCAGCAACTTCATTTCCATCATTTCTGCCTGGCTTGCCATATCGAGCTGACGTTCCAGCTCCGGGATGCGGCCATACTGCAACTCGGACATTTTGCCCAAGTCACCTGCCCGACGGGCGGTCTCCAGATCAATACGCGCCTGTTCAAGCTGGCTCTTTATTTTCTGGGAGCCGTGCAAGGCAGCCTTTTCCGTATTCCAGATTTCCTCAAGATCAGCGTACTCGCGTTCCACACCCCCGATAACACTGGAAAGCTCTTCAAGGCGCTTCTTTGACGCGGCATCGGTCTCCTTTTTCAGAGCCTCTCGCTCGATTTTTAGCTGGATGAGCCTGCGCTCCAGGCGATCCAGGGGCTCCGGTTTGGAGTCCATCTCCATCCGGATCTGGCTCGCCGCTTCATCGATCAGATCAATCGCCTTGTCCGGCAACTGGCGGTCTGTAATGTAGCGCTGAGACAACTTGGCCGCGGCGATAATCGCTCCATCCGTCACCTCAACACCGTGGTGTACTTCGTAGCGCTCTTTCAGACCCCGGAGAATCGCGATGGTGTCTTCTTCATTCGGCTCATTCACCAGCACTTTCTGAAAACGGCGCTCCAGAGCGGCGTCTTTTTCAATGTTCTCACGGTATTCGTTCAACGTGGTGGCACCCACGCAATGCAACTCGCCCCGGGCCAGCGCCGGCTTGAGCATGTTACCCGCGTCCATGGAGCCTTCGGCTTTACCTGCACCCACCACCGTATGGATTTCATCGATGAACAGAATGATCTGACCTTCCTGTTTGGCGAGTTCATTGAGCACCGCTTTCAAACGCTCCTCAAACTCGCCACGAAACTTGGCGCCAGCTATAAGCGAGCCCATATCCAGAGACAACACTCGCTTATTTTTCAGACCTTCGGGTACTTCGCCGTTTACAATCCGTTGGGCCAAGCCTTCGGCAATGGCGGTTTTACCAACGCCCGGCTCGCCGATAAGTACCGGGTTGTTTTTACGGCGGCGCTGCAGCACCTGAATAGTGCGGCGTATTTCGTCATCACGACCAATTACCGGGTCAAGTTTCCCGGCTTCGGCCCGCTCGGTCAGATCAATCGTATATTTGGAGAGCGCCTGACGGCTTTCCTCTGCACCTGCATCATCCACAGTTTCACCACCTCGAACGGTATTAATAGCGTTTTCCAGGGCAGCTTTATCTACACCCTGTTCACGCAACACACGACCAAGCGTGCCACGGTCTTCCAGAGCGGCCAAAAGCATCAACTCACTGGATATAAATTGATCTTTTCGCTTCTGCGCCAATTTATCGGCAATATTGAACAGTCGCCCCATGTCGTTCGACATAGCGACATCGCCTGCGCTGCCACTCACTTCAGGCAGGTTTTCTATTTCTTGCGCGACAGCCTTGCGCACACGACCAGGTTCAGCGCCAGCCTGCTTAAGAAGCGGGGTGATGGAGCTGCCTTGCTGATCCAGCATGGCCTGCATGAGGTGGAGAGGCTCAATAAAGTTATGATCCTTGCCAACCGCCAGTGATTGCGCGTCAGCCAGTGCGGTTTGTAACAGACTGGTGAGTTTATCGATTCTCATGAATTCGTTTCCCCGATTTGTCCAGCGAATGCGATCAGTTATTGCACATTCGATTAGCATTGGGAACTAATGTAGGGGCTATCAGGGGAAGTTCAAGGTCACCACGGACAAAACCGTCAGAAAATTGACAGAGCTCAGGTTTTCCAGATGGCGGTGGCCATGCGACCGGTCTTGCCATCGCGGCGATAGGAATAAAAACGCTGTTTATCGGTAACCGTACAAAAGCCGCCGCCGAAAATCTTTGTAACGCCCATATTCTGCAGGCGCTGCCGGGCAAGCAGATAGATATCGGCCATATAATGCCCCTCTCGAGCACCCTCAGAACTGAATGCACTTTCGGCTTCTGGATCATGCGCCATAAACGCCGCTTTCACTTCCGGGCCTACTTCAAATGTCCCTGGGCCTATGGCTGGTCCCAACCAGGCCATCAAGGTGTTGCCGGGCAACCCCATAGCGGAGACCAGATTTTCCAGAACGCCACCACACAAGCTGCGCCAGCCTGCGTGGGCAGCTGCCACGGTAGTCCCATTCAGGTCACAGAGCATAACCGGCAAACAATCTGCCGTAAGGATAGTGCAGGCGTTATTAGCCGCCTGAGTCCAGCTTGCATCCGCATCAGGAATACTCACACCCTCTGCTGGAGGAAGGCGGACAACGTCAGTACCGTGGACCTGGTTGAGCCACACGAAAGCATCTGCCGGAAGGCTACAGGCACGGGCCAGCCTCAGGCGATTTTCCGCCACGCGTGCAGGTTCATCGCCCACATGACTCCCAAGGTTCATACTAGCCCAAGGCGGCATGCTAACGCCGCCCAACCGGATAGTACACACTGCATGGATGTTCGAGGGAGCAGGCCAATCCGGACGGATCAGCGGCACTTCTGAAACCCAGTCAGAACTCATCGCTCTCCAAATCCTTAACATGCTTGCGCAACGCTGCTAACAAACCCAGGAAGTCTTCCGGCAAAGGCACCTCCCAGCTCAGGATCTCACCGGTTTCCGGGTGTTCCAGCGTGAGCTGTCGCGCATGCAACGCTTGCCGGTGAAATGCCGAGAGTACCTGGCGCAACTCTTCTGTTGTGCCTTTCGGTAATCGAAGGCGGCCGCCATAGAGGGGATCACCCACCAACGGGTGCTTAACATGAGCCATGTGGACTCGAATCTGGTGGGTACGACCGCTTTCAAGCTTGCAGCGCACATGAGTATGAGCCGCAAAGCGCTCAATCAGGCGATAATGGGTTACCGCGGGCTTGCCACTTTTGACAACACCCATTTTCTTTCGTTCATGGGGATGACGGCCAATGGGCGCATCCACCGTGGCACCACCTGTGAGGGTACCAACAACTACCGCCTCGTACTCCCGACCCATGCTGCGGGTTTGCAGCTGATCAACCAGCGATGTGTGGGCAATCAGGCTTCGGGCAACCACCATAATCCCTGAAGTATCCTTATCGAGACGATGGACAATGCCAGCTCTTGGCAGGTTTTCCACCTCCGGTGCATAGTTCAACAACGCATTGACCAAGGTGCCATCTGCGTGGCCAGCTGCAGGATGAACAACTAAGCCCGCCGGCTTGTTGATCACAAGCAGATGCTCATCTTCATAGACAATATCCAGGCTGATGGCTTCGGCCTGCCAGGTCACCTGAGCTTCAGGCTCTGCGTCCAGCTCTATCCGGTCGCTGAGCATCACCTTGTCTTTCGGCCTGCGAACTTCCCCGTTTACTGTTAACGCACCGCTGCGAATCCAGGATTGCAGCCGCGAGCGCGAGTGTTCGGGCATAAGTTCTGCCACCGCCTGGTCCAGGCGCCGATCGCTCAAAGCGGGTGGCACAGCAAAACTGGCAACTATTCGGTTTTCAGATGACATTAAGCCCCCAGGGCCGGTTTGTGTTAGGTTTTGGTCAGTATATTTGAAACAGTCGGGCTGTGCTTTCCACATTCATCCACATGTAATCATGTGAGGCTGCACATAAGGCGAGTTCCCCGCTACAATAGCGCCCTTGAATTTATCGACATTATACGGGATTCCGGCATGAGATCAGGTGTTCGTTTATTGCTACTTTCAACACTGGTTGTGCTGATCAGTGCCTGCGCCTCTAAAGGGCCAGAGGAAGTGCTTCCGGAAAAAACCTATTATGATAATGCGCGCCAGGCAATGAACTCCGGCAACTTCAATGAAGCCGAACGAAATCTTGACTCCCTGGAGACCTACTACCCTTTCGGCCGGTACGCGGAACAGGCTCAGCTTGACCTCATATATGCCCGCTACCAAAACCTGGATCTTGAAGGCTCCAGAGCTGCTGCAGACCGCTTCCTACGTCTGAACCCTCAAAGTGATCACGCGGATTACGCACTCTACATGCGCGGGTTCGCCTCGTATAACCTGGATATCGGCCTGGCCGCTCGCTACTTTGCAATTGACGTTGCTGCCCGGGATGCCGGGGAGCAGCTCCAGTCTTTCCGTGACTTCAGTGAACTGTTGAACCGTTATCCGGAAAGCGAATACGCAGCAGACGCTCGCCAGCGCATGATCGCCGTTCGCAACCGCATGGCGGAACTGGAACTTCACGCGGCGCGCTATTACATCAAGCGGGAAGCCTATGTGGCAGCCAACAACCGGGCACGCTACATCGCAGAGAACTACCCTACATCACCCGCGGTTGAAGAAGCTCTGGTTATCCTCGCAGAAACCTTTGATTTTCTTAAATTCAAAAAAGGCTCTCAGGACGCTATCGCTCTGCTGCGCCAGAACTTCCCCGAAAGCGACGCCTTCAACAGCGAAGGCGAGTTTGAAGCGAACTTGCTAAAACGCGAAAACCGCTCACTCTCCAGCGTAGTTACCTTCGGGATCCTGGGCGACGAATAACAGCCTGCCCGGTCAATTACCGCTTTTCCATCCACTGGTGATGGGATAGCGGCGATCTTTGCCAAACCCGCGCTCGGTAATGCGAATGCCAATAGGTGCCTGGCGGCGCTTGTATTCGTTGAGGTCCACCAAACGGACAACACGGGTAACATCCGCCGGATCAAAGCCCTCCGCAATAATCGCATCCGCACTGAAATCCCGCTCTACATACAAGTTCAGGATCTTATCCAGCACATCGTAACCTGGAAGATTGTCTTCATCTTTCTGGTCCGGGGCCAACTCCGCAGAAGGTGGCCGCGTAATGACTCGCTCGGGAATCACCGGAGAGACGGAGTTGCGATACCAGGCAAGACGGAAGACCAGTGTCTTGGGAACATCCTTGAGCACATCAAAACCGCCCGCCATATCGCCATAAAGGGTTGAGTAGCCTACCGCCAACTCACTCTTGTTACCGGTGGTCAGCACCAGGGATCCAAATTTATTGGAAAGCGACATGAGCATGACGCCGCGAATACGGGCTTGCAGATTTTGCTCGGTGGTATCGACCGCTGTACCCTCAAACGGCTCCGCCAAAGCAGTCATAAAGGATTCATACATAGGCTCGATCGAGTAAACATCATACTGAACGCCCATGGCCACCGCCTGAGCCTCCGCATCCTCCAGACTGATATCCGATGTATATCTGAAAGGCATCATGACAGCGCGAACACGCTTCGGCCCCAGTGCATCCACCGCCACAGCCAGAGCAACAGCAGAATCTATACCGCCAGAGAGGCCAAGCACCACAGACTTGAAACCATTCTTGTTCACATAGTCTCGAACACCTGCTACCAGTGCGCTATACACGTTTTCTTCAAGGGTGGGCTCTATGGGCAGGGGCTGGGAGACCGGCTGACAGTGATGCTCACACAGGAAATCCACCGAAAACAGGCCCTCGGTGAATTGAGGGGCCTCTACCGCCAGGGAACCGGAATGGTCGTAGACCATCGAACCACCGTCGAACACCAGCTCGTCTTGGGCGCCCACCAGGTTGGCGTAAACAATGCTCACCTGATTCTCTCGGGACTTGCGCTCAAGCAACGCCTTTCTGCGCGCCTGCTTGTCGATATCATAGGGCGATGCATTCAGGTTGATGATCAGACGTGCACCGGCAGCCGCAGAGTCTTCAACAGGCCCGTCGGCCCAAATGTCCTCACAAACAGTCAGGCCAATTGGCACGCCGCAGATATTGACTACGACGGCACCATTACCTTCAGCAAAGTACCGTTTCTCATCAAATACCTGATAATTTGGCGGGAACCGCTTGAAGTAACGCCCTGTTATTTCGCCGCCCTCAATCACTACCGCGGCGTTGAAAAGCCTGCCATCCTTCCGAAACGGAAGACCAACAACAATGGCTGCCCCCAGATCTGCACCTTGCAGGCGCTCCAAAGCCTCATTTACCCGAAGATCCATACTGGGCCGAAGCAACAAGTCTTCCGGCGGATACCCGGTAATACAGAGCTCCGGGAAGACAACAATGTCGGCTTCTTGTTCGGCGTAGGCACGCTTTGCTGCCTCAATGATCCGACTGGTGTTTCCTGGAATGTCCCCCACAAGAAAATCCAACTGCGCCATCACTACCCGCAGGTTACGGGGGGATGAAGGTGAAAACGGGGTATTCCCGGAAACAGACATACTTTGGCTCCTGTAACTCATTGCCACGAAAAGGCTATTATACCCTCCCAAAGACCCGGATTTCTTCCGCTCGACAACGGATTTCCAAAAACCATGGCTACAGACTCGGTATCAGCAGTCAAGACCGGCAAACGATCCCCGGGGATCCAACAGACCAAGCTATTCCGCATCTACAATCATTATCGGGTTGTAATCAGCCTGATGCTGGTGGCACTGCTGTTTGTTGAACCGGTTAATTTTGACACCCGCTTTCGGTTCCTTGACTACTACCAGTTTGGAGTGATGGGTTATTTTGCTTTAAACGGCTTTCTTGCATTCATCATGCTCGCAGGCTTTCAGCCGCGGCAGCAGCACATCACGATATCTATTCTTCTGGATATCCTGATCATGCACGGGCTGTTATTTGCCAGCACGGGCATCACCAGCGGCTTGGCTAATCTTGTGATCATCTCGGTTGCAGCGGGTAATATTCTTACACCCAGCAGAATGGGCACCTTCTACGCAGCTCTTGCCGCAATTTGCTCACTCGGTATTTCAGGCTGGGCGATTCTGACTGTTGATGGGAACGGCGATGACATAGTCCGCGCCGGCTCCTTCGGCATTCTGTACTTTGCGGCCGCATTCGTTCTACAAAACATTTCTCGGAGAATGATGCGCAGCGAAGCGCTCGCCACCAGCCGCGCCAAGAGCATTGTAGAGTTGGAGCAGATCAACCAACAGATTATTCAGCGCATGCGTACCGGCATTCTTGTGCTCGATCGATATGGGCAGGTGAGGCTCGCAAACGCTGCTGCAGAGGAGTTACTTTTCGGAATCCCAACAGATCTAGCCCGACACACCACGCGCTCCCGAACCCTTCCCCAGGCGCTGAAATCGGGGCTGGACGCTTGGCTAAAGCACCCTGAAATGCGCACAAAACCGTTTCAACCGGCGCCTACCTCGCCACTTTTACAGGTAAGCTTCACCCAGCTTGATCAGGAACCCGGGGAACAGATTCTTGTATTTATTGAAGATATGAGCAAAGTGACCCAGCAGGCACAGCAAATGAAACTGGCCTCTCTGGGGCGCCTGACTGCAGGCATTGCTCACGAAATTCGCAACCCGCTTGGCGCCATAAGCCACGCGGCCCAACTAATGGAAGAGTCGCCTCACCTTGATGCAAGCGACCTGCAAATGCTGGACATAATCCAGCGACACTCTCGGCGGGTCAATGGCATTATAGAAAACGTTCTCAGCCTTTCCCGTCGCAGGCCAGCAAATGCAGACCTGGTTGATGTGGCCACATGGCTGGAAGAGTATCGGGCCGACTTCCTACAAACCCAGGAGGAAACCAACCCACCTACCAACGTGGTTTTGAGCATCGAGCCACACATCCCCGATGCCCGATTTGATAAAAGCCAGATTGAGCAGGTACTGGTAAACTTGTGTGACAACGGCTTGCGATACAGCCAGCAGCATTCAGGCGAACGGACGATCGAACTGCGGGCGGGTGCCACAGCTGATGGGGAGCGCACCTATGTGGATGTGAGGGACTTTGGCCCCGGCATTGCGCCTGAATTCAGCCATTCGGTTTTCGAGCCGTTTTACACAACGGACAAGGGCGGTACTGGCCTCGGACTTTATCTGGCCAGAGAACTGTGCGAGGCTAACCAGGCCCACTTGTCCTTGATCGAAGACGAGCAGCCAGGCTGCTGTTTTCGTATCACCTTTGCCCACCCGGGGCGAATGATCTGACATGGAACTCTAACGACAAGATGACCACTCATACTGCGCTGATTGTTGATGATGAACCGGATATCCGAGATCTTCTTGAGATTACCCTTACCCGCATGGGTATAGAAACCCTGACCGCTCCCGATATTACCAGCGCACTCAAATTGCTGGAAAACGATAGCCCACAGCTTTGCCTGACAGACATGAACCTGCCAGATGGTAACGGTATAGAACTGGTGCAATGGATCCAGAAACATAAGCCAGCCACACCGGTAGCCGTCATCACGGCCTATGGCAGCATGGATACAGCCATCGAGTCGCTCAAGGCTGGTGCATTCGATTTCGTTTCCAAGCCGGTTGAGTTGTCGAGACTCAGAGAACTGGTAAACAGCGCACTTAAACTTACCAAAACCGAGCCAGACGCTGACGATGTTTCGGATGAGCCGGGGCTTCTGCTTGGCAACTCCTCGCAGATAAAGAAACTCAGGAACCAGACTCGCAAACTCGCCAGAAGCCAGGCACCGGTGTTTATCAACGGTGAATCCGGCAGCGGTAAAGAGCTCGTGGCCCGCATGATTCACCTGCAAGGCCCGCGCTGCGATGGGCCTTTTATAGCGGTTAACTGTGGGGCCATTCCTTCCGAGCTGATGGAAAGTGAATTTTTTGGGCATAAAAAAGGCAGTTTTACAGGCGCCGTTGATAACAAGGACGGGCTCTTTCGCTCTGCAAACGGTGGCACGCTGTTTCTGGATGAAGTGGCCGACTTACCCTTGGCGATGCAAGTAAAACTGCTGCGCGCCATTCAGGAAAAAGCCGTGCGACCGGTAGGCGATACCAAAGAACTGCCCGTCGACATACGATTACTGAGCGCGACCCACCAAAACCTGGCGGAACTGGTTCAGGAAGGAACCTTTCGACAGGATCTGTTTTACCGAATCAACGTGATTGAGCTGGCAGTGCCTCCATTGCGGGACCGCAAAGATGATATTGAATTACTGGCAAACCACATTCTTGAGCGCATCGCGCGGGAATACGAATGTGATGCAGCCACCCTCACCCAGGACGCCATAGATCGGCTTAAAGAGCATGACTTCCCCGGCAACGTGCGGGAGCTGGAAAATATACTTGAGCGCGCCTTTACTCTCTGCGATGCGGACCAGATAAGTGCTTCGGACCTGCATCTTGGCAGCGGCGCGGGCGCAGACGGATCTGAAAACAGTATCCGCACGGCTATCTCCGAGGCTTGTCCGACATTAGTGCCGGATGGGGATATAGATCTGGAAGGCTATCTTGAATCTATTGAGCGGCAGGCTATTGAGAAGGCATTGGAGGCTACCCGTTGGAATAAGACAGCGGCGGCGAAGAAACTGGGAATCAGTTTTCGGGCGTTGAGGTATAGGTTGAAGAAGTTGGGGATGGAGTGAGTTTCAGGCTATTCTAAGCACTTAAAGACGGCGATACGCAGGATGCGATCGCTATATAACCCTTAAGACATGGACGTTGAAAAAAATGATTATACGGAATTCTCGCGGGTTTTCGCTTTTGGAGTTAGTGATTGTGGTGGCAATCGCAGCAGTTCTTGTAAACATAGCACTCCCCTCATTAACATCTCTTATAAATAGCCAAGAGCGTAGAGGTGCATTACACGACTTGATGGGTGTGTTTGCTTTTGCCCGCCAACACGCTGTGATGAATGGAGCCATTGTCACGGTCTGTCCGCTTGATGCAACCAATTCTTGCGGCAGGGATTGGAATAGTGATATTCATGCTTTTCTGGATCCTGACAACACCAGAACACTCAACTCAAACGAAAACCTTCTCAGGACCATCTCACCTAATGGCAGTGGACGCTTAGTGACCCGTTCGCTAAGCCGAAGCTTCTTTCAATTCAGACCGACCGGGTTCGCCCACAGCGATTTGGGCAACATCACTTGGTGCCCGGAATCCGGAGACAGCAGGCTGGCAGGTCAAGTTATTATCAGTAGGGGTGGTCGAGTAAGAATCGCCAAGGATACCAATAACGATGGTATCCCTGAGGATTCAAGAGGCCGCCCACTACGCTGCTAGTTTTTACCAACAGTCAGCTAGCGCCGCCGATTTGGCTCCAGTCTGCGTTAGACCCATGGTACCGCAACGATCGTTAGACTGAGCCCCTGTCGGAACAGCCCGTAACGCAAAGGTGTTTTGCGTTACGGCTACGGTAAAGCTCAGGTTGTAGAAGGCCGTTCCATTGCGGGGAGACCGAGTAAATGGAGGAACCGGCTGGTTTCCTCCTACAAGATAAGAAAAGTCGCCGGCATACTGTCGCTCCATCCACTGCGCAAGTTCCATCAGGTCTGCCTGTGCTACGGCTCTACGAGCCTGTCTGACATTTTCCGTGTACGACGGGTAAGCAATTGCGGCGATGATGCCAATGATTGCGACAACAATCATCAGTTCGATCAGCGTAAATCCTGCCGCACGACGAGAGCGGATTGAATATAAGTGCATGTTCAAAGCGTATCCACTCCTTTCAGCACCAGTCGCCCATTCTCGTCTTCACGCTCAGAAACCACGTTCATCAGACGCTGCCCCTCACGCAAAACAGCCGTTGCTCCACCTGCTGAAATCTCTTGGCCGTTGATAACGACTGAGCCGCCTAGAAAGTACTCTCGATCATCTATCACCATCCTCCCCTGTTTGGGATAGATCGCATCGAGCACTGCACCTTGCTCTAGCCTTTCGACATCAGAATCGTTATATCCGCGAACACCCTTACCTTCCCCGTCTTGTGCCATAGAGCCTAAGCTCCAAGCACCCAGTGACATAGCCATTATGGTCAAAAACAATATTCTCATGCTGCTACCCTCTGTTCCTTTGTCGGCGACGCTTTTACCTGCCTCACTCATTAATCAGCTCGTTCCAACCCCGGCGCCCGGCGTTAACTACGGCTCCGCTAAGTGGAGGGATTTCTACCACGTCTACAGGGTCCTTACTGTTACTGCCTGGAGTGAAGCGGAAATTACCCAATATGGTTGATTGGTTAGGGAGACCACTGCTCTGATAACCCGCAACTTTAGCTCCAAATTTGAGGAAGGCACGTTTTTCAGGCGTCAGTCCATCAAGACCAAGCGACATCAGCCAACCACTACCGCCGCCCAAGCAAGGGTTTTGGTCTGGAATCATCGTATTCAAGTACAAAAACTCACCTCGGACCTGGGGACTAACCACAGCCCTTTCCCCACTAACTGGCAAGTCAACATACCACCCTTTGGCCGTTGTAAAATCCATCTTGCCACCGGTCGAATATCGCACTTTGGCTGTAGTTGAACCAGATACGGTCAGCGTTCCCTCTGTGATACTACGGGATTCCAGAGTGGCGCGAGTTAACCCGGAGGTGCCTTTATCCCATACACCATATACGGATTGAGCCTTATTGGACGTAACGTCATTAGACTCAAGATACTGGCCAGTTCCGAAATAAACCATCAGGTTAGGCATATTCCCTGCCCTCGGCATAGTTTTGTTCGCCGCCACAGCTGGAGCCGCGGTAATCGCCTGATTTGCTTGTGTAGTGAACAAAGGCTGTGCCGCGGAACCCGCATTATATGATGAAGCCCAAGCGCCAGTAGTGCTCAGGTTAGCAACCCACAAATTACCGTCCAAATCGCCGGCATAAACACGATCTACAAGGTAATCACCTGTTGTATCCAGGGCCGTCAGTGGCGATAGACCGTCCCCACCAGATTCAAACTCAACATAGCGAACATCATCAGTATCCCAGGTACCATCCATTCCACCTTCAATATCCAGCATGAAGAACCCGGTACTAGCTGTAGCTGAGTTATACCCGTTAGACACAAAAGCCGTCCAACGTGTATCTGCCCCCCACTTAGTCAAGCCGATCACGGGTGCCTGGGTTACATAACCCATCTTCGCATTGTCGGTGCCAGCAAACTCCCAGAGTATGATTTTCTCAGCATTTGCTTCTGTGAATTCTGTGGGGTCAGTAACATCCAACGCAAAAATACCTTTTGCGCCGGCTCGGCCCCCACCAACAATGATGCTTCTCCAGTCCTCGTCCGAGGTTAATGCTCCGTCAGCCTTCTTACCTTTGGTAAAGATATCCTGCTGTCGTATTTCCAGGTCCACGTAGTATCGATGCTGATATCCCGGATCAGTCAGGAAATGCAAACCCGCATTAGTGTCTGTTGAGTTGTAGACAAAGCCGGGGATGTACGCGAGTACCTCGTCGCCGCCAGTCTCAGTTCCATTGAAACCATGGAGCATGCCATCGTTCGAACCGGTGTATACAACTGGAGCGCGAGACTTTGCACTTGCCGCAAAATCAGAGAAGCGATTGGTCGCAGAACCGAAAGGCGCGGCATCTGGCCATATTGCTCGTGGCTCGCCAACAAATTCTGGTGAGGAGTTAACGATTGACCCCAGGCGACTTCCACGCTTACGCCAGCCCGCTGTACCATCCAGAGAAACGTCACCGCGGATGTACTCAAGCCTCTGCTCTGCAACCGTGTCGCTTACAGAACCATACCTGAGATCGTTTTTCTGGGCATTTGACAAATTCGCCCCCCAGCGGAAGCCTTTGGCCCCATTACCGTAGGTAATAATTACACGGTCATCTGTTGATAAAACGCGATTGTCCAGAATCGTTCTTGCAGACCAGCCATTGCCGTTTTTAACTGCATCATTGATATCTGGAACGACCGGAGCGTTAGTACCGCCCAGCTTTGCCGCTTTGAGATCGCCCGTCCAGCCATTGGGGTCAAACTGGGAAGCAAAGATCAATGCCCCTTGCTGGAAAGACGAAACGTCAAATTCAACCGCCGTTGACGAGCCAGCTTCTGCAATTATGGCATCAACGGTTCCAGCGAGTTCCTTAGCAAACTTCTCAGGGTTCGAGGCACTAAAAAAGCCACCTCTTCCATTAACAGCCGCATGGAGCATGTCATTTACTTTATCCTGGTTCGGGGTGCCGCCCCACCAGTCGACATTCGTCCGGCTCTCAATAGCTTTAAAAGCGTCGACAGGATCAACTGAACCCTCTACACCCAAGCCTACGGTATAGGTCACCATATGCTGCCAGAATGCGGGATTCTTATTGGAGGTTGGAACGTAGTTGTTTATATCCGTCCTTAAGTCTCGCTTCCAGTAATACATCGCTACGTCAGCAAGAGTTCCCTCCCCTTTTCCTTCTCCATCTTTGAACGGATCACCAGCTACATACTTGAACGAATCGCCTCTGTTATTAGTGATTTCAGAGCCATCGTTATCATCAGCCTGATAGACAGAAGAACTTGGATTGCTTCCATTGTAATAGCCATCGGACATTAAAATCGTATAGGCTAAACGGCACTCCCTGACTGGGTTTGTACTGCTTGCAGACTTACTCGGGTCATCCGCCCAAGCGCGTTTACTATCCTCGTAATACACACCTGCACCCTCCAAAGCCCTCCGTAGCGGTGTACCGCCGCTAGTGGGTGCATCATATAGCCAGTCCAGGAACTCCTTTCTTCTAGTGGATGAATACTCCCTTACACCCTCCTGCACGGCGCGAACGCTAGCGACGTCATCAACTGAACTAGAGCCATTGTTGATACGCCCCCATCCTAGACGGAAATTGGTGGGCAAGTCGAAAAAGGCAGAGGCAATACCGGCCCTTGCCATGTACATTCTAGTGGAATAATACGTATACCAGTTTGCAAACTTCTGCTTTATCTCTGCTGACTGGTCCTTAACAACAACCTTGGTGTAGCAGGATTTGGACTTAGAGGATGCGGAGCAACCAGCTTGATTTTTTAACTCATAATAGAAGGCAGGTTCGCTAAAGGTTCCCCGCCACGTTGGAAAGCTGTTATTCAAGTTGGCAGAGCCAGCGGTCGTCATATTATCTGAGTAACCATAATAATAGGCGCCATTAAAAGGACTATTTATCTTCCGCCCACTTCCATCCGGTTTCCACGGTGGCAGGTAGTTCAGACTTGGGTCAAACCAAATCGTGTTATAGTTGCTCGCGAAGTACCACGGACAGTTCCCGTGGTTGCTGCACCGGTCACTTTTGATTTCATCTGGCATATACTCCCATCCCATTGAACCGGAATCATCCAGGATAAACATAAGGTTAGGCGCCACAGCGCTCCCAATGAATAAGGGTTCCTGGGCTAAATCGGGCCGGGCTGAATATCCCGCTGTGGGTAGAACAAGTAAAGCAGCGGCTAGCATAGCTTTCAGGTTAAGCGTGTTCATGGATTGCCTCCTGCCAGCCCACCGGGCTGAAATACATAGAAACCCTCGAGTAAGCGCATGCTCGAACCCGATGGTCCAGCTGTTCTTACAAGGATACGTGCATAATCGAATTCTGCGGGACCAGCACTGCCGTACTGGCTGAAATCGCGCGGCAGCTGCCCTTGGGAATCCACAACAACTTTGCCTTTATATTCAAACATGAACTGCGGATCGACACCGTTTACCGCTGTTCCCTTAATTGCAGTTTGGGAATTCCCGGAACCGTCCAAACCCCAAGTAGCAGCACTAAAAGGTGATGGAACAGTAGTGCTGGCAAGGGTTCCATCATAAAAGCCGGTCGTTGAGCCAAAGCCAGACAGGTCAGAAAGCCCATCCAGAGTTGCTTCGGCTTCGCGCATGGCCGTTTCTGCGATTTCCAGAGCAAACATGCCGTCTCTCTGGGCTGTCGACATTCGTTCTTGCATGGTGCTGCCTTGCATCCCCGAAACCGCGAGGAGTGTCAGTACCAGCAAAATAACAAGGGACAACAACAGTGCCGCACCCTTTTGCTTAATCATCATTCGCATGTTTATGTTACCCCGTTAAAACGGATTTCTGAGCGCATTGGTAAATGTATAAACTCTATACATCCGCCGGTCCGCTGCAGTAGTCACTAAGCCCGCGTTGGCAACACAGTCCTGCCAACCTGGAAAACAATACGTCTGAGCGCTGTCCATAATATTGTCATTTGGCGACGCAACAAGAAGACTCACCTCCACTGCGATTACGTTATCCCAGTTAGTCCCAGCCGCAGCAGCGCTCCAGCTTTGAACACCTGTCGCCGCAGTACCTTCACCAAACCGTATCTGCATATCTTCAACGCCTGCGACTAACTCAACGCTTGCTCCATTTGCCTGCCTCATGAATAACGAGCGCCCACCTCCTGCAGCATTGCCTATGAAATAGGCTTCGCTGTAGGGTTCAAAAATCTCTGTACCCCGCCGATAGTCTGCACTCAGGCAGGAACCTGCTGCTGTGCAAGCCGGAGGAGAGTTGCTGCTCAAATCATTTCCGGGGTTACCACCCGCCCCTGCAATGGCGCCAGCAGTTATCTGTATGTTGCCGCCTGAGTTGCTTAGCGTAGATATCTGAAATATATCGCCAAGCTCGCAATTCGATATAAAGACCAAATCGTTAACTGCAAGGTTACCCGCATCTGTAAGCCTGATGTTGCTGGTCGCGGTTACATCCGCAGCCAGTTGCACGATTGCCCCAGGCCGCCTCACTCCTGTGGCGTTAAAAAAATCTGTGCCAGCAATCGCTGTACCAGGCCGCTCGGTTCCAGCTGCCGATACACCTAAGGTGGAAAACCCGTGCAATGCCGCATCGTATAAACCATCAGATCCATCAAGATTATTAGTAATGCCATTCAACGGAAAACAGCCAAAAAATCCAGCGTTGCGTATTGCTCGGGACAATATATCGGCAGCGATCCGCCCAGACTCAAGCGCTCTAGCAGAGGCTTCGTTGTGCCGAAACGACTGACTATTGGATGTAAAAACCTGAACTAATCCTACGGTTAACAGCGTGCCCAAGAGCAACGCAATCATCAGCTCGATCAGCGACAATCCTGCTTGCGCTCCGGAAGCGGCTGAAAGTCGATTGAGGCGTTTCATTTACAGTCTCGCATCCACAGTGAGTGTTTGGGTGGCCAGGCTGCCGTTCGTAGCAAAGGGATCACGCTCTGTCCATGTTATCTGCACTTGGGCAACGGTTGAGTTTCCGTTCATCGTGACCGTTACGTCAGCGCCCGAACCAAGGTCCGCCAACATTTGTGTTTTCAATTCCGTCAGTTGACCAGCTGTTAAAGTTACTCCACCGTTTGCCCGCAACCTTTCAGCAACAGTCTGGGCATACATTGTGGCTTCTGAGCGTAGCGTTGAGTTGACTGTTTGTTGCATGGAAACCAACTGAACACCAGCCACCCCAAGCAAACCAATTGCAAGCACAAGAACTGCAACTAAAATCTCGATCATGGTAAAACCACGCTGAGGCTTTCGATACAAAAAAGGTTTAATCATTGCAACGACCTCGTTATGGACAAGTTATCCGAGCGGACCTGATTTGACCGCCCGCCGTTAGAGTTATCCGGGTTCCATCCTCACCAGACGTACGGCAGATATCAAATTGCCCCCCCCCACTCAGTAGCAACCCTGTAGCGCTAAAACGTGGGTTGGCACCCGTCAGCGTGATCGCATACGCACCTGATGCCCCACCAAAATCACTAATTACAGCCCCACCACCTGCAGTGACCTGGTAACGTTCAGTAAACGTCGGATTGGGTACAACAGAAACCGCAGCACCTCTTCGCACAGCCTCAGAGCGAGCCATATTTAATGCTCCCACGAGGTCGTTATTGGTTGTTGTTAACTGGTTGTTCTGTATCAGCCGGGAGAAATTAGGTATGGCAATTGCTGCCACGACTCCGAGTACCGCCATGAGTATGAGAAGCTCTATTATCGTAAACCCACGCTGCGTCGTTGACCTGCGCATGAACCAACTCCCTGAATATTTTTTCATGTTTATAGAATACGAAAGCACAAAAAAACCGCCAGGCGTTCTCGACAAGTGGCGGTTTAGAAAGGACGAGCGGTAACCAGGAGCTCAGTTCGTGAAACCCATCACACGTTCACCGCATCAATCCGCAACTCCTTAGGCATAGAAAAAACAATATTCTCCTCCCTCCCCGCAATCTCCTCTGGCACATCACCCCCAAGATCCCGTAAGCGGGCAATCACATCATTTACGAGTACTTCGGGGGCAGAGGCTCCAGCAGTTACGCCAACGGACTTCTTGCCTTCCAGCCATTGCGGATCAATCTGGGAGGCTTCGTCGATTAAATAGGCAGGTGTACCCATGCGTTCCGCCAGTTCGCGCAAGCGGTTGGAATTCGAGCTGTTGGGGGAGCCAACCACCAACATCAGGTCGCAGTCGCCAGCCAATTGCTTTACAGCATCCTGGCGGTTCTGGGTGGCGTAGCAGATGTCGTCTTTGCGCGGGCCTTCGATCAGCGGGAATCTTTCACGCAGGGCGTCGATGACGCGGGCGGTATCGTCCATGGAAAGGGTGGTTTGGGTAACGTAGGAAACGTGGGCCGGGTCTTTTACTTCCAACGTCGATACGTCTTCTTCGTTCTCTACCAAGTAGATATCACCGCCGGTACTATGATCGTACTGGCCCATGGTGCCTTCCACTTCCGGGTGGCCGTGGTGGCCGATGAGCACGCACTCGCGGCCGTCGCGGCTGTAGCGCATTACTTCCATGTGTACTTTGGTGACCAGCGGGCAAGTTGCGTCGAACACTTTGAGGCCCCGGCGCGCTGCTTCGTTCTGCACGGCCTGGGATACGCCGTGGGCACTGAAGATGACCAGTTTGTCGTCTGGCACTTCGTCCAGTTCGTCCACAAAGATGGCACCGCGGTTGCGGAGGTTATTGACCACAAACTTGTTGTGTACCACCTCATGGCGAACGTAAATAGGCGCACCGAACACATCGAGGGCGCGATTTACGATCTCGATGGCGCGGTCTACGCCTGCACAAAAGCCACGGGGGTTTGCCAATCTTATCTGCATAGTCAATGCGCCTGCCCTGCCGGTTCTACGTCAATTACTTCCACATCGAAGGTCAGTGTACGCCCCGATAGCGGGTGATTGAAGTCCACCTCCACTTCGTCGCCCTCCACACGGCTGACAACACCAGGCAGTTCCTGCTGGCGCGCGTCGGCAAAGGAGATCATCACCCCCGGCTCCAGCACCATATCGGCGCTGAACTCGTGTCGCTTGAAGGTTTGTACGTTATTCGGATTGCGCTGACCAAACGCCTTTTCTGGCGGCACCTGGTAACTGGCCTTGTCGCCGGCTTTCATGCCCATCAGGTAGGCTTCAAAGTTCTCAGGCAGATTTTCATCTCCGATTTCCAGAGAAGCCGGATCTTTGTCGAAGGTGGTATCAATCACTTCGCCACTTTCGAACTTGAGCGCGAAGTGCAGGGTTACGCGGGTACCTTTATCTACAGGCAGTTCTTTCATGGGCTTTATTCACTCCCGTTCGCAGGCGTGCCGGAATCAGCGGGCTTGCGAAACATATCAAGAATCATCATGGCAGCACCTATGGTAATGGCGGTGTCAGCCAGATTAAATGCGGGAAAGTGCCAGTCCTGCCAATAGAAATGCAGGAAGTCGACCACGTAGCCGTGCACTACCCGATCGTACACGTTGCCAAGCGCACCGCCCAGTATCAAAACGATGGCGATGGCGGTCCAGGTTTCATGGCGCTGCAGGTTTCTCAACCAACCTACCAACACCACACTGACAACCAGCGCCAGAGTCACAAAGAACCAGCGCTGCCAGCCAGCGGCACCTGCGAGAAAGCTGAACGCCGCTCCGGTGTTGTGCAGCAACGTCAGGTTGAACATGGGAACAACCGGTACCGGGTTGCCATAAGTCAGCATGGCCGTGGCCATGGCCTTGGTGCCGAGATCAAGTGCGATCACCAACACTGCTAGCCAGAGCCACTTGAGCTTGGTTCCGGTTATCTGCTCGCTCATTGCCGCATCCATCAAGCAAACGAGCGGGTTTCGCCCGTTCCACTCACGTTAGTGATGCAGCGACCACACAGGTCTTTGTGCTCGTCATGGCTACCCACATCTTCCCGGTGGTGCCAGCAGCGCTCACACTTGGCATGGGAAGCCGGAGTTACCTTTACGCGCAGGCCTTCGTAGCTCGTCATCTCAGCACCCTCGGCTTCCGACACCGGCCTTACGGCGGCTTCAGAGGTAATCAGCACAAAGCGCAGCTCTTCGCCCAGGAACTCCAGGTCAGCAGCCAGATCGCCTTCACAATACAGAGTCACCTCAGCGCTCAGAGAGCCTTTGATTTCACCCCGAGCCCGCGCTTCTTCCATGCACTTGTTTACGGCTTCCTTGATACCGAAGATCCGGCGCCAGTAGTCACGACCCAACTCGGCATCTTCAGGTAACGCTGTGAGGCCTTCATACCAGGTTTCGTAGAACACGGTATCGCCGCGCTCACCTGGCAGGTGCTGCCAGATTTCATCGGCAGTGAAGCTCAGGATGGGGGCGATCCAGCGCACCAATGCTTCGGCAACGTGATACAGCGCCGTCTGGCAGGAGCGTCGGGCCAGGCTGTCTGCCTGAGTGGTGTACTGACGATCTTTAATGATATCCAGGTAAAACCCACCCAGTGTGGCTTCACAGAAACTGTACACCTTCTGGTAGATCCGCAGGAAGGCGTAGTTCTGGTAGTCCTCATGCAGTTCGTTCTGCAGTTGCAGGGCACGATCCACCATCCAGCGATCCAGAGCAATCATATCCTCCGGCGCAACCATGTGCTGTTTGGGATCAAAGCCGGTGAGGTTGCTCAGCAGGAAGCGCGAAGTGTTGCGAATACGGCGATATCCGTCGGCTGTTTGCCTCAGGATATCCTTGGACACCGTCATTTCGCCGCTGTAGTCAGTTGCTGAAACCCACAAGCGCAGAATGTCGGCACCCAACTCGTTCATAACTTCCTGAGGCGCGATCACGTTGCCCATTGACTTGGACATCTTCAGGCCTTTGCCATCCACCGTGAAACCGTGAGTCAGCACCTGCTTATAGGGTGCAACACCATTCATGGCGATAGAGGTCTTCAATGATGACTGGAACCAGCCCCGATGCTGATCCGAACCTTCCAGATACATATCGGCCGGGAACTGGCCCAACTCCGGGCGCACGCGCAGGACGGAGTCGTGGGTCACACCGGAATCGAACCACACATCCAGCGTGTCCGTCACTTTCTCGTAGTGATCCGCCTCATCACCCAGCAGATCGCGGGCATCGATCTCATACCAGGCATCAATGCCGCCGGTTTCGATAGCCTGAGCCACTTTTTCGATCAGGTTTTGGGTGTCCGGGTGCAACTCCTGTGTTTCCTTATGGATAAACAGGGTGATTGGCACGCCCCAGGTGCGCTGGCGTGAAATGCACCAGTCCGGAGACTGCTGGAACATACCCTCAATACGGTTTTGGCCCCAAGCCGGAACCCAGCGCACACCCTTGATGGCTTCCAGCGCATCTGCGCG
The DNA here is from genome assembly GCF_031631795.1 of Marinobacter xiaoshiensis. NCBI lineage: Bacteria > Pseudomonadati > Pseudomonadota > Gammaproteobacteria > Pseudomonadales > Marinobacteraceae > Marinobacter > Marinobacter xiaoshiensis. Next base: position 26,627 of record NZ_JAVMBO010000015.1, read on the forward strand.
GAGGTTTTCTTTCTCCATGCTGATAAACCACTGCGGCGTGGCGCGGTAGATCAGTGGTGTTTTGGTGCGCCAGCAGTGGGGGAAGCTGTGACGGAATTTTTCCTTCCGCACCAGCTTGCCTTCACGCGCTAGTGCGTCGCAGACGGGCTCATCGGCCTTATAAACATGAATACCTGCAAACTCGCCAGTCGCACTGGTGTAGGTACCGTCGGCCTGAACCATGCTCAGCGTGCCGATGCCATAGGCTTTGCCAACCACGAAGTCTTCCATGCCGTGATCAGGTGCCGTATGCACGGCTCCGGTACCGGCCTCTATCGAGACGTGGTCACCCAGAATCGCAGGCACCTGTTTGTCGTAGATCGGGTGATGTAGAGCCAGGTGTTCAAGGTTCGAACCGAGGCAGTGGCCCAGCACTTCGTATTTTTCGATTTCCCAGCGTGCCATGATGCCTTCGACCATGGCGGAAGCCAGAATCATCCGCTCGGGGCCGTTGCCTGCGTCAACCTGCACCAGTGCATAGTCCAGATCTGCATTGAGAGACACCGCTTGGTTAGCCGGAATAGTCCAGGGTGTGGTGGTCCAGATCACCACGGACACATCACCTTCGCCTTTGTCCGTTGCAAAAAGCGACAGGGCTTTGGCCTGGTCGACGGCGGTAAAGCGCACATCAATCTGGGTTGAGGTTTTGTCCTGGTACTCCACTTCCGCTTCTGCCAGCGCGGACTGACCCACCACACTCCAGTAAACCGGTTTGAAGCCTCGAACCACATGCCCCTTGGCGACGATCTTGCCCAGCGCACGCACAATGCCGGCTTCCACTTTCGGATCCATGGTGAGGTAGGGCTTATCCCACTCACCCATGATGCCAAGGCGGATAAAGTCGGCTTTCTGGCCGGCAATCTGCTTGGTGGCGTAATCGCGGCAGGCCTGGCGGAAGGTTTTGTGGTCGACCTTCACACCGGCTTTGCCGATTTCCTGTTCAACCTTGTGCTCAATCGGCAGACCGTGGCAATCCCAACCCGGCACATAGGGCGCATCAAAGCCCATGAAACCGCGGGATTTGACGATCATGTCTTTCAGTATCTTGTTGACCGCGTGACCAATATGAATGCTGCCGTTGGCGTAAGGAGGGCCATCATGAAGGATGAACTTGTCACGCCCTTCGCGCTGCTTGCGCAGATTGGCGTATACGTTCAGATCCTGCCACCGCTTGAGCATTTCAGGCTCGCGATTGGCCAGGTTACCACGCATGGGAAACGCGGTTTCCGGCAGATTCAGAGTGTGCTTATAGTCGCTCATGGTTTGTGTGCGTACTCTTCAGGTCAGTTTGTTTGGTCTGCTTATGTATTCAATTCGGATCGGTGATGCTTTTCCCGGGGTGTTCGGCCAACCAGGCTCTAGCGGCATCAAAATCTTTGGCTATCTGCGCTTTTAGCGCGTCGATGGACTCAAACTTCTCTTCATTCCGCAGTCCGTGGCGGAAAACAACATCCATTCGTTGGCCGTAAAGTGTGCCAGCAAAGTCTAACAGGTGCACTTCCAGCGCAGGCTGCTTGCCATCCACTGTTGGGCGCAGGCCGATATTGGCAACGCCGTCCTGCTTCTGTCCGTTTCCAAGCGTAACACCGACCACATACACACCGCGCAACGCAGGCATCTGGCGGAGCAGGATATTTGCCGTGGGCGAACCAATTTGCCGGCCCAACTGCCGCCCGTAAACCACCCTGCCCTGAATATGGTACGGGCGTCCCAGCAAAGCCTCGGCTTTTTCCAGCTGGTTCTCCAGTAGCAGGTTACGGATTCGGGTGCTGCTTATACGTTCGCCAGCAACGGTTACAGTGCGGGTGTTTTCCACTGAAAAACCGGCGGCTTTACCCACCTTCTCCAGGAGCGCGAAATCCCCGGCCCGATCACAGCCAAAGCGGAAGTCATCGCCGACAACAAGGTGGCGCACCGCGAGGCCATCAATAAGCACATCGTCGATGAAACCCATGCCGGAATAGCTGCGAAAGGTTCCATCAAACCTCAGGCAGAGTACGATATCTATACCCGCCGCACGCAGGGCTTCAAACTTTTGCCGAAACCCCATTAACCGGGGAGGCGCTTCCATTCCCTGAAAGAATTCCCTTGGCTGAGGCTCGAATATCATTACGACCGAAGGCAGGCTCAACGCCTTTGCCTTGTTTTTTACCTGGTCGATAATGGTTTGATGGCCCAGATGAACACCATCAAAGTTGCCAATTGTAGCAACACAGCCTTGTGCCAGCGGGGAATCCGCTTGCCTTGAAAGCATTTTCAGGTTGGTCAGGCCCCGGATCAGACGCATGCAATGCGAACCTTCATTTGCCAAGTGGCTTTCCGCGCTCAATCTATGCGCAAAGCGCTGGTGAGAAAACGCGCGATTATACCTTACCTCTGGCGAAAATGTCTTACCCGCACCCCGGTTAGCGCCAGAACAGTGAAGTAGGCACCGGCACTCGCCACGACTATTACGCCCATATACAGAGAACGCTCGATACCATCTGCCGACAGCCAGCGCATAACGGGGTAGTTCAGCCAAAGGATAACCGCGACCATGGCAGCATTAGCCAGGCTTATCTGCAGGAGATATTTGCCCCAGCCTGGCTGGCTTTTCCATACACCCTGGCGCTTGAGGCCCTGCCAAAGCAAAATCGCGTTAAGCCAGGCCGAAAGTGACGTAGCCAGCGCCAGGCCAGCGTGGGCCAGAGGAACAATAAGAGCCAGATTGAAGATCATATTGGCAACCATGGCAATAATGCCAATCTTCACCGGCGTGCGGGTGTCCAGACGCGCAAAAAAGCCCGGAGCAAGCACCTTTATCACCATAAAGGCCAGCAGTCCTGCGGAATAAGCTCTCAAACTCTGAGCCGACATAGCCACATCCCTGTCGGTCACCTCACCATAGTGGAATAACGTTGCAATGAGAGGCTCTGCCAGCAACGCAAGCGCAAGCGCGGCAGGCACCCCGATAATCAACACCGCACGAACGGCCCAGTCCAGAGTGGCGGAGAACTGGTCAGTCGAGGCAGCGGCGTGTTTGCGGGATAAGCTCGGCAAAATAACCGTAGCGATGGCAATACCAAATACACCCAAAGGCAACTCGGAAAGCCGGTCTGAATAATACAGCCAGGACACACTCCCGGTTTGCAGAAAAGACGCCAGAACCGTGTCGAGCAACAGGTTGATCTGGCTGACCGATACACCAAACAACGCCGGCACCATAAGTTTGAGAATCCGGCTGACGCCTTCATGCCTGTAATCAACCCGAGGCCGAGGCAAAAGCCCTAGGCGCATAAGGAACGGTAGCTGGAAAAACAGTTGCAAGGCACCGGCGATGAACACCCCCCAGGCCAAAGCCATAACTGGCTCGCTCATCAAGGGAGTAAGGTAAACAGCGGCACCAATCATCGCGAGATTTAGCAGCACTGGCGTAAAGGCAGGCACTGCGAAACGATCGTAGCTGTTGAGAATGCCGCCAGCAAATGCCGTCAGGGAAATCATCAGCAAATAAGGAAAGGTGATGCGCAGCATGTCGCTGGTCAGCGCGAACTTTACGTCATCACCAAGAAACCCCGGGGCAAATACCGCAGTCAGAAGCGGCGCGCCCAGCATGGCCACCAGCGTGATACCCAGCAGAACCAACCCCAGCGAGCCCGCAACCGCATCCACCAATCGTTTTACATCCGAGGCCGACTGATTCTCGCGATAGGATGACAACACCGGCACAAACGCCTGAGAAAACGCACCCTCGGCGAAAAGCCGGCGCAGAAAGTTAGGGATTTTGAAGGCTACAAAAAAAGCATCAGCCCCCGCGCCCGCACCAAAATAGCGCGCAATGACCATATCCCGAACCAGCCCCAGAACCCTGGAAAGCATGGTCATAACGCCGACCAGACCAGACGAGCGCAGCAGCCCGGGCGTTTTAACCGGCGGCTTGTTTTCAGGCGGGATTGAGGGTTGCGACGACATGCGGGTTCGTATCCGGGTTATGCATTGTTTTCGGTCGGGTGTCTCGGGAATTACCTGCTTCCCCGCCATACCCTTATCCGGCGAGCCGCGAGTTTAGCACAGGCCTTTTATACCGGGGGACTATCTGTCACCCTGACGGGGTTTGGTATTGACATTTCCGGGTTTGAGCGGCATAGTTCCGCGTCATTTATTTCGACGCGCTGGTTATGGGCGCGCCCGCGATTTCAGGGTCCCTCTGGATGGTATTTTGCCCAGAGTTTCCCGTACGAATCATTCAGTAACGAATTTAAGTACTTTCAGGAGTTTTACGGTGGCAAATTCCCCGCAAGCCAAAAAGCGCGCACGTCAGAACGAGAAGAACCGCAAGCACAATGCCAGCCTGCGTTCCATGACCCGCACTTACATGAAAAAAGTTCAGGCCAAGATCGAAGCTGGCAACTATGAAGAAGCTCAGGCTGCTTTCCAGGCCGCCCAACCGATCATGGATAGCATGATCAACAAAGGCATCTTTACCAAGAACAAAGTTGCCCGCCAGAAGAGCCGCATGGTCTCCAAGATCAAGGCCCTGAAGAGCGCCTGATAGCGTCTAACGCTTGAACGCTCTTACTGTGAATCAAAAAAACCGGCCCATGAGCCGGTTTTTTTGATTCAGATTCTATAGCTTCAGATAATGATCATGTTATCCCGATGAATCATCTCCTCTTCTGAGATATACCCCAGAATATCAGAGATGCTATTACTGGAACGGCCCGCTATCGCCACGGCCTCATCCGCATCGTAATTCACCAAGCCACGCGCAACTTCAGCGCCATCCTCTCCGACACAAGACACCATCTCGCCACGCCGGAACCGTCCAACAACGCCTTTCACTCCAACCGGCAACAAACTGCGACCACCTTGGCGAAGCACCTTTACTGCCCCATCATCCAGCGTTAGCTTTCCTCGAGTTTGCAGATGGCTTGCCAGCCACTGCTTGCGTGCCGCAATACGGCCCTGTTCCGGGAGCAACAAGGTGCCGTATACATCACCTTGCCGCAGGCGGGTAAGCACGGATTCAATACGACCACCGACAATCACTGTGAAAGCTCCGGAGCGTGCCGCCAGGCGCGCAGCGCGCAACTTGGTCAACATTCCTCCGCGGCCAAGCTCACCAGCACCGCCGCCTGCCATAGCATCCAGGGCGCGATCTCCGGCAAACCGCTCGGTTACCATAACGGCATCCGGGTTCTTGCGGGGGTCTTTGTCGAACAACCCCAGCTGATCGGTGAGGATAATCAGGCCGTCGGCCTCAACCACATTCGTAACCAACGCACCCAGAGTGTCGTTATCACCAAAACGAATTTCGTCGGTAACCACCGTATCGTTTTCATTTACAATGGGCACAACGCCAAAATCCAGCAAAGCCCTGAGTGTGCTGCGGCCATTCAAATAGCGCTTGCGATCGGAGAGGTCATCATGGGTCAACAGGATCTGGGCGGTGTGAATACCGTGGCGCTTGAACTGTGCCTCCCAGGTTTGCACCAATCCCATCTGGCCAACAGCCGCAGCCGCCTGCAGTTCATGCAGCTGTTCCGGGCGTTTTTTCCAGCCCAACCGACTCATCCCCTCCGCCACTGACCCGGAAGAAACCACGACCAACTCAACGCCCTCGCGGACCAATGCTGCCATCTGGTCTACCCAAAGACCTAATGCCTCCACATCCAGGCCCTGGCCGTCATTGGTCAGAAGGGCACTTCCAATTTTAACCACCAGGCGGCGAGCCTGCTGCAGCTGGGTGCGTTGCGTCATGATACTGGCTTGTCTCTCTCGGTCAAACGGGATAACTCAGACATCAAAAAGCCGAAATCTAATCCTTCACATACACCACTTCAACGTCGTAATCATCATCGTCAAAGTCATCATCATCGGCCGCCTCGCGGGCCGCGCGACGCGCACGCCGCTCTTCCTCTACGCCGGCCCGGGCCTCTTCATCCATCCTCCGGCGCCTTGCAGCTTCCTGCTCAGCAACCTCAGGATTCTCTGCCTCTTCCTCAGCACGCTCTTCAATCCAGCGCATAACTGCCTGAGTCAGCGGCTTGGTACCCTCACCACTTAACGCTGAAATACGGAACACCGGCCCCTGCCAGCCAAGCTCATCAACGATCGCCTGACAATGAGCCTCCCGATCTTCTTCCGGCACCATATCGACCTTGTTCAACACCAGCCAGCGATCCCGGCTCGCCAGGGTTTCACTGAACTTCTCAAGTTCGTGGGCAATCACGTTTACCGCATGTGCCGGCGATGAACCGTCGTAAGGCGCCACATCCACCAAGTGCAACAACAATCGAGTGCGCACCAGGTGTCTCAAAAAGCGCACGCCGAGGCCCGCGCCTTCAGCAGCACCCTCAATCAAACCGGGGATATCGGCAATAACAAAACTCTGATGCGCCTGCACACTCACTACGCCCAGATTCGGCACCAGGGTGGTAAACGGATAATCTGCCACCTTGGGCGTTGCAGCAGATACCGACCGTATAAACGTCGACTTACCCGCATTGGGCAACCCTAGAAGACCCACATCGGCCAAAACTTTCAGCTCCAGCCGCAGGTTCCTGAGCTCGCCTTCAGAACCTTTTGAGGTTTGGCGGGGCGCACGGTTTATGGATGACTTGAACCGAGTGTTGCCGAGGCCATGAAAACCACCCTGAGCCACCTTCAAGCGCTGACCTACGCGAGTCAGGTCGCCAAGCACCTCGTGGGTATCCACATCAACCACTGTGGTGCCAACAGGTACAGGCAGTATGAGATCCTCACCCTTGGTTCCGGTGCAATTACGCCCCGAACCCTGCTCACCGCCTGGCGCTTTGTGCTTGCGCTGAAACTGATAATCAACCAGCGTGTTAAGCGAATCGCTCGCCTCAAGATACACGGAGCCACCATCCCCGCCATCGCCCCCATCAGGGCCGCCCTTGGGAACGTACTTTTCACGCCGGAAACTGAGGCAGCCATTCCCGCCGTTACCGGCTTCAACGATGATTGTGGCTTCGTCTACGAATTTCATGAATCAACCCTTTGCGCATGGCGCATAAACTAAAAAGCCCCGCAGCCTCAAGGAAGACGCGGGGCTCAACAGAACCGGATCGCCGCTGCTTAGGCAGCAGCTGGAACGATACTTACGAACTTGCGGTTCTGTGGACCTTTCACTTCGAACACAACCTGGCCGTCTGCTTTCGCAAACAGCGTGTGGTCTTTGCCCAGGCCAACATTGGTGCCGGCGTGGAAACGGGTTCCGCGCTGACGAACGATAATGCTGCCTGCAGATACTGATTCGCCGCCGTAGCGCTTGACACCAAGTCGTTTCGACTCGGAATCGCGACCGTTACGGGTACTACCTGCTGCTTTTTTGTGAGCCATGACAAGCCTCCTGATTAAGGGGTGTTTTCCAGACCTTAGCCCTGGATACCCGTGATCTTGACTTCAGTGAACCACTGACGGTGGCCCTGACGCTTCATTGAGTGCTTACGACGACGGAATTTGATGATGTTAATCTTGTCGTGACGACCGTGGCTAACCACTTCCGCAGTCACTTTGGCACCATCAACTACCGGCGCGCCAACTTTGAAGTTGTCGCCATCAGCGATCAGCAGAACGCGGTCAAACTCGATGTTGCCGCCTGTTTCCACTTCCAGCTTTTCCAGCTTCAGCGTTTCGCCTTCTTTAACACGGTGCTGTTTACCACCGCTAACAATAACTGCGTACATTAACTTTACTCCGCGATTGACCCATCCCTGCTCTTATCCACCTGGTTCTAAGGGAAGCGCTTCGGCAACCCTATAGCAGGGAGCGCAGGTTGGGATGAGTTGGGCGCGTGATTGTACGAAAAGGCAGCCAGCAATACAAGCCAAGTTGACACTAACCGCCGCAATACCTAGCATTGCCGCAACCTGCCTGTATTAACAGTACACTAGACAGCTATCTAACCACGACATCAGCAAGGGATCCACAAGCCGCATGACAGCCCAGCGCATTTACGACACCGTGGCAGACGACTTCAGCCGCGTTAATGACCTGATCATCCAGCGGCTTTCCTCCGATGTCCCCCTGGTAGAAAAAATAGCCCAGCACATCATTGAAAGCGGCGGTAAGCGGTTGAGACCCTTACTGGTTTTACTTTCCAGCCGAGCTGCTGGTTACAGTAAAGACGAACACTTGAAGCTGGCTGTGGTGATTGAATTCCTGCACACCGCCACCCTGCTGCACGACGATGTTGTGGATACATCGGATATGCGCCGGGGCCGCAGCACAGCAAATGCCAACTGGGGAAACGCCCCCAGTGTATTAGTAGGTGATTTCCTCTACGCCCGCGCATTCGAGATGATGGTCGAGCTGAAGAGCCTGCCTATTATGGAGATTCTGTCGCACGCCACAGCCGTGATCGCCCAAGGCGAAGTCATGCAGCTGATGAACGTGAAAAACCCGGATCTCACCGAAGATCAGTACATGACTGTGATTCACAACAAAACCGCCATGCTGTTCGAAGCAGCATCACACTCCGGCGCCATACTCGCCAATGCGGGCGAGGCTCAGGAGCAGGCGCTGAAACACTACGGCAAACACCTGGGGCTGGCCTTCCAGCTAGTGGACGATGTTCTGGATTATCGCGGTGACGCCGAAACCATGGGCAAAAATGTGGGCGATGACCTGGCGGAAGGTAAAACCACCCTGCCACTGATTCACGCAATGGCGAACAGCAGCGAAGCAGACCGCCAGCTCATACGCCAGGCCATCCGCAAAGGTGGGCTGGATGATTTGCCAAAGGTTCTCGAACTGGTAGAAAGATCCGGCGCACTGGAGTACACCATGGAGAGAGCCAGGGCCGAAGCCACAAAAGCTTCTGACACCCTGGTTGTTCTTCCTGACTCACCCCACAAAGCCGCCCTGGAGTTATTGGCTCAGGTTGCTGTGGCGCGAGTCAGTTAAAGGGCACTTATAGACCGTCGCGACCGTGGGGTGCCGTGAAATCCAGCTGCGGCCCCACCGGCACAACCTGCGTGGGATTGATAGTGCGTTGGCTCACATAGTAGTGCTGCTTGATCTGGCGAATATCCACGGTACCGGCCACACCTTGCACCTGGTACAACTCCCTCAGATAACCTGAAAGCGCCGGAAAATCGCTGATGCGCTGACGATTACACTTGAAGTGGCTGTAATAGACCGCATCAAACCGAACCAGGGTTGTGAACAGGCGCCAGTCCGCTTCTGTTATCGTATTCCCCGTCAGATACCGCTGCTTCGACAGCTTCGCTTCCAGCCAGACCAGAGACTCGAACAGCTCGGCATAAGCTTTTTCATACTCATCCTGAGCCGTTGCAAACCCTGCCTTGTACACACCATTATTAACCGTGTTGTAAATCCGCTCGTTCACCGTATCAATGTCTGCCCGCAGCGCTTCCGGATAAAAGTCCAGATCAGCGTTCACACCTTCCAGCCCGTCAAACACCGAGTTGAACATACGGATAATCTCCGCCGACTCGTTGCTGGCGATGGTGTTCTGGTGCTTATCCCACAACGCAGGAACCGTGACCCGTCCCGAATAATCCGGCGCTGCTTTGGTATACACCTGATGCATAAAGCGGAAATCATGCAGATCATCCTTGTGCGCACTATCGCCAGGTCGGAATTCCCAGCCGTTCTCGACCATATCCGGGTGCACAACTGACACGGAAATGTGCTTTTCAAGACCTTTCAGCTTCCGGAAAATCAGCGTGCGATGGGCCCAGGGGCAAGCCAAAGACACATACAAATGATAGCGCCCGGACTCGGCTTTGAAACCACCTTCACCGTCAGGCCCCGGCGAACCATCTGCCGTTACCCAGTTCCGGAACCGCGCTGCTTCGCGCTCGAATTTTCCACCGGTTTTACTGGTGTCGTACCACTTGTCCTGCCATTTTCCGTCAACAAGAAGACCCATAATGAATACCCCTCAAAAAAACTGAATTTATGTGCCAACATATGCAGAGAAGAATAGCGGCTAGCCTGCTAACCTCACAAGCAACCAATTCTGGCCAACAACTTCAGATAATTCGAACATGCACACAGCCATTACTATAGACGCCCTGAGAGTCCTCGATGCCATCAGCCGCAAAGGCAGCTTCGCCGGTGCTGCCGGCGAACTATTCCGGGTGCCATCGGCGATCAGCTACACGGTGCAAAAGCTCGAGGAAGACCTGAACGTCACCCTGTTCGACAGAAGTGGTCATCGCGCCGTGCTCACGCCTGCAGGCCTTTATCTACTCGAGGAAGGCCGCATTCTGCTTGATGCCGCTGAGAACCTTGCGCACTCAACCCGGCAGGTCGCGCAAGGCTGGGAAACCAGGCTGCGGATCGGATTCAACTCATTGCTGCCAGCGGAGTGCCTATTCCCAGCTATAAGAGACTTCAGCGCCTTGGGCGTGCCAGTCGATGTCCAGATTGTGGAAGAAGTCTTTGCAGGCACCTGGGATGCACTCCAAAGCCGCAGGGTAGACCTCGTTGTAGGAGCCGATGACATCAGCAAACCTGCCGGAAACTTTACGTGTCAAAACCTTGGAGTAATGGATTTCATTTTCGTCGTCTCACCCGGCCATCCTCTGGCGAACGCGGAAGAACCTCTGAGCGAGGAAGATATCTTACGTTTTCCCGCTGCCGTTGCCGCTGACTCGTCTCGATCTCTTCCCGTTGGCCACGCAGGCATCTTCCACCGACAGCGCACCTTGACCGGCACCAACATGGACCACAAAATCGCCTTGCAGAAAGCAGGCCTCGCCGTGGGCTGGCTGCCCAGAACCCGAGTGAACACCTTGGTTGCCAACGGCGAACTCATCGAAAAGCAGGTGAGAGAGGCGAGACAATCCGTTTCGCTCCAGGCCGCCAGGCACGCGGAGGACAAGGGTAAGGCCCTGATGTGGTTTTGGGACCGACTGATCGACGATCCGGCAATAACAGACTGGCTCACCACCTGAGCGTACGCGCAAGGCATGGGGCGAAATGGCTCCGCAGCAGAACTCTGGCAGGCAAATGAGTCAACGGCATCAACAGACAGTTCATTTATACTGCAGCGAACCACACTAACGAACGGAGCTCATTGATGCGGCAGCTATCGGAACTGGATGCCTCCTTCCTGTACCTGGAATCAGCCAATGCACCGATGCACATCGGCAGCATTTACGTGTTTGACGCCAGCGAACGGGAAACACCCCTGGCGTTCAGCACCTTTATTGCCTATCTACGGAGCCGCCTTCACGTCGTCCCGGTGTTCCGCCAGCTACTAAAAGAAATCCCGTTGCGCATGGGTCGGCCCTACTGGATAGATGATCCGGATTTCAGTATTGAGCGACACCTGGCCTATGTCAGCCTCGGCGAAAACAGCCGTGAATCACATCTGATGACTCTTGCATCCAGGATACTCGAAGATCCTCTGAAGCGTGATCGCCCACTCTGGCACATTACCTTCGTGGACGGTTTCCGCTTGGGTGACGATAAAGAAGGCAAGGCCGGCTTCGCTCTCATTGTAAAACTGCACCATGCAGCCATCGATGCCTTCAGCGGGGCTGAAATCATGGGCAAACTGATGGAATACACTCCTGAGCCACAACCCATCCGTACGCCACGCCCCTGGCAACCACGGCCGAAACCTTCAGAAGAGCGTGTTGTTATACAGGCAGGCGTCAACATGCTGCGAACCCCCTGGCGCGCGACGTCTCTCGCCGTTGGTGCGGCAGAGGCAACAGTGCGCGGCCTGATCCAGAAGCAACTGCGGAAAATACCTTTGCCATTCCCGCTGTTTTCAGCTCCCCACAGCCCATTCAACCGCCAGATCACAGCCAATCGCCAGATAATCTCAGCGAAGGTAGACTTATCTCGCCTGAAAGCAATCAAGGCATCCCTGGTGGATGTAACACTTAATGATGTGGTGCTGGGGCTTTGTGCAGAAACCCTGCGTCGATACCTGGATGATCAGGGTGCAAGCACTAGTGAGTCGTTGATTGCCATGACGCCCATCTCCGTGCGTTCAAGTACATTGAACAAAGCCACCGGCAGCCAAATGTCTGCCATGCTTCTGGATCTGGCAACCGATGAGCGTAACCCGGCCCAACGTATTCGCCGGATTCACTGGAACGCTGTCGCCTCCGAGCCATACCGGGAGGCCATTGCTGCAGATCGACTTACTGAATTATTGCCCTCAACGATGCTGGCGTTGTCAGCACGACTGTATTCGGAACTACAGATTGCTCAGCGCTACCAACCGGTATTCAACCTGCCCATTACCAATGTGCCCGGGCCACAGGTTCCCCTTTACTTACAAGGTGCGAGACTGGTTCAACAGTACAATGCCGCTCCACTGTTCGACAGTTTGGGGCTGGTTATTGTGGCCGTAAGCTATCAAGGTAGCCTCACCCTCAACTTCACCATCTGCCCGGATGTAGTCGCTCATGGAGAGTCTCTCCGAAGTCATGTCTGTGACAGCCTTGACGCCATAGAAATCGCCGCCAACAAGCTTGCCCCCGAGGAAATGTACACCCCGCTCGAAGAATCCCGGAGCCAGACACTGGCAGACGATGCCATGAATCTGCTTGAAGGCGCGCTGCAGAAACTGACCGCGCGCTTCAGGCGATAGCGAGCAATATTAACGCTGGGTTCTTACTCAAAGGCCCAGCGCAGAAATGCCTTTTTGTCTTCATCGCTCGCGGTTTCCCAGACCGACTTGAGACGGCTAAGTGCATCCACGCCATCATCAGCGACAGCATTCCCATCTGAAAGCATTGGAGCCCGATCTGCGCGGGGGCTATCGGCGGGTGACCAGTTTGTGGAGTAAGCAAGCGCTGCGCCTTCAGCACCTACAATCGCTGCGGAAAACTCAGGCATCTCTTTTTCGGCCTGCTTGCGGGATTCCGGCTTGGAGAACTCAAACTGGTATATGGCATCAGGGCTTGCTTCAAAGCGCACGACTTGCGGCTTGCTTTCAATCACGTGGACCTTTGACTCACCGTTATCCACAACACCGGATTTGGCCCAAATGGTTTTGTAGGTGAACACTACCTCGTTTTCACCCGGCAGCAGTGCATAATCCAATGCCAGGTCGTCCATCAAATAACTCTTCATCTCGCGCCCGTTAACCTGGCTAACGTGAATAACACCCGGCGCCTTCAAGACTGCTGCATTCTCTGCACCTGCGGGCTCACCCTCCCAGGTTTCGAGCTTGGTTACTGCCATTGAGCAACCAACCAGAGTTGTCAGCAACAACGATGCAAACACAAACCGGCACATCTGCGACCACCGGTTCAGACAGCGCATCTCCAACCTTGCAACACGTAAAATGTGAACCATACTCATGTTATCTCCTTGAGGGTAAGAGGAAGCCCGGTGCGAGGGTGCGACCTGCTATGGCGCATTTTGAACATCAAGACTACCAAGCGCAACCAAATGCGCAAACATGCGCAGCAGGCAGACCGGCCATGGCAACTTCAATTTAATTGTTAATAATTGTTGAATTTGCCCCAAATTGGTTTAATTTTAAACAGAACATCATCAATCACACTGCGCCCGACACACAAAATCAGAAGTCAGGCACCGGAGCCGGCCATGAACACCCAGGTCAGATCAGGAGAAGACAGGCACATCCCCTTTCGCAGCAGTCGGTACTTTTGCGTCGGAAATAAATGGTACTTCACGACCAGGGAGGGCTTTGACAGCGGCCCCTTCGCATCAAGGGAGCGCGCTGAAATCGGGCTGAAGCGCTTTCTTCATGTGGTCAAGCTGCTTCCGGAAGAGTCGCAGGTGCATTAGGGTCTGTTGCGGGCCTGCCACCCAAGCCGGGCCCAAATGCCTCTTCTATTGGATGAATGGCATCAGCCAGGTGTCGATTGCGAGCAGGCAAAGAAGTGCCATGACTGCAGCGACGACATCGTCCACCATGATACCCAACCCTCCTGGCAACCGTTCATCCAGCCAGTTGATTGGCCACGGTTTCAAAACATCGAACAACCTGAAAACCAGAAACGCCAGTAATACACCGTAAACGTGCTCCGGAAACAGCCCCAGAGCTATCCACATCCCTACAAACTCATCCCACACGATACCGCCATGGTCGTGCACTTTCAGATCCGCAGCAGTTTTGCCACATATCCAGATACCGGCCACAAATGCCAGTGCAACAACAAGCCAGTAAGCAGCCGGTGACATCCATGCAAAGCAGTACCACAGTGGAATGGCGGCGAGGCTTCCCCAGGTTCCCGGCGCCCTTGGGGCTGCACCGCTGCCAAAGCCGAAAGCTAAAAGGTGCACGGGATCTTTCAGAAAACCCGGCGGCAAAATAGCCTGCGGTATATCTGGATCCGGCCACTGATCTTCCTGGTTCATGCTCTTCTCCTGAAATGGTCAAAACCTGTCGCTTCTGAGCCCGAAGCTACATCAATACCGTCGAGGCGCAAGCCTGGGGCAGGCTCAATCGCACCAACTACCGTGAAATGCTGCTTCAGCGCCTCAGGCGCAGTTGCCCAAGTTGCCTCCGGGATGGTCGCGCATAGCTCGTAATCATCGCCGGAGTTCAGCGCATAATCCACGGCTGCGTCGCCCTTCAGGCGAGCAAGCGCCAGCGACACTGGCACCTGGGCCCGCACTATATTTGCGCCTACACCGGACGATTCGAGAATATGATTGAGATCCGCAAGCAACCCATCAGAGACATCAATGGCAGCCGTAGCGAGACCTCTCAGGGCTATGCCTAATTTCAGCCTCGGTTGCGGATGATGGTATTGCTCCAACACGCACTGTTCGTCTTCCGAAGGACTGAGGGCATCAAGATAATCCAGGGCTGCCCCTGCATCGCCCAGTGTGCCAGACACTACAACCAGGTCGCCAACACTGGCTCCGGCACGCCGGATGGCCAGCCCCTGCTCCACCAAACCATGTACTTGCAGGCTCAATGCGAGTGGGCCGCGAGTTGTATCCCCTCCGGCAAGCACCAAACCGAAGGATTCGGCCGCACGACCGAGCCCGCGGGCGAAGCCCCGCAACCAGGGTTCGTCGACTTCAGGGAGTGTCAGTGCAAGGGTAAAGCAGGCAGGCTCGGCACCCATGGCGGCCAGGTCACTCGTAGCAACTGCAAGCGCCCTCCAACCAAGAAAATCCGGGCGATAGCCAATGGGAAAGTGCACACCTTCAACCAAGGTGTCGATAGAAAAAACCAGATCAGAGCCGGGAGGAATACTTTGAATTGCACAGTCGTCGCCCGGCCCCAGCAGAACAGAGCGAGAACCGTGCAGACGCGCTAACGGCATGAAATACTGCCGGATCAGCTCAAATTCACCCATCGGTTAGCGTGAGCGGGTCTCGGCAAGACGCAAACGACGGCCCAGCTTATCAAGCACACTGTTAACAAACTTGTGCCCTTCCGTGCCCCCGAATCGCTTCGCCAGCTCGATACCCTCATTGATAACGACCTTGTAGGGCACATCAACCCTGTGGCGAAGCTCATAGGCACCCACCCGCACAATGGCAAGCTCCACAGGATCCACCTCAAGTAGCGGGCGATCAAGGAACGGTTCAATCAGCTTGTCCAACTCGGCCTGTTCACGGTGAACGCCTCGCAGAACATCACGGAAATACAAGGAATCAACCTTGGTCATGTCGTTATCGACCATGAACTCCGCTTCAATATCCGTAATCGGACTCTTGGTAAAGTGGCGCTGGTAAAGCCCCTGCATTGCCAGAATCCGGGCACGGCGACGATCGCCAGCTTTTGGCTGGCCTGACGGCGCCGGGCGGGGTGTCGTACTGTCAATATCGCTCATTACTCACCCAGCTTGTTGAACAGGCTAACCATTTCCAGCGCTGTGATAGCCGCCTCGGCGCCCTTGTTACCAGCCTTGGTACCGGAACGCTCAATGGCCTGCTCGATTGAATCTACAGTCAGCACACCAAAGGTAACCGGCACGTCTGTTTCAAGACTCACTGCCCCAATGCCACTGGACGCTTCACCAGCCACATACTCAAAGTGCGGCGTACCGCCACGTATAACGGCGCCCAGTGCAATAATGGCACTGTAGCCACCAGTTTCTGCCACACGCTTGACGGCCAGTGGCATTTCATAGGCACCTGGCACCCGCACAATGGTGATGTCGCTGTCGGGAATGCCGTGGCGGCGCAAGGTGTCGATAGCACCCTCTACCAGGCTTTCCACAACAAAACTGTTAAAACGACCAACCACCAGCGCATAACGCCCAGTGCACTGGGTAAAATCACCTTCAATTACTTTGATATCCGCCATTGGTGGCTCCTTCTCGGGTTGCAGCCACTATGCTGCAACCAGGTTTATCATTCCGGGGTGTAGGGTATGTACTCAACCACTTCCAGATCAAATCCAGAAATCGCCGAGTATTTTACGGGCGGGCTAAGCAAGCGCATTTTGCTTACACCCAGATCCCGCAGAATCTGAGAGCCTGTACCCACGGTGAAATACACACCGGAGCTGCCCTTGCCAGCGGGGCCTTGCCCCTGGTCAAAGAATTCCTGGATTCGGTCTTCAAGGTTGTAGCTGTCCTCTGCACTGTTGAGCAGGACTACAACGCCGCTGCCTTCAGCGGCCACTTTCTCAAGCGCATGGTGCAACGGCCAGCTGCGGGAATCCTTGCGGCGCGCACCCAGCAAATCCCTGAGCGTGTCGGTAATATGAACTCGTACGTGCACAGGCTCATCTGCCGGAATCTCTCCGTAAATCATAGCCAAGTGCGTGGAGCCCTGAATAATATCCCGGTAAGTGCGCAGCTTGAACACACCGTACTCGGTATCGAGCAAGTTCTCTTCAATGCACTCGACCGTGCGCTCGTGCGTCGTGCGGTAGTGAATCAGGTCAGCAATGGTGCCAATCTTGAGGTTATGCTCTTCGGCAAAACGTTCAAGGTCTTCCCGACGCGCCATGGAGCCATCATCGTTCATGATTTCACAAATGACACCTGCGGGCTCACTACCTGCAAGGGCGGCCAGATCACAGGAGGCTTCCGTGTGACCTGCGCGACTAAGCACTCCGCCAGGATCAGACATCAGCGGAAAGATATGCCCGGGCTGAACCAGATCTGACGCCTTGGCATTGCGAGCCACTGCCGCTTGAACCGTACGTGCACGGTCCGCCGCTGAAATACCGGTGGTTACGCCGGTGGCCGCTTCAATAGACAAGGTAAACTTGGTGCCGAAACCTGACGCATTCTGCTGAACCATCAATGGCAAGCCCAGCTGCTCACAACGATCCCGTGTCATAGGCATGCAGATAAGACCGCGACCAAAACGTGCCATGAAGTTGATGTCTTCGGCGGTACAGTGTTCGGCTGCCATCACCAGATCACCTTCGTTTTCCCGATCTTCATCGTCCATCAGGATAACCATCTTGCCCTGGCGGATGTCTTCTATGATTTCTTCAACGCTGTTCAGTGCCATACTGTTTTGCACCCTTTCAATGCGCCCGTTGCCACTTGTCAGAAGCAGCCCTGGTGTGCACTGTGAATTTAATCGCTTAGCGGCGAACCAGGATCAGACGCTGGTCGTCTCCAACCTGTCGCCGGTCTTGTACGGTCCATTCGATTTTGTCTGCCATCGTCTCCAGTGGAAGATGAGCCGTCGGTCGACCGTTGCTTCCCAGAAAAACTGGCGCCTGGTACAACCAGAGTTCATCTACCAACTGTTCGTTGATAAATGTGCCTGCCAACGTTGGCCCGGCTTCAACCAGCAATTCATTAATACCCATTTCCCCCAGCGAATCCAAAAGCTCGGAGACATCAATACCATTATCCTTCCATGCGACGCCCTTCAGGCGAATTCCCAGTGCGGCAAGATCCTGCGCCGGTGCGGTTGTCAGCGTCGAAGATGCGCAAAAAACCTGAACTTTTCCGCCCCGCAAAATGGTTGCGGAGGGAGGCGTTCTGGCGTCCCTGTCTGCAATCACACGCAATGGTTGCCGCGAGGGCTCGGTAGCAGCGCCAATATCCCCGAGTTCTTCACGGCGAACGGTCAAAGAAGGGTCGTCCGCGAGCACGGTACCAACACCGGTTAGAATTGCATCGCTCTCGGCACGGAGCCGCTGTACATCACGACGGGCTTCGCTACCGGTAATCCATTGACTCTCTCCGGACGCCATGGCGGTGCGGCCATCGAGGCTGGAAGCCATTTTAAGCCTGACCCAAGGGCGCCCCGTATTCATGCGCTTCATAAAGCCACGATTCAGGCGCGCCGCTTCTTCTGCCAGCAGCCCTACATGAACCCTGATACCGGCTTCGCGGAGCATGTCGAGCCCCCTTCCGGAGACCGACGGATTCGGATCTTGCGTGGCCGCAAACACACGGGATATGCCCGCATCAATCAGCGCTCGGGCGCAGGGCGGTGTGCGCCCAAAATGACTGCATGGCTCCAGAGTGACATAGGCTGTAGCGCCACGGGCATCCGTGCCAGCCTGGCTCAATGCCCGTGTTTCCGCATGGGCTTCGCCGTCCCGTTCATGCCAGCTCTCGCCCAAAATCCTGTCGCCACGGGCTATCACGCAGCCAACCCGAGGGTTGGGGTGCGTTGAATAGCGGCCCCGCCACGCAAGCTGCACGGCTCGGGCCATCATGGACCGGTCCCGAAGCTCCGTCATTTCTTTCTTTCCGGGGGCTGCTTGCCCACCAGGACTTTTGCAACATCAACCGCAGTTTCGCCGTTAGTTGCCGAAAGCCGCTCGATTTCTTCTTTAAATTCGTTGATATCCTGGAAGCTGCGATAAACAGAGGCAAACCTTACGTATGCCACTTTGTCGAGTTGACGCAGCTCTGTCATCACTTCCTCACCCAACTGCATGGACTTCACCTCACGCTCGCCGGTCGCTCTCAGGCGATAGCGAATGCGATTCAGTGCAGCATCAATTTGCTCAATGCTCACCGGGCGTTTTTCCAACGCTTTCATTATTCCGGAGCGCAGCTTTTCTTCATCGAAAGGCTGACGAATACCATCCTGCTTGACCACCCGTGGCATGACCAACTCGGCGGACTCAAACGTGGTGAAGCGCTCATGGCAGGAAAGACACTCTCTGCGGCGGCGCACCTGATCACCCTCGGTCACAAGACGCGAGTCAATAACTTTGGTATCTGCTTCACCACAGAAAGGACAATGCATAACGGTACTCCGGAGAGGGAACCGGGAGGTGCGATGTTTACGCACCCTACCCGGCAGGTCTTACCAGACGTTTAGCTGTATACCGGGAAGCGCGCGCACAGGGCTTCAACCTGTCCACGAACACGGCTGCTAACAGCTTCGTCTTCCAGATTATCAAGGATATCGCAGATCCATCCTGCAAGCTCACGGCATTCCGCCACACCAAAACCACGGGTAGTGATCGCGGGCGTACCCATGCGCAGGCCAGAGGTCACAAACGGCGAGCGTGGATCGTTGGGAACCGCGTTCTTGTTGACGGTAATGTGCGCACGACCCAGGGCGGCGTCTGCATCTTTACCGGTGATGTCCTGCTTGATCAGGCTCACCAGGAACAGATGGTTCATGGTACCGCCGGAAACCACATCGTAGCCGCGATCTACGAACACCTGTGCCATGGCGGAAGCGTTCTTCACTACTTGCTTCTGGTAGGTTTTGAACTCTTCGCTCATGGCTTCTTTGAAGCAGATCGCCTTGGCGGCAATTACATGCATCAGAGGGCCACCCTGGCCGCCCGGGAAAACAGCCGAGTTCAGCTTCTTGTGCAGAGCTTCGTCGTCGCAGGCCAGAATCAGGCCGCCACGGGGTCCACGCAAAGTTTTGTGAGTTGTGGTAGTTACCACGTGTGCGTGGGGCATCGGATCGGGATACACGCCCGCCGCAACCAGACCGGCCACATGGGCCATATCCACGAACAGGTAAGCACCAACCTTGTCGGCAATGGCGCGGAAGCGGGCGAAATCCAGTTCCTGCGAATAGGCGGAGAAGCCGGCAATGATCATCTTCGGCTTGTGCTCAACGGCCATAGCTTCCAGCTCGTCGTAATCAATCAAGCCAGTATCTGTGTTGATACCATACTGCACAGCATTGTAGATCTTGCCGGAAAAGTTAACGCTGGCGCCGTGGGTAAGATGGCCGCCATGCGCAAGACTCATACCCAGAACCGTATCACCCGGTTCAACCAGCGCCATGAAAACGGCAGAGTTGGCTTGGGAACCAGAATGTGGCTGCACGTTGGCATAAGCGGCGCCGAACAGTTCCTTGGCGCGATCGATCGCCAACTGCTCAGCAATATCAACAAACTCGCAGCCACCGTAGTAGCGCTTGCCGGGATAACCCTCGGCGTATTTGTTGGTCAGATCACTACCCTGTGCTTCCATAACCCTGGGGCTGGTGTAGTTCTCTGATGCAATCAGCTCAATATGAGCCTCCTGACGCTTGCTTTCCGCCTGCATGGCGTTCCAGAGTTCGTCGTCGAAACCGGCGATCTTCATATCACGATTAAACATCGGTGCGCTGCCCCTGTGTGCTTGACTGGCCCGGAGGGTCTTGGGAATGCCTCCGGAATCCCTTAAAATTCGGGCCGCTATTCTAGCCCATTACCGGGTTGGAAATCATCCTTTATGCTGTGCGCAGATACCGTCATGCATATATCGGCGGTTTTCCTGAAATTGCTATAGCCCCCTTGTTTCGATACCTTACAAACCCAACTATTTATTCCTGTTTACAAGGTTCCATGGAGCTATAGCGAAAAACAGCGAAAAGCGCCTCCGAAACCTGCCACATCCTGTTTGAAAAGAGGGTAATGCCTTTATGGCTCAGTACGTTTACAGCATGAATCGCGTTGGCAAGGTGGTTCCGCCCAAGCGCGAAATCCTCAAGGATATTTCCCTGAGCTTCTTCCCGGGCGCCAAGATTGGCGTACTCGGCCTGAACGGTTCTGGTAAATCCACCCTCCTACGCATTATGGCGGGTGTGGACCAGGATTACATCGGTGAAGCCCGCCCCCAGCCCGGCATCAAGGTGGGCTACCTGCCTCAGGAGCCGGAACTGGACGATACCAAAACCGTGAAAGAGATTGTCGACGAGGCAGTTTCTGAAGTTCATGACGCACTTGCCGAACTGGACAAGGTTTATGCAGCCTATGCTGAGCCGGATGCGGATTTCGACGCTCTGGCCAAGAAGCAGGGCCAACTGGAAGCGCTGATTCAGGCCACCGACGGCCATGACATAGAACGCAAAATGGAAGTTGCGGCAGACGCCCTGCGCCTACCCGCCTGGGACCAGCCGGTAAAGAACCTTTCGGGTGGTGAACGCCGCCGTGTGGCTCTATGCCGCTTGCTCCTCTCCGGCCCGGACATGCTGCTGCTCGACGAGCCCACCAACCACCTGGACGCAGAGTCCGTAGCCTGGCTGGAGCGCTTCCTGCACGACTATGAAGGCACTGTGGTTGCCATCACTCACGACCGCTACTTCCTTGATAACGTAGCTGGCTGGATTCTGGAACTCGACCGGGGCCAGGGCATCCCGTTTGAAGGCAACTACAGCCAGTGGCTTGAGAACAAGCAGCAGCGTTTGAGCACTGAAGCCAAACAGGAAGCCTCACATCAGAAAGCCATGAAGCAGGAACTGGAATGGGTGCGCAGCAACGCAAAAGGCCGCCAGTCCAAGAGCAAGGCCCGCCTTGCCCGCTTCGAGGAAATGAGCTCTCAGGAGTTCCAGAAGCGTAACGAAACCAACGAAATCTACATTCCACCCGGCCCCCGCTTGGGCGATAAGGTCATCGAAGTGGAAGGTATCAGCAAAGCCTTTGGTGACCGCTTGCTCTACGAAGATGTGTCCTTCACTGTGCCGCCAGGCGCTATTGTGGGCATTATCGGTGGTAACGGTGCGGGTAAATCCACCCTGTTCCGCATGATCGCCGGCCAGGACGAGCCGACCTCGGGCAGTATTACCGTGGGCGAAACGGTAAAGCTGGCCTATGTAGACCAAAGCCGCGATCTGGATGGCTCGAAAACCGTGTGGGAGCTGCTCAGTGACGGGCAGGACATGATTAAAGTAGGCAACTATGAAACCCCTTCGAGAGCCTATGCCGGCCGCTTTAACTTCAAGGGCTCGGATCAGCAGAAGCGCGTGGGCGATTTGTCGGGTGGTGAGCGTAACCGCTTGCACCTGGCCAAGCTGCTGAAGGAAGGCGGCAACGTATTGCTGCTGGACGAACCTACCAACGACCTGGATGTAGAAACCCTGCGTGCCCTGGAAGAAGCCCTGCTGAGTTTCCCTGGCTCAGCCATGGTTATTTCTCACGACCGCTGGTTCCTTGACCGTGTAGCCACGCACATTCTGGCGTTTGAGGATGATGGTGAGGTGGTGTACTTCGAGGGTAACTTCGCCGAATACGACGAAGACCACAAGAAGCGTAAAGGGGATTCCGCCATGGTGCCCCAGCGCATGAAGTACAAGAAGCTGGCCTGATGGCAAAAGCCAAAACCGCTTATGTCTGTACCGAGTGCGGTGCAGACTATTCCAAATGGCAGGGTCAGTGTACGTCCTGCCAAACCTGGAACACTGTCAGTGAAGTTCGTGGCGTTAGCAGTAATGCCAAAGGCGCTCGCGGGGTTCGCTTTGAAGGTTTCGCCGGCAGCCTGTCGGCCGTCCAGAGCCTGGATGACGTTAGCCTTGCCGAGCAGGAACGCATCAGTACTGGCATGCAGGAGTTCGACCGGGTTTTAGGCGGCGGGCTTGTAGAAGGCTCTGCTGTGCTAATGGGCGGTCACCCTGGCGCCGGCAAGAGCACCTTGCTGCTTCAGGCAGTGTGTCATCTGGCCGCCAGCGTTCCCGCATTATACGTAACTGGTGAAGAGTCACTGCAGCAAGTAGCCATGCGCGCCAAGCGCCTTGGTTTGCCCACCAAAGATTTGAAAATGCTCTCTGAGACCAGTGTCGAGCGACTGATTCAGGTGGCTGAAGCTGAGAAACCACGAATTCTGGTGGTGGACAGTATTCAGGTGATGCATGTTGCAGATATTGAATCTGCTCCCGGCTCTGTTTCCCAGGTTCGTGAAAGCGCTGCATTTCTGACCCGTTTTGCCAAGCAAACGGGCACGATTCTGTTCCTTGTGGGTCATGTTACCAAGGATGGCAGCCTGGCTGGACCCAAGGTTCTGGAGCATATGATTGACTGCTCTATCCTGCTGGAAGGTTCCAGTGACAGCCGTTACCGGACGCTGCGAGGCATCAAGAATCGTTTTGGCGCCGTGAATGAGCTGGGCGTGTTTGCCATGCTTGAGCAGGGCCTGAAGGAAGTTAAAAACCCCAGTGCGATTTTCCTGAACCGTGGTGAAGAGGCCGCCCCCGGCAGTGTGGTTATGGTGGTTTGGGAAGGCACGCGGCCGATGCTGGTGGAGATTCAGGCGTTGGTTGATATGGCTCAGGGTGGATACCCGAGGCGTGTGGCGGTTGGTCTGGATCAGAATCGCCTTGCGATGCTTCTTGCTGTTTTGCACCGGCATGGCGGCTTGCATGTATCGGATCAGGATGTGTTTGTGAACGTGGTGGGTGGCGTGAAGGTGAATGAGACCAGTGCGGATTTGGCGTTGCTCGCTGCCATTGTGTCTTCGTTTCGTGATCGGGCTTTGCCGCAGGATTTGGTGATTTTTGGGGAGGTTGGGTTGTCGGGGGAGATTCGGCCGGTGCCCAGTGGTCAGGAGCGGATTAATGAGGCCGCGAAGCATGGGTTTACTCGTGCCTTGGTACCCAAAGCCAATGCGCCCCGCAAGACTATTTCGGGTATGAAGGTGATTCCAGTGACCAAGCTTAGTGAGGCTATTACAGCTCTTGAGGAGCTTTGATCTCGATCTTCGGAGTTTACGGCAGGGTTAGGCTTTACCGTCCAAAAACCGCTACGAGCACATCCATGTGCGCTTGTCTTCGGCCGTCCCTGGCCTACGACATTTTTGGACGGTAAAGCCTAACCCCGCCTGCAGACACAGATGCACCACCTCCAGATCAATCTAGTCGATCAAGTGAGCTAACTCCCTCTCAAGAAGAACCTGATCCCCCAGATTTAATTCAACAAGACGCCTCAGATGAGTCGCGCTTTCCAAATCTATGTACTGACATTTGAAGCCCAGCCTGTGGGACTCGATGTGTTTTAGCTCAACCGCCATAACAATCCCCACCTTCTCCCCGTCGAGATGAATAACCACCTCGCAAGGTTGGTTCAAGGGCACATCCCAGCTTTTCGGGCGTTTGACCAACACGCCTTTCAGAGAGATATCCAGCACTTCGGTTGTCCACAGGCTATCAAGGGCATGGAGCTCACACGGGGCATCAAAGCTTATGCGGTGGAACTTCCGTTTTTCGGATGCTTTGGCAGGCAAGGGATTGCTCCTTTTTATTGTCGGTACGTCTGATACGACTATAGCCGGAACGGGGTCACGCATCCATACAGGCTTTAATGGCAGCGGCAATCGGAGCTCAAGCAGGAGAATGGATTAACAATCCTCTCCGTTTTCCTCTTGGCATCGTGGGTCGAGGTCTGTTGCCATGGGAGCGGCATCTGGCAGGGGGACGATTTTTTCTTTTTGTTCTTCGGGTGCGGCCGGTTTCTTGTATACGCGCATGAGTACATACATGGCGTAGATCAATGCCACTGCCGACTCAAGCACGAAGAAGCTGAAGGGGCCAGAAACTGCCATGAGTCCTGCTGCGAGTAGTGGCAAAGGGTACGCCTGAAGCGAGCAGGCTCAGCAATACGGCCCAGGAGCCGCCAACCAATATAAGCGCAACCGACATAACCAGTCGCCGGTCAAGCCTGTCTGCCAACGCGCCAATGGATAGTTGGAAGACCAAGCCGCCCAGAACTACCACGCTCATGAACATGGCGGATTCAGCCACGCTCAGGCCGATTCTACGGGCGAAGACCACGCCCAAAGCGTAGAAGGAGCCAATCATTACCCCCGACACCACTGCCCCGACCATGCCAACCGGTGATGCTGCATAAAGAGTTTTCAGATTGAGTGCGCGGCTTTCGCTGAGATTTGGCTCTCCCAGGCTGGTCATGGCAACGGGTATTAGAGACAACTCGATCAGGGCGGCCGTACCGCCCAACAGGGGACGTACCGAGACAAGAATCTCGCTTACGCTTCGCACCATTGTCCGGTAGTCACCCATTGGCTCAGCTCTTTTTTAGCTGTGGTATTCCGGGCTCAATTCAACAACGGCTTCAATGAAGGCTTTGGCGTTCTCGGGCTTCACTTCAGGAGTGATACCGTGCCCAAGGTTGAAGACGTGCCCGGGGCCTGAACCATAACGACGCAGGATGTCACCCACTTCCTCGCGGATCCGTGCCGGTGAAGCGTACAGCATAGTCGGGTCCATGTTGCCCTGCAGAGCAACACGGTCGCCTATACGGGCACGGGCGTCGCCGATATCCGTGGTCCAGTCCAGCCCAACAGCATCGGCTCCTGTATCTGCGATGGACTCCAGCCACTGACCACCATTTTTGGTGAACAGAATCACTGGAACGCGGCGACCATCGTGTTCACGGATCAGGTTATCCACGATCTTCTGCATGTAATTCAGCGAGAACTCTTTATAGGCCCAAGTGCTCAAGAGTCCGCCCCAGGTATCAAATATCTGAACAGCCTGGGCGCCTGCCTTAATCTGGCCATTGAGGTAATCAATTACGATATCGGCAAGCATGTCCAGCAGGCGGTGCATAACCTCAGGCTCGCTGTACATCAGTTTTTTGGCTTCGCGGAAGTCTTTGGAGGATCCGCCTTCAACCATGTAGGTTGCCAGTGTCCAGGGGCTTCCGGAGAATCCAATCAAAGGAACGCGGCCATTGAGCGCGCCACGGATGGTGGAGACTGCATTCATTACGTAGTCGAGGTCGGTTTCTGCCTTGATAGCTGGCAGGGCATCCAAGTCTGCTTTGGAGCGTATGGGGTGCTTGAACTTGGGGCCTTCACCCGTTTCAAAATACAACCCCAGGCCGAGAGCATCCGGAATGGTGAGAATATCCGAAAACAGAATCGCGGCGTCCAACGGAAAACGCTCAAGGGGCTGAAGTGTTACTTCACATGCCAGCGGCGTGTTCTTGCACAAGCTGAGGAAATCGCCAGCTTTCTCCCGGGTAGCACGATACTCGGGTAGATAGCGTCCGGCCTGGCGCATCATCCATACCGGGGTACGATCAACAGGCTGGCGCATCAAGGCGCGCAGAAAGCGGTCATTCTTCAACTCGGTCATAGGGATCCCAACGTTGTCTCTTTCAGATGGTCTTTGTAGAACGGATGCAATGATACCCCGTTTATCATAATAAAAAAGGCCGGCTTACCCTTAGTCAGCCGGCCTGTGGAGTCATGATACAGCCTTAATCAAATATCAAGATAATCCATGATGCCCTCGGCTGCCTGGCGACCTTCCCAGATTGCCGTAACCACCAGATCAGAACCCCGAACCATGTCGCCACCAGCGAATATCTTGGGATTGCTGGTCTGGAAACCAAACTCTGCCTTTTCCGGGGCGGTGACCCGGCCCGATTCGTCGATGTTAATTGCATGGTCAGCAAACCAGTCGGCCGGGCTGGGCCGGAAGCCGAAAGCCACGAGCACGGCATCGGCTGGAATGACTTCTTCGCTACCGGGAATCACTTCCGGGCGGCGACGGCCGTTTTCATCCGGTTCACCGAGCTGCGTCGATACTACTTTTACACCTTCAACCTGACCCTCACCAACAATGGCAATGGGCTGGCGATTGAACAGGAATTTTACCCCCTCTTCTTTGGCGTTGGACACCTCTCGGCGTGAGCCCGGCATATTTGCCTGGTCGCGACGATAAGCACAGGCCACACTCTCCGCCTGTTGGCGGATGGAGGTTCTGTTGCAGTCCATCGCGGTATCACCGCCACCGAGTACCACCACCCTCTTGCCTTTCATATCAATGAAGTCAGCAGCATCTCTTTCGAAACCTAGACGACGATTCACATTGGAGACAAGGAAAGGCAAAGCATCGTAAACACCCGGAAGGTCTTCCCCCGGGAATCCGCCCTTCATGTAGTTATAGGTACCCATACCCATAAACACGGCATCGTAATCATCAAGGAGTTCCTGCATCTGCACATCCTTACCCACCTCGGTGGACAAGCGGAACTCTACACCCATTTCTTCAAAAACCTGGCGCCGGCGGGCCATAACGGACTTTTCCAGTTTGAATTCGGGAATGCCAAATGTGAGCAGACCGCCGATTTCCGGGTAGATATCGAACACCACTGGCTTCACACCGTGGCGAACCAGCACATCGGCACAGCCAAGGCCTGCCGGGCCAGCGCCAATTACCGCCACCTTTTTATCCGTCCACTTGACCGCAGACATATCCGGCTTCCAGCCCAAAGCAAACGCCGTGTCGGTGATGTATTTTTCAACCGAACCAATGGTCACGGCACCGAAGCCGTCGTTGAGGGTGCAAGCACCTTCGCACAGGCGGTCTTGCGGGCAAACACGGCCGCAGACCTCGGGTAGTGAGTTAGTTTGATGACACAACTCAACCGCCTTCATGATGTTGCCTTCCGCAACCAGCTTCAGCCAATTGGGAATGTAGTTGTGAACCGGGCACTTCCACTCACAATAGGGATTGCCGCATTCCAGACACCGGTGGGACTGGGATGCTGCGCTATCTGCAGTGAACGGGTGGTAGATTTCACCAAACTCCTTTTTGCGTTTCTTCGCAGGGACTTTTTTCGGATCTGCCCGCCCTACTTCTACAAACTGAAAATCGTTACTAAGTCTTTCTTTCATGTTGGCGCTCTCATCAACTCAATTTCGACAGGGGCTGCACCACTCGGCAACCCTGAACCCTCGCAAGTAACCAGCTTAAAAACACAGCGCTTATTCAGGGCGCGCACGGGTACTTGCCAACAAGCTGCGCAAACTTGCAGCCTTGGGTTTCACCAGCCAGAAGCGGCCAATGTAGTCGTCGAAATCTTCAAGAATATGCTCGGCCCAAACACTGCCGGTTTCCGATATGTGCTCACGAATCACGCTGCGCAGATGGTTGCGATAAGCTTCCATTTCTTCACGGGAAATACGCTGTATTTCCACCAACTCGTGGTTGTATTTGTCTACAAACGTGTTGTCCATATCCAGCACATAGGCGAAGCCGCCCGTCATACCGGCACCAAAGTTGGGGCCTGTAGAACCCAACACGGTAACCAGTCCGCCGGTCATATACTCACAGCAATGATCGCCGGCGCCCTCAACAACTGCATGGGCGCCAGAGTTGCGTACTGCGAATCGCTCACCGGCGGTGCCAGCCGCAAACAGTTTGCCGCCGGTGGCTCCGTAGAGGCAGGTGTTACCGATGATCGCGGTCTTCTGGGACCCGAAAACACTGCCGCGGGGTGGCTTGACGACCAGTTTGCCGCCAGTCATGCCTTTGCCCACATAGTCGTTAGCATCGCCCTCAAGAATCAGATTAAGCCCGCCAACGTTCCAGACACCAAAGCTCTGGCCCGCAGTGCCCACAAGACCCAAGGTTATTGGCGCGTCTGCCATTCCCTGGTTGCCGTGCTTTGCCGCAATCTCACCGGCAAGTCGCGCACCAATCGAGCGGTCGCAGTTAGTGACGCGATAATTCCAGGCACCACCGGTTTTGCCTTCAATGGCCGGAGCAATGGCTTTCAGCATCTCTTCCGCCAGCAAGCCCTGGTCGAATGGCACATTGCGCTCGATCTGGCAGGTTTGCGGCTTGTCCGCAGGAATGTGATCGTTAGACAGCAACCTAGAGAGGTCTAGCTGTTTCTGGCGCTCGGTATCGCCAGGCAAACGAACGAGAAGATCCGTTCGGCCTACAAGCTCTTCCAGCGTACGCACGCCCAACTTGGCCATCCACTCACGGGTTTCTTCCGCGACAAAGCGGAAGAAGTTCATGGCCATTTCCACGGTGCCTTTGAAGTGCTCTTCCCGCAGGTGCTCGTTCTGGGTGGCAACACCGGTAGCACAGTTATTCAGGTGGCAGATGCGCAGGTACTTACAGCCCAAAGCCACCATGGGGGTGGTACCAAAGCCAAAGCTCTCGGCACCAAGAATAGCGGCCTTTACCACATCCAGGCCGGTTTTGATGCCGCCATCTGTTTGCAGCCGAATCTTTCCACGCAAGTCGTTGGCGCGCAGCGCTTGCTGGGTTTCGGTCAACCCCAGCTCCCACGGTGAGCCGGCATAGCGAATCGATGCCAGAGGGCTGGCCGCCGTGCCTCCGTCATAGCCGGATACGGTAATCAGGTCGGCGTAGGCCTTGGCTACACCTGCTGCAATGGTGCCAACACCCGGTTCTGAGACGAGTTTTACAGAGACCAGAGCTTGTGGATTAACCTGTTTGAGGTCAAAGATCAGCTGCGCCAGATCTTCAATGGAGTAGATATCGTGATGCGGCGGTGGCGATATCAAGGTAACGCCGGGCACAGAGTAGCGCAGTCGTGCGATCAACTGGTTGACCTTGCCACCGGGTAGCTGTCCACCCTCGCCTGGCTTGGCTCCCTGAGCAACCTTGATCTGCATAACATCGGCGCTGCGCAGATACTCTGCGGTTACACCAAAGCGGCCGGAGGCCACCTGCTTGATCTTGGAGCGCTTTATGGTGCCGTGGCGAACCGGGTCTTCACCGCCCTCACCGGAATTGGAACGGCCGCCAAGCGTGTTCATAGCCACGGCTAAAGCTTCATGAGCTTCTGGCGACAAGGCGCCAAGGGACATGGCAGCCGAGTCGAACCGGGGAAAGATTTGCTCCACTGGCTCAACAGCTGAAAGCTCGATGGCTTCTATACCTTCACGAAACCCGAACAAATCCCTGATCGTCGCGACCGGGCGCTCATTGACCAGCGCCGCGTATTCTTTGTAATGCCCGTAGCTGCCACTGGTTACCGCTTCCTGCAACTTGGTCACCACATCCGGGTTAAAGGCATGATACTCCTGCCCATGGATGTATTTCACCAAACCGCCCGGGGTGATGGGCTTGCGCGGCTTCCAAGCTGTCGCGGCCAACTGCTCCTGGTCTTGCTGCAAATCGAAAAAGCCTGCTCCCTGAATTCGGCACGGAACGCCTTTGAAGCACAGATCTGCAACGTCATCAGCCAGACCAATAGCCTCAAAAAGCTGGGCGCCCCGATAAGAGGCAATGGTGGAGATGCCCATTTTGGACAAGATCTTCAGCAGGCCCTTGTTGATCCCTTTGCGATAGTTGTTCTTCGCCTCGATAGGATCCATCAACAACTCTCCGGTGCGGATCAAATCATTCAGTACCTGATATGCGAGGTAGGGATAAACCGCGGTAGCTCCAAAGCCCAGCAGCACAGCAAAATGATGGGGGTCCCGCGCCCAGCCAGTTTCCACGATGATATTGGAATCACAACGCAGACTCTTTCCGGACAGGTGGTGGTGAACCGCGCCTGTCGCCATCAATGAACTCACCGGCAGCTCACCCTGCCTCAAATCCTTGTCTGAAAGAATAAGTAGTACCTTGCCGCTGCGAACAGCTTGCTCAGCCTCATCACAAATGCGGCGAATTGCCTGCTCAAGCCCCTGCTCCGGCAGGTAGTTCAAGGAAATCCGTGCCACGGCGAACCCCGGGCGCTCATTGTTGGCGATGCGAAGAAACTTGGCTGGAGACAAAACCGGTGTCGTCAGGATAATTCTGTCTGCATGCTCTGCGGTCTCCTCAAAGACATTACGCTCGGCACCCAGACAGGTTTCCAGCGACATCACAATGGCTTCGCGGAGGGGATCAATCGGCGGGTTGGTTACCTGTGCAAACTTCTGGCGAAAATAATCTGCCACGTGCCGAACCTTGCTGGACAATACCGCCATGGGCGTGTCGTCTCCCATGGACCCGACGGCTTCCTGGCCATTTTCCGCAAGTGGGCGAAGGATCTGGTCGCGCTCCTCATAAGACACCATAAACATTTTCTGGTGCACCAGAAGATCATCGGCATCCATCAACCGGAATTCCGGTGTCTCCTGGTTCAGTGTTGCCTCTACTCGCAGTGCATTTTCACGCAGCCAACGCCTGTAGGGCTGAGCCGTTTTGAGCCGCTGATCGATATCCCGGGTGTGCAACACTTCTCCGGTTTCCGTATCAATTGCCAACATCTGCCCGGGGCCTACCCGGCCTTTGGCGACCACGTCCTTTGGCTGGTAACCGTAGGTACCAATCTCTGACGCCAGGGTAATGAAATCATCCTTGGTAACTACCCAGCGCGCCGGCCTCAAACCATTTCTGTCCAGCATGCACACAGCGTAACGGCCATCCGACATAACCAGTCCGGCAGGGCCATCCCAAGGTTCCATGTGCATGGAGTTGTATTCGTAAAAGGCCCGCAATTCCGAATCCATGGTATCGACGTTCTGCCAGGCCGGTGGAATCATCATGCGCGCAGCCCGGAACAGGTCCACGCCGCCTGCCAGCAGAATCTCCAGCATATTGTCCATGCTTGAGGAATCAGAACCGGCAAGGTTCACAAGAGGCTGCAGTGTTTTCAGATCCGGCAGGTTTGGCGAGCTGAACTTGGCGGCACGAGCAATAGCCCAATTCCGGTTGCCGTCGATGGTGTTAATTTCACCATTGTGGGCCAGAAAACGAAACGGCTGAGCCAAGGGCCAGAGTGGCATGGTATTGGTGGAGAAGCGCTGGTGAAACACGCATATGGCTGTAGCGAAATCGGGATCACCCAGATCCTTATAGAAGTTCGCCAGATCCGCCGGCATCATCAGCCCTTTATAGGCAAGTGTGCGATGGGAGAGACTGCAGATATAAAACTCGGAATCATCCGCCATATCCCGCTCGGCATGGCGGCGCCCAACAAACAGGCTGATGGCAAATTCCTGCTCAGTCTTGCCTGCAGGCGTTACATAAACCTGCTCTATCCGGGGCATGCAATCCAAAGCCATTGGCCCAAGACAGCCGTCATCTACTGGCACTTCCCGCCAGCCCATAACTTCAAGGCCTTGGTCGGCCAGACACTTTTCCAGAACTAATCGGCCTTTTGCAGCTTTACCGGCATCCTGACTCAGAAACACCTGGCCTACGGCGAATAAGCCTTTGGGCTCTTGGCCGAATGCTTTTTTGGCCGCTTTCTTCAGAAAAGCTTGAGGACTTTGTATCAGGAGGCCGCAACCGTCACCGGTTTTGCCATCGGCCGCAATACCACCTCTGTGTGTCATGCAGGTGAGCGATTCTATGGCTGTTTGCAGCAGTTTGTGACTGACCTCGCCTTTCATGTGGGCGATTAGTCCAAACCCGCAGTTATCTTTGAACTCGTCGGGGTGATACAGACCTGATTTCATAAGCGCCCTCTTGCATATTTATGCATCTTTATCGGCGACTTTGCACCAACAAAGTGCACAAAATCCGCCGACGCTAAAAAAATGGGGCAGCGATTATACGCACGTAAAAATACGTACACAAACACATTTTATTTTATATTTTCTGAAAGGAAACAGAGCAGTTAAGCTTTTCTCTTAAGAAACAGGAAGTTGCCCTGTGTTATCGGCAGGTCATAAGGCTTCGATTGTTCGCACCCAAGGCGTGCCCGATATCAGTGCACGGGGCAAAGTGGACGCAGCCTTCTGAGCCTCTTCCTTGGTTGCGTAGCTCCCATAAAGAACCATGAACCAAGGCTCGCCCTTACGCGCTCCCCTGGTATAAACCAGCTCAGGGAGAGAGGGGTTGCGAGCAATAACATTCAGTGCCGTTTGCTCCAGATTTCCAGCCACCAACTGGATGGTCCAACCCTTACTCCGGCTGCGTATTTGCTCAACGCCTACATATTTACTGGCATTTTTTGGAACGAAGTCAGGCTCAGGCTCAGGCTCAGGCTCAGGCTCAGGCTCAGGCTCAGGCTCAGGCTCAGGCTCAGGCTCAGGCTCAGGCTCAGGCTCAGGCTCAGGCTCAGGCTCAGGCTCAGGCTCAGGCTCAGGCTCAGGAATAGGTTCCGCCAGGGCCAGAGTTTCTGTCAACACCGGAATATCTTCCACTGGAACCACATTTTCTGGAGTTTCTGGGCCAATGGTAATGCTTCTGCGAACGCGATCAGGCTCTGGAAGCGTTTCACTATCCAGAGCTACCGTTTCATCATACTGCTGGGACACGAACCACCAGGAAGCTCCCAGAATCAATAGGGCCAACGCAGGCAAGCGGAACTGTTTGAAATCGATACGCCTGGTCTTTCTTTGCCTGGAGGCATCAGACACGATATCCAGCCAAATACCTGGCGTAACCCTTTTCAACCGAGAGAAACTCCCCTGGCTGAGATCGTGTATCCGCGCAAGGCGAGCAGGACTCAAAAGTTCACTCACCTTACCTCCCGCGTTATGGACGCGGGGCTCAAGATAGGAGAACACTTCTTCCCGGGTTAGTGGTCGCAAATGGACCTGATGCACAGAGGTGGACGAGTCATCGAGGCCAAGGAGTGTAACCAGGCGGTCTTCCCCAACGAAAACCGGGACTGCCGCCTTGGCTCGATCTGCTGCCAAAAACCCGTCGAGGATTAGCCTGAGAAGCTCTGGAGGAGCCCGGTCAGCATCATCAATAAGCAGCACCATACGCTGCCCTTTACCGACTCTGGTTTCAGACCATCGAAAAAAACGATACACGGCCTCTCGCGGGTTATCATCCGCTCCAACACCAGAACGGGCAATCTGCCGGAGATCTTTTGCAAGCGCATTAGCACTGACCATGGCTGCAGAAGAAATGCGATGAAAACCCAATCGTGACGATTCACTGCGAACCAACTCTGCCAGCAACCGGCTTTTTCCAGACCCGGGGCCGCCGGTGAGTAAGAGAGCCATGTCGCCAAACCCACATAGATGGCGCAATGCCTCCAAGGCGTGGTGACGCATACCATCCGGAAAGAACGGCGTGTCCATCTCCAGCGGATTACCTCTCAGGCCATACCGCTGCTGCAAACGGGGGAACAAGCCTCCTCCATCCAGGCTGTTGAAGCTGTCGTCAGTCACAAAAGACCCCTACCGTTCAATGTTACGCGCCCCGCTCAGTTATCCTGATAACAAAAGGCGTTTAGTGTTGCCTTAAGATTTTCTGGAGAGGCTTCGGATGTGACTTCCGCCTCTCCGACAGCCTTAAGCAACACCAACCTCAACTTGCCATCAACATTCTTTTTGTCGACCGCCATAAGGCTCATAAAGTCCGCAGGGGTCATTTGTTCGGGCGGCTGCGAAGGAAGCCCTGCTTTGAGAACGATGCGCACAACCCGGTCATAATCAGCCCGGTTTATCGATCCCTCACGTAAAGACAAGTCGGCAGCCATTATCATGCCAGTGCCTACAGCCTCTCCATGAAGCCAGTTGCCATAGCCGGCGAAGGTCTCAATCGCATGGCCAAATGTGTGACCAAGATTCAGCGTAGCTCGAATTCCACTTTCCCGTTCATCCTGACCGACCACATCTGCCTTGCACGCGCATGAGCGAAATATAGCTTCTCCCAGAGCCTCGCTGTCAAAAGCGACCAGCTGGCCCATTGCCTGCTCCAGCCAATCAAGAAAAGCAGTATCGCGAATAAGTCCATATTTAATGACCTCTGCAAGGCCAGCAGACACCTCCCTCGGCGGTAAGGTTTGCAGCGAATCTGTATCAATCAGCACCACTTCCGGCTGATGAAATGCACCAACCATGTTCTTCCCGAGCGGATGGTTAATTCCGGTTTTTCCACCCACAGATGAATCCACCTGGGACAGCAGCGTAGTGGGAATTTGTATGAATGGAACACCTCTCTGATAGCAGGCAGCTGCGAATCCTGTCATATCGCCGATTACACCACCACCGAGTGCCACCAACGTAGTTTTACGGGTGTGCTGATTTTCCAGAAGGGCATCAAATATCAAATTCAGCGTTTGCCAGTCTTTATGCTTTTCACCATCAGGGAGTACCAAAGCATCTATTGTCTTTCCGGGAAAACTGGCTTTGGCTTTCTCCAGATACATGGGGGCAACCACATCGTTGGTTACGATCATTACCTGGGATCCGCCAACGTAGCCTGAAAGATCAAACTCACCCAGCATGCCTTTACCGATTATTATCGGATAACTACGCTCACCCAACTCAACCTGAAGTTCGTGAAGCAGCTTATACATGATTGCGACCCTCCTTTCGCACCTGCCTTTGTTGTCGCGGTGTTTTTGGGTTTATGCGATTAACAAGCTGCCGCACTACAAGACGGGGACTCTTACGGTCCGTGTGCATAATAATGTCTGCCAGCTCGGTATATAAGGGGTCCCGAACCGCAAACAAAGTCCGCAAAACACCTTCGGGATCATCATTCTGCAGCAAAGGCCGATTCCGGTCTTTGCGTGTGCGCTCTACCTGCTGCTCTATGGATGTTCTCAGGTAGACAACCACTGAATGTTTTTTCAGGAGAGCGTGATTTTCAGGGCGCATTACAGCCCCACCACCGGTAGCAAGTACCGTCTCAGGCTCAGCCGCAAGCTCTTCCAGCATCGCCGTTTCACGCTGCCGAAAACCCTCTTCCCCTTCTACATCGAATATCCAGGGAATATTTGCTCCACAACGCTCTTCTATGATCCGGTCAGTATCAAGAAACCTGTACCCCATCTCCCGGGCAAGCATACGGCCAATCGTACTTTTACCTGCGCCCATGGGGCCAATCAGGACTATGCGTTTGGGCAAAGACATAACTTCCGCTCAATAATGTTCAGGCGCGTGAGAATATCACAGGGCTGAAGATTGCATAAGCTTCGCCTGGGATCTCAGGTTTTCAGACACAAAAAAGCCGCCGGTTTATCGCGGCGGCTTTGCTGCTGACCCCTGTTACTGAATAAGGTCGTTCTTGATGATCTTCGGTGTGATGAAGATCAAGAGTTCACTACGGAGTTCGGTTACTTCCGTCCGCTTGAAAAGACGGCCCAGGTAGGGAATATCACCCAGGAATGGTGTTTTTGTGACCGTGGTTGAGTTGGTGGACTCAAAAATCCCTCCAAGCACAATTGTTTCACCATTGCCCACAAGCACCTGCGTTGTAATGGAGTTGGTATTAATCGCCGGACCCGCGTCAGTATCTTCGCCTCGGGAATCCTGATTAACCTCAAGGTCCATTATGATCTTGTCGTCAGGGGTGATCTGAGGAGTGACCTCTAGCGACAGCACCGCCTCTTTGAATGAAGTGCTGGTTGCACCGCTGCTGGAAGCTTCCTGATATGGAATTTCCTGACCCGACTTGATAGAAGCCGTCTGACGATCTGCAGTTACCACGCGTGGCTGCGAGACCACCTCGGCCTGACCGTCACTTTCAAAAGCGGACAACTCCATATCAATCAAGAAGTCCGTACCAATGTAACCAAAGGCTAGCGACCCTGCCGGGGAACGAATAGTGCCCAGGTCTACGTTAAGGTCAGACGGGAAGCCAAGAGCGCCGCTGCCGGCAATCGAGCTCAAGCCACCCTGTGAGCCGCCGACTACAACATTATTGTTTCCACTGTTTGCATTACCCCGGCCTGCTGCACCCCAGCGCACACCAAGCTCTTGAGCAACGTTATTCTGAGCGCGAACAATGCGAGCTTCGATGGAAACCTGACGAACCGTTATGTCCCAAGTCGAAACAAGACGACGGATTTCATCCAGTTTCTCAGTCGTCTCCCGAACACTGATGGTATTGGTGCGCGCATCTGAGGAAACGAAGCCTCTGCTCGAGATCAGCTCTTTATCTGCTTGAATAAGTGCAACTATGTCACTCGCCTTCGCGTAGTTAACCTGGATAATGTCCAAACGAACCGGCGCAAGCTCAGCAATCTGCTTGGTAGTTTCCAGCTCAAGCTTCTCACGGGCCGCAATCTCTTCAGCAGGTGCGACTAACAATACGTTGCCAATCTGACGCTTATCCAGCCCTTTGGTCTTCAGGATAAGATCCAGAGCCTGATCCCAGGGAACATTCTGCAGTCGCAGAGTAATGCTGCCACCTACCGTGTCACTGGCAACAAGATTCAAGCCGGTGAAGTCAGCAATCAACTGCAGCACTGAGCGCACTTCGATATCCTGGAAGTTCAGCGACAGCTTTTCTCCAGAGTAAGGGAACTTTTCCTCACGGCGGGTCTCAGCTTCTTCTTCGCTCAGCTTTTCAACACTCACCGTAAACTGACTACCAGACTGATAGGCAATGTAATCATAATTGCCTTCAGGGCGTATCTCGACCACCGCGTTGCCATCTTCGATGAACGTATCAACGCGGCTGACAGGTGTTGCGAAGTCGGTTACATCCAAGCGTCGGCGTAGATCGGCTGGCACGGCAATCCCATTCATCGTGAGACGGATTTTCCCGCCCAACTCAGACAGATCAACCGGCGTGCCTGGACTTCCAAGATCAACAATGACACGACCCTCGCCATTCTTTCCACGACGGAAATCTATGCCGGCCAATGTACCTGGTGTAGAAGCGGACTGTGACGCAGCTGCTGTTCCGGAAGTGTTAGTGGCAACAGAGCCAGCACCTGACTCACCACCGATTGTCATCACCAGCGAGTTGTTATTCCGAACTGTCTCGTAAGGCGCAAGCTCAACCAGATTGAAGATCAAGCGCGTACGATCCTTTGTCTCAACAACGGTCATGCTCTGGGCATTACCCGAACCGAGAGGAATGCTGCGGGTGTTAAGCCCACTGGTAGTGTCACGCAAATCCATCGCGATTCTTGCTGGTCGTTCAATGGTGTAACCCGATGGTTCGGGCGGTTGACCATCAAACTTAAGTGTCACTTCCAGGCGCTCTCCCGGTAGCGACGAAAACGACACGTCTTCCAGCGTGACCGCACTGGCCAGGCCGGATAACAACCCAAAAGCAATTAAGCTGACGTATACATTGAGTTTTCTGAACATCGCTAGCCTCGACCCCGAACTTTTTTGTGCATGCATTTTTCTTTCAGTTTTCATAAAGTCGCTCCTTAGCCAGCGTCTTCGTCCAGGGTCAGAGAGCGAGGACGCTCTACCCAGCCACCCCGGCCATTGGGAACGATTTCGATAAGCTCTATACGGGTTTCACTAACGCCAATAACCCGGCCATAGTTCTGCCCCATGAAATTCCCGGTACGAACCCGGTGAATACCCCCCGCATTGTCCCGAATCAGAGCAAACAGGTTTCCGGACACTCCCTGGAGCGTCCCCACCATGCCAAGATCCTTGAGATCAAAATTCTCCAGCACTTCTTTGGGGCGATCCAGATTGGGCTCAATATCACTTATGGGCTTTTCGTCAACCATAGTCAGCTGAACATCCAGTGGGGGCTCAAACGGAGCCCGCCTGTCTGCTGCAGAGTAACTGAACGCCTCGTATGCGCTAAACTCAGGCAATGGTTCGACATGCCCCCGAGGTTTGGCTCGGGTGTCTGCCATAAACTTGTCCAGATCGGAAAAACCGCTGCCCTGGGAGCAAGCTGTCAAGAGTGATACCAGACAAACACCCAGCCAGGCTTTTCCCGCATGCTTTGCTGCCATGCTCATTCTCCAGCCCGGTAGCGGTAGGTGCGCGCAACAACTTGCATATCAAGTCGCTCACCGTCTCCGCCAGTTGGTTTAATGGTTAAATCATGCAATGTTACGATCCTTGGAAGGCTTGCAACGCTGCTTACAAAGGATGCCAACTCATGGTAAGAGCCGGAAACACGGATATTGATCGGTAGTTCTGAATAGAAGTCGCGTCTCTGCTCAGGCTGTAGCTTCACTTCCTGCAACGCGAGTCCGCTACCCAGAGCAGTGTTAGTGATATCTTCCAGAAGCCCCGGCACTTCTGTCTCGCTCGGCAACTGCCGAACCAGAGCGCCAAAGGTCTCTTCCATTTCAATCATCTGCGCTTTGAACACCTCCAGGTTAGCTACCTGGTAAGCTTTCTCTTCGTACTTTTTGCGCAAATCCAGTTCGATTTTTTCAACCCTGTCGATCTGAACATACTGGTCTTTTATGAAAAACCAGTAGCCTCCGCCCATGATCAGACCGAAAACGATCAAAACAACAATGGCCTTGATAGGTGCAGGCCAGATACCCGCATTATTTATATCAAGATCATTGATATCAAATTCATTCAGGCTTTTAAGTGAATCCGCAAGGCTCATTACTTACTCCCTCCTTCCGGCTCAGGTGTTTTTTGCTGCACTGTCATGGTGAACTGGCTGTAACCTGCACGCTTTCCATCCGCCGACGACACATTGGACAGATTCGGGTTTGTGAACCACTCGGACTCATCAAACTGACGCATCAGCGTTGAAACACGGCTATTTGATTCCGCCATACCCACAATGCTCACCTGATCACCTGTCTTTTTGAGGTCTGTATAAAACAGACCATCAGGTAAGGTGCGGACCAACTCATCAAAGGCACGAACAATGACGGGCCGCTTGCCCTGCAAGTCCTGAATGACCTTCATGCGCGCAAGCAACTCGTTACGCTTGCGCTTCAAGCTGTCAATTTCCTTGATCTGCACATCGAGCTTTTTGGTGGCCGACTCGATGTACGCGTTACGTGAATGTTGGTATGCGATACTGCTATCGAGGTCAGAACTCCACAAAAACGTAAGCCCTGCTCCGATAATAGCGGCACCCACAACCATCACAACAAACTGTTTCTGCTTCTCTGCCCGGAGCTCTTCGCGCCAAGGCCTGAGGTTAATTCTTGCCATTAGTCGAAGCTCCTCATCGCCAAGCCACAAGCAATCATCAGCGAGGGAGCATCGTTACTCAAAGCAGATGCGTTAACCCGCGAACCGACCGCCATCTCTGCAAAGGGGTTCGCAACAAGTGTTGGTGTACCAGTCTTTTCTTCCACCATTTCTGTCAGCCCCTGAATCGAAGCAGTACCACCTGCGAGCACCACGTAGTCCACCGCATTGTACTGGCTAGCCCCGAAAAAGAACTGCAGCGCACGGGCAACCTGCTGAACCACGGCCTCCCTAAACGGCGTAAGCACTTCGGATTCGTAATCATCAGGCAGCCCGCCCTGCTTTTTGGCAAGCCCGGCTTCTTCTACAGACAAACCGTAGCGACGCTGAATTTCTTCCGTAAGCTGTTTGCCACCAAAGATCTGCTCTCGCGTATACACGGTTTTACCTTCAGCCAGTACACTCAAGGTTGTCATGGTCGCCCCAACATCAACAATGGCCACCACAAGCTCCTCACCCTGGGAATCGAGCTGAGCTTCAATCAAACCGTATGCACGCTCCAGCGCATAGGCTTCAACGTCCACAATCTTCGTGTTAAGCGAAGCGATCTCGAGTGCGTCCTGGCGGATATCCACGTTCTCCTTACGGCAAGCCGCCAGGAGCACATCCACCTGATCCGGGTTCGTTTCCGAGGGACCCTGCACCTCGAAATCAATAGCAACCTCGTCTAACGGATATGGGATGTACTGATCAGCCTCGAGGGCGATCTGATCTTCCATCTCAAATTCGTTAAGGCCGCCATCCATCTGAATGAGCTTTGTAATGACCGCTGAGCCGGACACCGCCACAGCAACCTGTTTGACGCTGGAACGCGACTTTGAGGCTACCCGCTTGAGAACCTCACCCACCGCTTCTACGTCCGTGATATTTTTTTCCACGACAGCATTCGCCGGCAACGGCTCAACAGCGTAGCTTTCGACCTTATAACGGTCGCCCTGCTTGGACAGCTCTATGAGCTTGACGGAACTGGAGCTCACATCAACGCCCAACACTGCACTGGATTTCTTTCCGAACAATCCGAACACGCGCTCACCCTATACCTGGTTAGTTGCACCCGGTTACATGTGTTATGTGTTTTTTATTTAAGAGAATTTCTTCATTGTTCCGTTTACAATGCCCACTCTCGTTCAGCTGGGAACATTTGCAACGGTGAAGCGACTCATCCTTCCTAAAGCAATTTCTCAAATGATAGACCTATATCCAACAGTTGTCAGAAAAAAATGTCTCATTTGTTGCGTACTTCTCGCCTTTTTGCCTGGTTATTTCTCACCGGACTGAGTGTCGCCGTTATCGTTGGCTCAGGCTTTTATCTTTACTTGCGCCCTGGCCTTCCACCTGTTGAGCAGCTTCTGGACATAAAACTCCAGACGCCGCTGCGGGTATATAGCAAAGACAACAGATTAATAGCAGAATTCGGTGAAAAGAGAAGGGCCCCGATCACAATCGAACAGATCCCTACAATTCAGTTACAAGCCTTTTTGGCAGCTGAGGACTCACGCTTTTACGAGCACTTCGGGGTCGACATCAAAGGATTGGTGCGGGCTGCGATCGAACTGATCTCTACCGGCTCGATCCAATCTGGCGGCAGCACCATCACCATGCAGGTTGCAAAAAATTACTTTTTGTCACGCGACCGGACCTTTATTCGCAAGTTCAACGAGATACTCCTGGCTGTTCAAATAGAACGTGAACTCGAAAAAGACGAAATTCTTGAGCTCTACCTGAACAAGATCTACCTGGGCAACCGGGCTTACGGCATAGCGGCTGCGGCTCGCGTTTATTACAACAAGCCCGTCAACGAACTGTCACTTGCTCAAATGGCCATGTTGGCAGGACTACCCAAAGCCCCCTCTGCATACAACCCTCTCGCCAACCCCCAGCGCGCTATGCAGCGCAGAGACTGGATTCTTGGCCGAATGAAAGAGCTTGCGTATATCAGCCCGACCGCCTACGACCTCGCCATTCAGGCGCCACTCACAGCAACTTACAACGCCACAGAAACCGAAGTGGACGCCGACTATGTTGCTGAGATGGCGCGAGCAGAGATGGTCCGACGCTTTGGAGAGGAAGCCTATACCGATGGCTACTCCGTTACACTGACGGTAGACAGCAAAGAACAGCAGACAGCAACAGACGCCTTGCGAAGCGGCCTTGAAGCCTACGATCGCCGACACGGGTTCCGGGGCGCCATAGGCAAACTGGATGCCGACACCCTTGCAGGAGGAGATCTTGCTCGCGCGATGCTGAACTACCCCAGAGTAGAGTCTTTGATGCCTGCCGCTATTACCGAAATTAATGACGATAAAGGGGAAGCGCGCGCCTATGTGCGGAGGTTTGGACCAGCAATCATACCCTTCGAAACAATGCAGTGGGCCCGCCGCTACAGAACTGAAAACCTGACCGGGCCCAAACCCGAAAAAGCTTCAGATGTTGTGAGCGTAGGCGACGTTGTTTATGTTCGGGTAGACGAACTCCCCAAAGTACCAGACACACCGGATGACGCAGAGCAAACAGTCGACCAGGACCCAGCATCTGTCCAACCCATCCGCGCGTCACTCATGCAAGTTCCAAAAGCCGAAGGTGCGCTAATCTCTATTGAGGCTAAAACCGGCGCCATACAAGCACTTGCGGGCGGCTACAGTTTCGGGCAAAGCAAGTACAACCGTGCCATACAAGCCAAGCGTCAACCAGGCTCTACATTCAAACCGTTCCTGTACCTCAGCGCCCTGGAGAGCGGCAAAACGCCGGCCACTATTTATAACGATGCCCCAATTGTTTTTGATGACTCGGAACTCGAAACTGCCTGGCGCCCACAGAATTCCTCAGGACAATTCTATGGCCCCACCCCTCTGCGTGAA
This sequence comes from Marinobacter xiaoshiensis, assembly GCF_031631795.1. Lineage (NCBI taxonomy): Bacteria > Pseudomonadati > Pseudomonadota > Gammaproteobacteria > Pseudomonadales > Marinobacteraceae > Marinobacter > Marinobacter xiaoshiensis. Next base: position 69,171 of record NZ_JAVMBO010000015.1, read on the forward strand.
GCCCTTTACCGCTCACGAAATCTTGTTTCTATCCGGCTCTTGAGAGATCTGGGCATTCCCCAAATGCTGGACTACCTTGATCAGCTCAAGGTTCCCACCGAGAATATGCCCAAAGACCTGTCCCTCTCACTGGGCAGCGGACAACTCTCGCCGATGGAGTTAGCCAGAGGCCTGGCAGTTATCGCCAACGGTGGTTACGACGTAGAACCGTTCCTGATTCAGAGCATCACAGATGTAGACGGCAAGGACATATACTTGGCCCCGGAGGTTATTCTGTGCGAACGTAACTGCGGCACCAACGACCTGGAGCCTGAAACCAGCACAGATGACACTCTCGAAAGCACACTGACCATGACAGAGGAATCCGCCCCCAAGACGCGTGTTATGCGTCGGCTAGCAGACGAGCGCTCTGTATACATATTGCACTCAATGCTCCGGGATGTGGTTAAGCGGGGAACTGGGCGCAGGGCGCTGGCCCTTGGCCGGGATGACATTGCCGGCAAGACCGGCACAACAAATGAGCAGAGGGACACCTGGTTTGCAGGGTTCAACCACAACCTTGCCACCACGGTGTGGGTCGGGTTCGACCAGCCAGCCCCACTAGGCCGCCGGGAATTCGGTGCGAGCACAGCCTTACCCATCTGGATAGACTACATGAAGGTAGCGCTTGACGGCGCCCCATCAGCCTTCATGCCGCGCCCTAACGGCATTGTAAACATTCGAATCAACCCGGAGACCGGTAGGCGTGCAAGACCTGGCGAGGAGGGTGCCTTCGAGATATTCAAGGAAGAAGATGCACCCGCACCTCTGACCGAAGAAGATGAGAGACCCGGCCGCACTCATGGCAATGGAGACGACCTTTCGCGCCAAATCTTCTAGGCAACCCGCAGCACAAAACAAATACCCACAAAAAACCGGCGGGATCACCGCCGGTTTTTTTACAAACTCATAACGTCATCGATCAGATGATGTCATCCATACTCTTCAGCGGATAGTGCGCCGGATAGCCTTTACGGGCAACGCCGGAATCCACTGCAGCACGGGCAACAGCTGCAGGAACAACCTCCAGCAGACGAACATCCATGGGCTTGGGAATGATGTACTCTTTACCAAACTCAAAGCTGTCAGCACCGTAGGCTTCGCAGATCTCCTGCGGCACCGGCTCTTTAGCCAGTTCACGGATCGCATTCACTGCAGCCACTTTCATTTCTTCGTTGATGCAAGTTGCACGAACATCAAGTGCACCACGGAAGATGAATGGGAAGCCAAGCACGTTGTTAACCTGGTTTGGATAGTCTGAGCGACCAGTCGCCATGATGAGGTCATCACGAACAGAGTGCGCCACCGCAGGATCGATTTCAGGATCCGGGTTTGAGCAGGCAAACACAACCGGGTTGGGAGCCATTTTCTTGAGCTGGTCAGCGCTCAGCAGATCCGGGCCAGACAGGCCCAGGAACACATCGGCTCCATCAATGGCTTCATCCAGCGTACGCTTGTCGGTGTCGTTGGCAAACATCGCCTTATACTGATTAAGGTCATCGCGACCAGAGTGGATCACACCCTTGCGGTCGAGCATGTAGATGTTATCAGAGCTGATACCGCAGCTGATCAACAGCTTCATGCACGCGATTGCAGCAGCACCGGCACCCAGGCAAACCACTTTCGCTTCTTCAATTTTCTTGCCCTGCAACTCAAGGGCGTTGATCATGCCGGCTGCAGTAACAATCGCTGTGCCATGCTGATCATCGTGGAAGATAGGCACGTTGCACTTTTCGATCAGCGCGCGTTCAATTTCGAAACACTCTGGCGCCTTGATATCCTCAAGGTTAATGCCACCAAAGGTGTCAGCAATACGCTCAACGGTTTCAATGAACGCCTGCGGGCTTTCAGAATTGACTTCGATGTCGAATACGTCAATCCCGGCAAAGCGCTTGAACAGTACACCTTTGCCTTCCATTACCGGCTTGCTCGCCAGCGGGCCCAGGTTACCCAGACCGAGGATCGCAGTACCATCGGAGATAACGGCGACAAGGTTACCCTTGGCCGTGTACTTGTATGCGTTCTCCGGGTCCTTCGCAATCTCGCGAACCGGCTCTGCAACGCCTGGGCTATATGCCAAAGCGAGGTCGCGAGCGGTCGCGGTCGGCTTGGAGATTTCTACACTAATCTTTCCAGGCCGCGGCTTGGCGTGATATTCAAGGGCTGCTTCTTTCAGATCTTGAGACATTGCCACTGTTCCGTTTGTCACGTTAAAAGGTAATAAGCCTCCAGACGGCAGGTGCCTGCCTGAAGGAGCGCGACATTATGGCGCGCTCGCCCCGAAACGACAAGGGCAAATCGAACAAACTATAACCAGTCAATACGGCGAATTGCGTATAATCAAATACTAAGCTGTTATTTTGCGCTTCCCATAAAAAAAGCGCCCTCAGGCGCTTTTTTCGAATCTATAACAAGATCAGTCTTCTTTCTTTCCGGCGATACGACCGCCAAAACGCTTCTGGAACTTGTCGATACGACCACCAGTATCCATAACCTTCTGCTTGCCAGTGTAGAATGGGTGACACTGGGAACAAACATCCAGCTGCAGGTCATGACCGACAGTAGAGCGAGTTTTGATCACGTTTCCGCAAGAACATGTTGCGGTGATGTCTTCGTACTTGGGGTGAATACCTTCTTTCATGGCGAACCTCTGTGGGTCATGCCGCTACCTGATCACGGGACACTCGTAAAAGCCCAAGTGCCAGGCACCGCATGTTTGAATCAATGGAGAAGACGGGGCACAATCATGCCCTGCCGCAAACAGACCGCGAATCTTACTTGCAATTATCCTGGCAGGCAAGCCTTGCAGGTGCGTGAACCCTGCCTTATACGCATAAATCATTAAAGGATTACCCGTTGCCATCAACAGCCCGTATTGCGCTGAATCGGCCACTAAGAAGGCTCTTTGATTACCTTGTGCCCGAGGGAATACCTTTGGAACCGGGCCAACGCGTAAAAATTCCTTTCGGGCGACAGCAGGCGATCGGCCTGGTTGTGGAAACAAACATTGAACCACCAGAGGGCATCACCCTGAAACCGGTGCTAAAAGCACTGGAAAACTGGCCCGCCCTGCCAAATGAAACTTTTCAATTACTTAGCTGGGCTAGCGACTACTACCAGCACCCTCTGGGGGAGTGTTTGTTCACTGCCATCCCACCCGCTCTGCGGCGGGGCCGGCCGGCCATACAAAAAAACGACGACAGATGGCAGGCCTGCGGTAGCAGCGCGGCCCTCCCGGCAAAAGCCCACAAGCAAAAAAACCTGCTGGAATGGATTGCCCAGCATGAGCAGGGCGTAAAAAATAGCGAAATCACAAAAGCGGGCTTCACTCGCCCGCAACTGAAGGCTCTGCTTGAAAAAGAACTGGTTCGAGTTGCAGCCCCGGAGAGCGCAAGCCCCCAAAGCCAGCAATACAGTGAATCCATTGCAGCCCCAACACTTTCTCCTGCCCAACTCAACGCCGCATCCCAGCTTCCACTACCGGACGAAGGCTTCAGCGCCTCCCTTCTATACGGCATCACCGGCAGCGGCAAAACCGAAGTTTACCTGCACTACCTTAAGCAGAACCTCGCCACAGAAGATCAGGCTCTGGTACTGGTTCCGGAAATCAACCTGACCCCCCAAACTGTCGCCCGCTTCAAACGCTATTTTGGCGAGCGCATCCTGGTATGGCACTCCGCCCTGAACGACAGCGAACGACTGAACGCCTGGCTAAAAATCCGCAATGGTGACCCCATCATACTCATTGGCACCAGGTCGGCGGTACTACTTCCATTCACCGCACTGAAAACCTTGATTGTTGATGAGGAGCACGACAGTTCATACAAGCAAGGCGAAGGATTTCGCTATTCCGGCAGGGATGTTGCCGTTTATCGTGCGCACCTGAATCGTTGCCCGGTGATCCTTGGCTCCGCCACACCATCTCTGGAGTCTTATCACAACGCCCTGGCGGGCAAGTACAGGCTGATAAAACTGGAAGAACGTGCCGGTGAGGCGCTACCGCCCTCTATCAGCCTGCTGGACATCCGTAGCCGCCCCCTGGAGGGCGGGCTCTCCCGCCCTGCCCTGCAAGCACTCAAGAAAACACTGGAAGACGGAAACCAGGCACTCGTGTTCGTAAACCGTCGCGGTTATGCGCCAGTTATGATGTGCTTTGACTGCGGCCACATGGTTGAGTGCCCGCGCTGCGACACCCGCCTCACCTACCATCGCCGTGACCGCGCCATGCGCTGCCACCATTGCGATTACCAGGCTGCAGCAACCGACACCTGCCCCAAATGCAAAAGTGAAGCTTTCAAACCCGTAGGCCAGGGAACAGAGCAAACGGAAGATATCCTGGCCGCCCACTTCCCCGACACTCCCATCGTCCGGGTAGATCGCGATAGCACCCAGCGCAAAGGCAGCATTCAGACGATACTCGAACAGGTCAACACCGGCGAGCCCTGCATTCTCGTAGGCACCCAGATGCTGGCAAAGGGCCACGACTTCCCAAATGTGACGTTGGTTGTTGTTATCAATGCCGACGGCGGCCTTTTCAGCGTCGACTTCCGGGCCCCTGAGCAATTGATCCAGACATTACTCCAGGTAAGTGGCCGGGCAGGGCGTGGAACTAAAGTAGGCAAAGTAGTTGTACAAACCTGCCACAGCGACCACCCCCTGCTCAGAACACTTTGCAATGGGCACTATCTCGACATGGCAGACCAGCTTCTTGGGGAGCGCGAAGCCGGCCAGTTTCCGCCTTTTCGCGCCATGGCTATATTCCGGGCCGAAGCGGACACCATGGAGCAAAGCCTACAGATCCTCGACAGCATAAAACCGCTCACAAACACACCAGGCATCGAAGTTTGGGGCCCCCTGCCCTCCCTGATCGCACGCCGGGCTGACCGACACCGGGCGCAACTGGTGCTAAATACGGATAACCGGCGACGCCTCAATAAGCTTTTGACGAGCGTTTGCCAGACGCTTGAACAAAAGCGATTTCAAAAGGGCGCGAAATGGATGATTGATGTGGATCCGCAAGAAACGGGCTAATCATCATGCTTTTGCTTGCGGCCGGACTTTCCGCGATAATGGCCCTCTTCAATTATCACCGGGCGCCCTGCCCCAACCCAACTTTCCAGTAAACTGAGCCATCTCACAGCATGAAAGAGACCGTTTCCGACCTGCTCCAGTCCGCACTGGCGGCCCTTCAATCTGAAGGCACGCTACCAGCCGACCAGACCTATACGCCGCAAGTGGGTAACACCAAGGATAAATCCCATGGTGACTATGCTTGCAACATCGCATTGGTTGCAGCCAAAACGGCCGGCTGTGCGCCTCGCAAACTGGCAGAAATGCTGATTGAGAAGTTGCCCCAAAGCAGCGCTGTCGCGAAGGTGGAAGTTGCAGGCCCGGGGTTTATTAACTTTTTCATGAGCACGGCCAGTGCATTTGAGATAGTAAATACCATTCTGGATGAGGCTGGGCAGTTTGGTCGCAACAACAGCGGTAAGGGTGAAAAAGTCCAGGTGGAATTTGTATCCGCCAACCCCACTGGCCCACTGCACGTAGGCCACGGCCGGGGCGCAGCCATTGGCGATTGCCTTTGCCGCCTCCTGGAAGCCAACGGCTATGACGTTACCCGCGAGTTTTACTACAACGATGCCGGCGCCCAAATCAACAACCTTGGCCTGTCCGTACAGGCGCGCGTCAAGGGGCTGACACCCGAAGACGAAAGCTGGCCGGAAGACGGCTATCGTGGCGACTACATTGCTGATGTCGCAAAAGCCTATCTGGCCGGTGATACGGTTACGGCAGATGACAGGGAGGTGACTGCCAGCGCCAACCCTGATGACCTGGCTGCCATTCAGGAGTTTGCAGTGGCCTATCTGCGCCGGGAGCAGGATCTCGACCTGAAAGCCTTTGGCGTCGAGTTTGATGTGTACTTCCTGGAATCGTCCCTGTACGACGATGGAAAAGTGGAAGCTACCGTTAAACGCTTACAGGAAAACGGCTACACCTATGAAGACGGCGGCGCCATGTGGCTCAAAACCACAGAGTTCGGTGACGACAAAGACCGGGTTATGCGCAAGAAAGACGGCGGCTACACCTACTTCCTGCCAGATGTCGCCTACCACCTGGACAAATGGCAGCGTGGCTTTACCACGGTCATCAACGAACAGGGGGCCGACCACCACTCTACGGTAACTCGCGTTCGTGCTGGCTTGCAGGCTTTGAACGCAGGCATTCCCAAGGGCTGGCCGGATTACGTTCTGCACCAGATGGTGATGGTTACCCGTTCCGGACAGGAAGTAAAAATTTCCAAGCGCGCAGGCAGCTACGTCACCATTCGCGATTTGATAGACGAAGTCGGCCGCGACGCCACCCGTTTTTTCCTTGCAGCTCGGCGCGTTGACTCCCAGTTGACCTTCGATATCGATCTGGCCCGCTCCCAGACCAATGAAAACCCGGTGTACTACATTCAGTATGCCCACGCACGCATATGCAGCGTGTTACGGAAGCTGGCTGCCGAAGGCGTTGCGCGCGGACTGAACGAGTGTGTGGGCGATCTGTCTTTACTGACGCTGGATGAAGAAAAAGAGATAGCAAACCAGCTGGCGAAATATCCGGAGCTGATTGCCAGCTCTGCCTTACAGCGTGAACCACACACCCTCACCCATTATCTGAGGGAGCTGGCCGGCCAGTTTCACACTTATTACAACGCCCACAAGGTGCTGATAGAAGATACAGCACTGCGAGATGCCCGCATCAGCCTCTACCTCGCCGTACGCCAGGTAATTGCCAATGGGCTGGACCTGCTGGGCGTTAGCGCACCGGAAGAGATGTAAGTAACAACAATGTCCCGAGACTATGCTCGTAAAAATCGCTCAGGTGCTTCTGCAGCCCCCAACAGGAAAAAGCCTGCCAAGCCTGCTAGCGCCCAGAAAAAACGCGCAAAGCCAGCTGCGCCTGCGCGCTCTCAGCGAGGAGGTTTATCCTTGAAGTGGATTTTTTCACTGGCAACGGTTGGTGGCTTTATCGGGTTTATTGTCTACCTCAATTCTGTGCCACCAAGCAGCGGGCCGCAGCAGCCGCCCACTGCCAAAGAGTCAGTACAAACTCCGGCAACGAAAACCGCCAAACCGGAGGAGAAAAAACCAGGTTTCCGGTTTTATGAGATGCTGCCGGAATCTGAGGTTATTCCGCCAAAGGTGGAGGAGTACACTCCGGGCCCAACCAAGCAGGACTTTGACTACCTGGTGCAGTCCGGTTCTTTCCGCAGCAAGGAAGATGCTGAGCGTCAGCGCGCACAGATTGCCTTTCAGGGGCTCAGAGCCGGCGTGCAACGCATAGAACTCGATAGCGGCTCCGTTTGGTATAGAGTGAATGTCGGGCCCTTTAATACCCGCAGCCAGATGAGCTCAGCCATCGACAAGCTTGTTTCGATTAACATTCAGCCGCTTATTCGGAAGGTTCCCAAGCAAGGTTGAGGTTACCCGATAGCTACGGGAGTCTGCAGGGTGCGGCTTTTCAAAACCGTGCGGAGCCATGGATGGCGGAGCCGAGCGTACAGGGAGGTATTCACAGCGTGTTTTGAAAAGCCGCACCCTGCAGACTCCTACTCCAAACTACTTGAATTCTTCCATCCTGCCTCCATAACTGCCCAATACCGATTTTTAATCAGGCAATTGGAGCCCGAATGACTACCATACTTTCCGTCAGACGCGATGACGAAGTTGCCATGGGTGGCGACGGCCAGGTTTCTCTGGGAAATACCATGATGAAGGGTAATGCCCGCAAGGTACGCCGCCTCTATAACGGGCAGGTTATCGCGGGTTTTGCTGGCGGCACCGCAGATGCGTTTACTCTGTTTGAGCGCTTTGAGGCGCAGCTTGAAAAGCATAACGGCAATCTCACAAGAGCCGCCGTTGAACTTGCCAAAGACTGGCGGTCAGACAGAGCCTTACGCAAGCTGGAAGCGCTTTTGGCTGTGGCGGATAAAACAGCTTCCCTGATCATCACAGGTAATGGTGACGTGATAGAGCCAGAGCACGGGTTGATTGCCATCGGCTCCGGCGGCCCGTTTGCTCAAGCTTCCGCACGGGCTCTGCTTGAAAACACCGAGCTTTCTGCCCACGAGATTGTGGAGAAAGGCTTGGAAATAGCTGCAGATATCTGCATCTATACCAACCACAATCGCACCATTGAATTGCTCCCCAAAGACGCAGTTACCAAACCAGAACCCTCCAAAACGACTGATCCGGAGTAAACATGTCTGCAATGACTCCCCGTGAAATTGTTCACGAGCTCAATAAACACATCGTGGGTCAGCAAGAGGCCAAGCGGGCTGTGGCGATCGCCCTGAGAAACCGCTGGCGCCGGATGCAGCTGGACAGCACGCTTCGGGATGAAGTCACGCCCAAGAACATCCTGATGATCGGCCCTACCGGCGTGGGCAAAACTGAGATTGCCCGCCGTCTGGCGAAATTGGCAGATGCACCTTTCCTGAAAGTTGAAGCCACCAAATTTACCGAGGTTGGCTACGTTGGGCGTGATGTGGAATCCATTATCCGCGATCTGGCGGATATGGCCGTAAAAATGCTGCGGGTTCAGGAAATGAAGCGTCACGAAGAGCAGGCTTTGGACGCAGCCGAAGACAGAATCCTGGACGCCCTGCTCCCACCGCCAAGAAGCTTCGGCGAGGATAGCCAAAAGACCTCTGAAGACTCCTCCACTCGCCAGATGTTCCGGAAAAAGCTGAGGGAAGGCGAACTCGACGATAAGGAAATCGAGATCAACCTCCGTAATTCAAGCGCCGGCGTAGAAATCATGGCACCTCCTGGCATGGAGGAGATGACCAGCCAGCTACAGAGCATGTTTTCCAACATGGCCGCTGACAAATCCAAGCCACGGAAAATGAAGGTGGCAGACGCTCTGAAACGGGTGAAGGAAGAGGAAGCCAGTAAGCTGGTCAATGAGGAGTCGATCAAACAGAAAGCCATTATCGCCGTTGAGCAGAACGGCATTGTGTTTCTCGATGAAATTGACAAGGTGGCCAAGCGCGCGGAGAACAGCTCGTCGGATGTTTCCCGGGAAGGCGTTCAGAGGGATCTGTTGCCACTTATTGAGGGCAGTACCGTGAGCACAAAATACGGCTCGGTACGCACAGATCATATTCTGTTTATTGCGTCCGGCGCTTTCCACTTGTCCAAGCCATCGGATCTTATTCCGGAGCTGCAGGGCCGACTGCCAATACGGGTAGAACTGCAGGCTCTTACCCCGGACGATTTCAAGCGCATTCTCACAGAACCGGATGCCTCATTGGTTCAGCAGTACGAAGCTCTGATGAACACCGAGGGCGTTAAGCTGACGTTCAGTGAAGATGCAATTGCCCGCATAGCGGAGATCGCCTGGAAGGTAAATGAGACAACCGAAAACATCGGTGCCAGGCGCTTACACACGGTTTTGGAAAGGCTATTGGAAAGCCTGTCTTTTGATGCGGGTGATGGGGTAACCGAAGCGTTTGAAGTCACTGCAGATTACGTTAATGAAAAGCTTGGAGAACTGTCGGAAGACGAAGATCTGAGTCGTTATATTCTCTGATTTGAAGCCACCGTTGAGCCAGGCGTGCTTTTCGCGCGCCTGGCCCGAATACCTACTCTGCCTTTGAAAACAGGTGGGTGACCGTTCCCAGCCCTGCCGCCAGCTTGCCCTTTCCGGTTGTCTTTTTCTTTCTGCTCTTGGCCACATACAGTGGCAGCATTTCGCCATAAAGGCTGGTACTAATGGTGCGCTGCTCATCTTCCAGACGATCCCGGCGTAGCTTGATGCCATATTTTGCCAGCTTTGGCTCCAGCTCGTCTGCACGATTCCGCAGATCCTGGCGGGTCATCTGATAAGCATGCTCACACACCATTCGGCGTGACTGGAAGCTGAACACGTTAGAGAAAAACAGCTTGGCGTCATCCCGAGTCGGCTCAAACAACAGGATATCCTTATCCGGATAGTCCGTCGCGTAGTGAGCAATACCCGACTGCATGCGGGAATAAACCATGGTCCGGAACATCTGTGACAGCAGGTTTGGCATCCCCGAACGAGTCAATTCTCCGGGCGCCATAGTGCCCGCCCGTACCGCCGCACTGGCATCAATGGGCACCAAGGGGTTCACAGCAAAAACCAGGTCTGCACCATCTTCAAACGCAACCGATGCATGCAAGCCTTTGCGCAGCGTTCCGTCTACATAATACCGGCCATCGATATCAACCGGCACGTACAGCCCCGGAGATGCTGTGCTCGCTTGTATGGCTTTGGATATAGGCACATGATCAAACCCGGGAGCGCCAAAGCACACGGCGTCGCTGCTTTCCACGTCTGCCGCAACAATGTATAGGCTGCGCTTTAGCTGCCGGAAGTCGTTTGAGCGGCCCAACATGGAAAAAGCACGCTTGAGATAATCATGAAGCCCTTCATTATCAAACAGCCCAGCGGGAGCCGCCTGAGACAGTATGGTAAGGGCCTCTAACAAGCTTTGGTCGTAGGGGTTAGCAACAAAACGGCGCACGGCCGTAGTGATCAGTCCGGGCACCGCCAGCAAACGGCCCGCCATTTCTTTCAGTGCTGGCCGGAAGAATACATCAGGGTGAAAAGGATGAACTTCAGCTTCATTACGCACAAAAATCCGGCACAGCTGCGCCGTGGTCATCTGGTTTGCAAGGTTGGCAGCTACGAATGAGCCGGAGTTAACACCCACGTACACATCAAGATTATTGAAGTCCAACCCATCCAAGGCCTCATCCAGCGCCCGGAGTGCGCCAATCTCGTATATGCCGCCTAAAGGTCCACCCCCACCGAGCGCGAGCCCGATGCGTGGTGCTGGTTTCAGTTCGGTTGGCTTTTTCATGGCCTTTCCTTCTCCGGATAAATCGCCAGATTTATTTTCTGGCCTGCCTGACTTAACAAGGTAGCAACCCGGTTTAGAGCACGCACCCTATATTTGAGCGACTGCCTGATATGACAAGCTCAAGAGGCGGCCTGTTCCACAAGAGCAGCGCTCGTAGAGATTCCCGGCCGGAGATACCGACCAAAGCCCGCATCGCGAAGCGCAAGATCCACACAACTCTTGATCACGTGAGGAGAGTCCAGCAACAGCACGTCTTTCAAGAGCTTTACCGCCCATTCCCGGCTGACGCTGCGAATCACGGATTTCACTTTTGGCAGGCTGGCGGCGTTCATGGAAAGGGAATCGTAGCCCATAGCCATCAACAACAATGCGCCACCGGGATCTCCCGCCAGCTCGCCGCAGATACCCACTGGCTTGCCGACCGCATGGGCATCCTGGGCAATCCGCACCAACGCCTGCAAAACAGCGGGATGATAGGAATGGTATAGCTGAGCAACCCGAGGGTTGTTACGGTCGACCGCTAGCAGATACTGGGTCAGATCATTTGAGCCCACCGAGAGAAAGTCCACACGATCAGCCAATTCACGAACCTGGTATACCGCGGCCGGTATTTCCACCATCACACCCACTTTGGGCATGTGAATGTTAAAACCTTCCTCTCGCACCTCGTGATATACCCGGTAAATCAGGTGCAGAGACTCTTCTACCTCAGAAATATTGCTGATCATGGGTAACATGATCTGCAGATTGTTCAGGCCCTCACTTGCTTTGAGCATGGCTCGCACCTGAACCAGAAATATTTCCGGATGGTCCAGAGTTACCCGAATACCGCGCCAACCCAGGAACGGGTTCTCTTCCTCAATCGGGAAATAGGTCAGCGCCTTGTCACCACCGATATCCAGAGTACGCATGGTTACCGGGTTGGGTGCAAAGGCTTCCAGCTGTTCCCGGTAATACTGTCGCTGCTCCTGCTCCGATGGAAAGCGGTCCTTGATCATGAAAGGCACTTCGGTGCGATAAAGCCCTATGCCTTCGGCGCCGTGCGACAAGGAACGCACTACATCCGTCATCAGCCCGGTATTCACCAGCAGGGGCACACGATGGCCATCGGTGGTTATACAGGGTTTATCGCGAAGCGCTTCCAGCCCCCGATCGAGTTCAGCCTCTTCCTCGCAGATGGTTTGAAAAAACGCCCTGAGGTCTGACGACGGAGAAGCAAAAATCTGCCCCTCAAAACCATCAACAATCAGCTCCCGACCATCGAGCTGATTCACCGGAATATCCACAAGCCCCATAACGGTGGGCACACCCATTGCGCGGGCGAGAATGGCCACATGGGAGTTGCTGGAACCTTTGACGGAAACAAGGCCCACCAGCTGGCCCCGGGGCACCTCTCCCAGCATGGCAGGCGTCAGCTCTTCACTGACGAGAACCGTGCGTTCGGGGTAGTTCAGGTCCTTTTGATCGCCCTCCTGCAGGTAGGAAAGCAGACGGCGACCAAGGTCGCGGACATCGACCGCCCTTTCCTGAAGGTAGTGGTCATCCATCATTTCGAAATGACGAACGTAGTGCTGAACCACCTGTTTGAGGGCACCCTGAGCCCAGTTTCCTTCCCGAATACGATTATTAACTTCCCCGGGCAATGCTTCATCGCCCAGCATGCGGAGATATACGTCAAACAGTGCCAACTCTTCCGGACGAAGCCGTGAAGTGAGCCGCTTGGCGACCTGGCCAATGTCTTCGCACACCGATTGCACTGCCGACCGGAACAGCTCCAGTTCCAGCTCAATATCTTCTGCAGGCTTATCGGGAACCACGTCCAGATCAGCTGCGGGGTACACCACAACACCATGACCAATTGCCACTCCGGGCGCGCCCGGAACACCATTAAAGCTGACATCTCGGGTCTCTTCGCCGGTGAGAGAGAGACCGCTGATGGCGCCGGTCGCCTCACTGTGGGCTATAACGCCCGCAAGCTGAGCTGAAACCGTGACCAGAAACGCTTCTTCACCCTCATCAAAGCACCGGGAACTCTCGCGCTGCTGGACTACGAGAACCCCAAGCACACGGCGATGGTGAATAATGGGGACACCGAGGAAGGAGCGGAAACGCTCTTCACCAGTTTCGGGAAAATAACGATAACGGGGGTGGGAAGGTGCATCTTCAAGATTGATTGGTTCTTCCCGGGAACCGACAAGGCCCACCAGGCCTTCTGAGTGCGCAAGGCTCACTTTGCCTACGGCTTTCAGGTACAGGCCTTCGGTGGCCATCAAAATGTAGCGATTGGACACCGGATCCAGCAAGTAGACAGAACAGACCTCGGTGTTCATGGCTTTCTGCACACGCGACACGATAATACCCAACGCTTCCGAGAGATCCCGGGCGCTGTTTACCTCTTGTACAAGACTTCGCAGAATGCTCAGCATGGGTGTGTCAGTCCGTCATTTCGCCTGTTCCTTTAAACGCCGGTTGTGCTCGCTCCGGTGCCACTGCTCCATGTTGTAGAACAGTCTTGGCGCAAGTTCTCTCAGCGCACGTCGGTACACTTCACGCTTGAAGGACACCACCTGACCCAACGGATACCAGTAGCTTACCCACTGCCAGCCATCAAATTCCGGTGAATCCGTACCATCAACGCGCACTTGTGCATCGGGTGATAACATCCTCAGCAGGAACCATTTCTGTTTTTGACCCACGCAGACGGGGTGCGAGTTGTGCCGCACCATCCTTCGGGGAAGACGGTACCTCAGCCAGCCCCGGGTGCAACTGATGATTTCGACATCATTGGCGCCCAGGCCAACTTCCTCTCCGAGCTCCCGGTATAGCGCTTCTTCCGGCGATTCTTCGTGATTTATCCCGCCTTGAGGAAACTGCCAGGAGTCCTGTCCTATTCGCCTCGCCCAGAGAACCTCTCCCCGGTGGTTGGCCAGAATGATTCCGACATTGGGTCTGAAACCGTCTGAATCGATCACGGTACAGTCCTCTTGATAGAGTCGGCAGGCCGGTGAGATATGTACCGGCCGGATTTTTTCCAAGTTGCGCTCATTCTTACAGAATCCCAAGACTTCGGCAAACGCAGCCGCACTCAGGGTACCCGTGGTAACATACCGCTTTTCGCAAGCCCTATGCCTCTGGAGGTAAACGTTTGACGCTCGCAATTTTTGATCTCGACAATACCCTGCTCGCTGGCGACAGCGACCACGCTTGGGGCGAGTTTCTTGTAGAAGAAGGCATCGTTGATGCAGAGACCTATCGCCAAGCTAACGACCGCTTTTATCAGGAATACCTGAATGGCGAAATGGACATCCTGAATTACCTCAGGTTTGCGCTTCAACCTTTGTCAGCACACAACATGAGTGAACTACTGGCGTGGCGAGATGTGTTCATGGACAAGAAAGTGCGCCCCATGCTGCAAGAAAAAGCCAGTGAACTGTTGAACAGCCACCGGGAGCAGGGCCATACGCTGATGATTATCACAGCCACCAACCGGTTTGTGACCGAGCCCATTGCAGCCGTGCTGGGTATTGACCACCTGATCGCCACCGAACCTGAGTTGGTCAATGGACGTTACACCGGTGAAATTGCAGGCGTCCCCAGCTTTCAGGGAGGCAAGGTCACTCGTCTAAACGACTGGCTGAACGCTCACAACAGAAGCCTGGACGGCGCCTGGTTCTACAGCGACTCACACAACGATTTGCCACTGCTGGAAAAGGTGGACAATCCGGTTGCCGTTGACCCGGATCCAAAGCTGGAAGAATTTGCGAGGAACAAAGGCTGGAGTGTTATGACGCTTCGCGACTGAGCCCCGCTAACTGCGCGTTGAGCCCGCCTCCTTGTTTTATTGGAGGGCGGGCTCAACCAGGGGATCACATAAAACCGGTAAGGGATCGTACGAAGCAGGACTTGATGTAGTCGGTCTCTGGAATGCCTGGAATAATCGGGTGGTCCGGCGCCTGATGCCCCTGCTCCAGCAACTGCACGAAGCGATCGATCTTGCGGCCACTGCCGCGAATGATATCTACCAGCTTTTCCTGCGAGAGATGCATGGAACACGAAGCAGAAACAAGAATTCCGTCCCGCTCCAGCAGCCTCAGCCCAAGCTGATTCAACCGCGCATAGGCCTGCTCGCCAGCTTTCTGATCCCGACGGCGGGGAATAAGCGCGGGCGGGTCCAGCACAACGATATCGTACTTTTCCTTCTCTTCCGCCAGCGCTTTCAACGCATCAAACGCATCGCCTTCGATGGTTTCAACATTATCAAGGCCATTCAGCTTGGCGTTGTGATGTACCGAATCAATAGCACCAGAAGAACTGTCCACACAGGTAACCTGGGCGGCACCGGCGCATGCCGCCTGAATACCCCAACCGCCTACATAACTGAACACATCCAGCACCCGTTTACCCGGCGCGTAGGCCTGCAGGCGCAGACGATTCATACGGTGATCGTAAAACCAACCGGTTTTTTGACCGCCCTCCAGGGGCACTTCGAAGCGCACGCCGTTTTCTTCCACTTCAAGCAGTGTCGCTTCCGGGCCATGGGCCTGCTCAACGTATGAGTTCAGCCCTTCAACGCTGCGCATCTTGCCATCGTTTTTCAGGATGATGGCTTTCGGGTGCGCCAACCGCTGAACCGCACGGACTATAGATTCTTTCATCAGCTCCATGCCAGCGGTGGATATCTGGACGACAACCGTATCGCCAAAGCGATCGATAACCAGCCCGGACAGGCCGTCGCTGTCGCCGAATACCCAGCGGTAGAAGGGCTTATCAAACAACCTGTCCCGCAATGCCAGCGCTGTTTCCATGCGCTGAGTCAATCGGTTCGGGGTCATACCTTGTGCCGCGTCCCGGCTGATGAGTCGGCCGCAAATAAGAGCATGAGGATTTACGAAAATCACACCGAGAGGTTTGTCGTTGGACGCACGCAGCTCAGCCTGGGTGCCGGCTTCAAACTGTGTCAGTGGTGATCTCTGGATGTCGACTTCGTTGCTGTAAACCCACAGGTGGCCAGCCCGAAGCCTGCGCTCCGCGCCTTTGCGTAGATATAAAACCGGGAAATTCATTGCTGCCACCTTGGGGGAAGAAAATCAGGGCGGGATTATACATTAACTGCGGTCTACGACACATGAGCTGGGGGCGCAGTCGGGGCGCAGCTCCCAAAACACGCTGTGAATACGTCCGTGTACGCTTGGCTCCGCCATCCATGGCTCCGCACAGTTTTGGGAGCTGCGCCCCGACTGCTTCGACACTGGAGGTGCCTATAACTGCTTTCGAACCAGTGCCAATAATTACTCGGCGGCCGCTACATGCTCGGCGTAGGCATCTGCATCCATCAGTCCATCAAGCTCACTTTTATCAGCAAGCTTTACCTTGAACATCCAGCCATCGCCGTACGGATCTTCGTTGACCTTCTCTGGCTCGTCTTCAAGGCTTTCGTTAACTTCAAGAACCTCACCTGTTACCGGGCTGAACACATCGGATGCGGACTTCACAGATTCGGCCACGCCAGCTTCTTCGCCGCCGGTGACTGTTTCGCCAACTTCCGGAACACCGATATAAACCACGTCACCCAGTTGCTCTTGGGCGAAGTCGGTTATGCCAACGGTTGCAGTGCCGTCAGCGTGTACGCGCACCCACTGGTGGGTGTCGATGTATTTGAGATCAGAAGGTGTTTCACTCATAAGGGTAATTCCTGACAAAAATTTTGGGCAGTGTAACCGAAACCTTAGCGCCAGCGAACCTCTCGTGCCAGCTTCATGAAGGAATCGAGATATTGCACGCCCACATCTCGCTCGCGGCAGCCCAGGAATATCTGTTTGGATATGCCTTCTTTGCCCAGTTTTACCGGAACAATGCCCAGCCGGTCGCTGTATTCCGTGACCAGCCATCGGGGTAGCGCCGCTACGCCACGGCCGGCGGCGACCATTTGCAGCATGATGTCTGTGGTCTCAATGGTTTTGTGGCGTGCGGGGCGCATGTTTGCGGGCACCAGTATGTGGTTGAAAACATCCAGCCGCTCTATCGCCACGGGATAGGTAATCAAGGTTTCCGATTCCAGATCCACCGCTTCTGCCCAAGGCTTGCCTGCCAGGCGGTGGGTAGCGGCAACCACCAGCACCTGCTCGTAATCAAACACAGGCTCAAACACTAACCCCGGCCTGTGCAGCGGGTCGGGAGTGACCAGCATGTCGATGTCGTGGCCAAAAAGAGCGCCAATACCACCGAATTGGAATTTCTGCTTTACGTCTACATCCACCGATGGCCACTGCTCAAGGTAGGGGCCAACAACTTTTAGCAGCCATTGATAGCAGGGATGGCACTCCATTCCGATACGCAGGGTGCCCGCCTGCCCTCTGGCGAACTGGCCGATGAGCATTTCCGCATGCTCAAATTGAGGTAACAGGCGATTAGCCAGTGCCAACAAGTGGCTGCCGGCTTGGGTCAATCGAAGTTGCCTGCCTTCTCGCAGCCAAAGCGGGGTTCCCAACTGCTGCTCCAGTTTGCGTACGGAGTGGCTAAGCGCGGACTGGGTAAGGTGAAGGCGGCTGGCGGCTGCTGTCAAGGAGCCTTCTGTTTCAACAGCTCGAAGAACTTCCAGATGGTTACGTTCAATCATTCGGCAATCCATGAATGGAATTAATGGAACCCTGAAATAATACCATTATTTTTCATTGACCCGGAACGCTAATCTGGCAACTCCTATCAACGCCTCACTAAACACAGATTCAGGAGTTTCAGATGACCATTACGCACAACCTCGGCTATCCGCGCATCGGCGCGCGCCGGGAACTTAAATTCGCCTTGGAAGCACTTTGGAATGGCACCTCCTCCGAACAGGCGCTGCAGGAAACCGCCGCCGGGTTGCGTTCGCAAAACTGGCAAGAGCAGGCCGATCTTTCCCTGGCGCCCGTAGGCGATTTTTCGCTTTACGATCAGGTGCTGGACATGAGCGCGACACTTGGCAATTTGCCGGAGCGGGCAAGCGCCCATGAAGGTTCACCGCTGGACGAGTATTTTCGTGTGGCCCGGGGCCGCTCCCCAAGCGACAGTGCCTGCTGCAGCGTCCATGCGGGCGAAATGACCAAGTGGTTTGATACCAACTATCACTACATAGTGCCGGAGTTCAGTGCCGATACGAATTTCAGCCTGAACGCTGATCGCATACTGGTGCAACTGGCGGAAGCCCGCGCTCAGGGTGTAAACACCAAGCCTGTCATCATCGGCCCGGTTACCTATCTATGGTTGGGAAAAGCCAAAGATGAATCTGATCGCTTGAAACTGCTCGACAAGCTGCTGCCGGTCTACACCGAGTTACTGGCGAAGCTCGCGGATGCGGGTGCTGAATGGGTGCAGATTGATGAGCCGGCACTGGTTACCGAGCTGGATGCCGACTGGAAGCATGCTTTCATTCTCGCGTACCACGAACTGAAAACCGCTCCGGTAAAACTGCTGTTGACCACTTATTTTGGCGAGCTAAGGGAAAACCTGCAACTTGCCTGCGAACTGCCTGTGGCAGGCATTCACTTGGACGCTATCAGCGCACAAAACGAAGTTGCGCGACTGGCCGACTGGCTGCCAGCTCACAAGGTGCTGTCCCTCGGTGTTATCAACGGCCGAAACATCTGGAAAACCGACCTGAATGCTACTCTGGATCTTCTGGAGCCGCTGAAGGAAAAGCTGGGCGAGCGTCTTTGGCTGGCGCCTTCCTGCTCTCTTCTGCATGTACCGGTTGATCTGGAAAGTGAAACCACGCTGGATGCCGAAGTGCGCAACTGGCTGGCTTTTGCCCGGCAGAAACTGCAGGAGTTAAACACTCTGGCGAAGGCTCTTGATGAAGGTCGAGAAGCCGTAGCCAAAGAACTGGCCGCCAATCAGAACGCCATCGAGAGTCGCCGCCAGTCCTCAAGAGTACACAACCCCGCGGTTGCGGAAGCCCTGTCAGCCATTACGCCTGAGCATGGCCAGCGCAAGAGCCCGTTCAGCACACGGTCCAAGCTGCAGCAGGAACGATTCAAGCTACCCGCCTATCCGACGACCACCATTGGTTCCTTCCCGCAAACGCCGGAAATACGCGCGGTTCGCAAAGAGTTCCGCCAAGGCAACCTGAGCCAGCAGGACTACACCGCGCGGATTCATGAAGAAATTGCTTACTGTGTTGAGCAACAGGAAGCGCTAGGCCTGGACGTGCTGGTGCACGGCGAAGCTGAACGCAACGACATGGTGGAGTATTTTGGCGAACAGCTGGAAGGCTACGTGTTCAGCCGGTTTGGCTGGGTGCAGTCCTATGGCTCACGATGCGTGAAACCACCCATCCTGTTTGGTGACATCACCCGCCCCAATGCCATGACCCTAGACTGGACCAAATACGCCCAGTCCCTGACCGACAAGCCCATGAAAGGCATGCTCACCGGCCCGGTTACCATTTTGAACTGGTCGTTCGTGCGGGATGACCAGCCACGCAAGGACACCTGCCTGCAGTTAGCGCTGGCCGTACGTGAAGAAGTTCAGGATCTGGAAAAAGCCGGGGTAGGGATTATCCAGATTGATGAAGCCGCCTTGCGTGAAGGCTTGCCACTGCGCCAGTCAGACTGGAATACCTATCTGGAGTGGGCTATCGAAGCCTTCCGCATCAGTGCTAATGGCGTGCAGGATGACACTCAGATTCATACTCACATGTGCTACTCGGAGTTCAACGATATCATCGGGGCCATTGCCCGCATGGATGCCGACGTGATCACCATCGAAACATCACGCTCTGCCATGGAGCTGCTGGATGCGTTCAAGGGCTTTGAGTATCCCAACGACATAGGGCCAGGGGTTTACGACATCCACTCCCCGAACATTCCGCGAGTGGCACAAGTAACCGATTTGATGAGCAAAGCCGCAGAGAGGATTCCGGCAGAGCGTTTGTGGGTCAACCCGGATTGCGGCCTGAAAACCCGCCGCTGGGAGGAAGTCATACCTGCTCTGGAAGCAATGGTGGCAGCAGCACGAGAGCTTCGCGGACAAAACGCAGAAAGTGACGTTGCAGAGCAGGAGCTGGCAGAAGCGGCTCAGTAACCGGTGCTGTTCTGATCCAGCTCAAACTCGAAACTCCGGGCCCGGCAGACCTCCGTAGTGAAGTCGCCGGAAGCCTGGAGCTCAAACCAACGATACCCGGGCGCCAGGTCATCTACAGAGAACTTGCGTGAGCCGGAGGTAAATTGAATGCAGGTGGACGGCGTAGCCAACAAGTGCACGCCGTTTCTTTGCTGCTCAAAGGTCTGGTGAATGTGGCCCCACAACACAATTTTTACTTGCGGGAACCTGTCAATCAACTGCCAGAACTCTTCACGGTTTCTCAGCCCAATATCGGCCATCCAATCGGTATCAATATCAACGGGGTGATGGTGCAGGGTTACAAGGGTCGGCACATCCGGATTCTGCTCCAGCATCTGTACTAAAAAACCCAACTCGGATTCCGCGAGCTCCCCATGCACTTTACCCGGTACGGACGAATCCAGAAGAATAAACTGCCAGCCGCCCTGCACAAGGTGACGACGGTTTGCGCCGTAGCGAGCGGCAACTTCTTTCAGGGAGGGAACCTTGTCGTGATTACCGGCAATCCAGGCTGATGCACAGTTAAAAGCAGTAAAACTCTCGCCTAGCGCACAATAAGCTTCTTCCGATCCATCCTGAGCAAGATCGCCAGTGGCAAGAATCAGATCCGGCTGCCCGTGCGAAGCAAGCACTTCAGCTATGACTGCATTGAGGCTGTCGCGGGTATTAACACCAAGCAGCGCGCCATCAGCACTGGCCATAAGGTGTGGATCCGTTAGCTGCAGTACCCGAAGTGGCCGGGCGGTTTCCTTTGAGGTCATGATGCTATTGGTCTGTTTGCTGCCGTCAATGAGTAACAGATTTACGGGCTACCACGTTACACAGGCTCCCATGATCTGAGGGCAAGTGTACGTTGTAAGCTACCGAATTTATCACTTGCTATTGGAACCGATGTCACATTCTGGCCTAACGCAGGCAAAATATTGCGCGATTTGCCAACTCTATTCGCCTTTCACAGCACCTGATTTACTGGCAGCCAGGCGCAAAAACTCTTAGTCGACACCCTGCCGGGTCGTCCATGCCGCATGTTCAAGAGGCAGGTGGCCGAATCTCAGACAGTATTCCAGCCAGTCGGCCAGGAACCCATTAACCTGCGTCTTTTCATCCGGGTGGTGCATAAAACGGTTAGGATAATCGTTGACCGGCGCAATCTGCGTGTCGCGATAACAACTTATGACCTCTGCCATAACTGCATCGTGGTATACACGCACGGTCATCTGCGGATTGTTAAGCCAGCGACCACTATTGTGTATTTGTTCGAGCAAGAGGGTTTCGGTATATCGGGCGGTTTGCAGCACCTTGATTCGAACCCGGCCCAAATATTCGCTTTCCCGGTGCAACTCAATGTCGCAGACGGGCTGATCACCTGCTCTCAGTTGGCGTAATCTTTCAATGCGGTGGTAGTTACCCTCACACAGGGCTCCAAGCTGCCGCAGGTCGGGCACGTAGCGCTTGGGTTTCATTGCCCATTCATTCATGGCTACCACCCTGCCCGCAGTCTGGCACGATTGATCTGCAGCCATTGTATGGCAATGATTGCTGCTGCATTGTTGATGCGGCCGTCGCTGATCATCGCTATGGCTTCGTCTGCTGAAACCACATGGGCACGGATGTCTTCGCTTTCCTCTTCCAGTCCGAACAGGCCGCCTGCGGATTCGGTGCTGACTTTGCCGCAATACAGGTACACCATTTCTGTAGTGCCACCTGGCGACACCAGGTAATCACAGATTTTTTCGAGTTTGCTGAAGCTGAGGCCGGCTTCTTCTTCAGCCTCTCTTTGGGCGACTTCTTCGCTGCTCTCGCCTTCTTCGTTCATTCCAGCGACCAGTTCCAGCAACCAGGGGGATTGGTCTCGCCCCAAAGCGCCCAGGCGGAATTGTTCCAGCAGTACCACTTCGTCCCGTTCGGGGTCGTAGGGAAGCACGCAGGTGGCATCGCCACGAATGAAAAGCTCGCGGGTAAACTGCGGCATGTTCCGGCCATCAAAGCGCGGGTGAGTCAGGCACAGCTTGTCCATGCGAAAGAAGCCCTGGAAGACGATTTCGCGTTTTTCAACTTTGACATCACTGGCTTTGAACTGGAACGGCTTGGTCATGCTTTACTCTGTTTTGAAATCGGTTTTGCACGATAGCCGGTTGGTGTTGTTTATTGCAAGCCTGCTTGGGTGCAAGACAGTTGTGGGAGAACGCTTCCCAAAACACGCTGTGAATACGTCCCTGTACGCTTGGCTACGCCATCCATGGCTTCGCACAGTTTTGGGAAGCGTTCTCCCACAACTGCCCCGTGCATCACAGTAATACGCTGACAGTAATTAGCTGGCTGGATCGCGCCCAGCCAGCTAATCAGGCTAAGAACTTACACTTTATCGTATAGCTTACTCCCTGACTCCACGAACTCCCGGGACTTTTCCTTCATGCCTGCATCCACGGCTGAAATCTCATCAATGCCGTGTTCGGCTGCATAATCGCGAACTTCCTGGGAGATTTTCATGGAGCAGAATTTCGGGCCGCACATGGAGCAGAAGTGGGCCACTTTGGCGGATTCCTTGGGCAGGGTTTCGTCATGGAAGGCGCGGGCTGTGTCCGGGTCCAAACCGAGGTTGAACTGGTCTTCCCAGCGGAATTCGAACCGGGCTTTGGATAGGGCGTTGTCGCGGATTTGGGCGCCGGGATGGCCTTTTGCCAGGTCGGCGGCGTGGGCGGCGATTTTGTAGGTGATGATGCCGGTTTTTACGTCGTCTTTATTTGGTAAACCCAAGTGCTCTTTGGGGGTGACGTAGCAGAGCATGGCACAGCCAAACCAGCCGATCATGGCAGCGCCGATGCCGGAGGTTATGTGGTCGTAGCCAGGGGCAATGTCGGTGACCAATGGCCCGAGGGTATAAAAGGGCGCTTCGTCACAGCACTCCAGCTGCTTGTCCATGTTCTCTTTTACCAGGTGCATGGGTACGTGGCCGGGGCCTTCGATCATGCATTGTACGTCGTGCTTCCAGGCGATTTTGGTGAGTTCGCCCAGGGTTTCCAGTTCGCCGAACTGGGCTGCGTCGTTGGCGTCGGCTATGGAGCCGGGGCGCAGGCCGTCGCCGAGGCTGAAGGAGACATCGTAGGCTTTCATGATTTCGCAGATGTCTTCGAAGTGTTCGTACAGGAAGCTTTCCTTGTGATGGGCCAGGCACCATTTGGCCATGATGGAGCCGCCACGGGAGACAATGCCGGTGGTGCGTTTGGCGGTCATGGGAACGTGATGCAAACGCACACCTGCGTGGATGGTGAAGTAGTCCACGCCCTGCTCTGCTTGCTCAATCAATGTATCCCGGAAGATTTCCCAAGTGAGGTCTTCAGCGACACCGCCTACTTTTTCCAGCGCCTGATAGATGGGCACTGTGCCGACCGGCACCGGTGAGTTGCGGATCAGCCATTCGCGGGTTTCGTGAATGTTCTTGCCGGTGGAAAGGTCCATGATGGTATCGGAACCCCAGCGGATGCCCCAGGTGAGTTTCTCTACTTCTTCTTCAATAGACGAGGTAACCGCTGAGTTGCCGATGTTGCCGTTGATTTTCACCAGGAAATTTCGGCCGATAATCATGGGCTCGGATTCAGGGTGGTTAATGTTCGCGGGGATGATGGCCCTGCCCCGGGCAACTTCGCTGCGCACAAATTCGGGGGTAATTTCCTTTGGGATGCTGGCGCCGAACGATTGGCCGGGGTGCTGATCATCGGCCAAGCCTTGCTCACGAGCTTCCTGCAGCTTCATGTTTTCCCGTATGGCGATGAATTCCATCTCCGGCGTAATGATGCCTTTGCGGGCGTAGTGCATCTGGGTCACGTTTTTATTGCCCAGCGCCCTCAGCGGCTTGCGCTCATCCATAAAACGGAGCGGGTCCAGCTGCGGATCTTTCATTCTGCGACGGGTGTATTCCGAGGTGTAGCCTGCCAAGGGAGCCGTATCTTCACGCTCCGCTATCCAGGCCGCGCGGATGGCGGGAAGGCCTTTGCGCAGATCGATGGTGGCTTCAGGGTCTGTGTATATGCCGGAGGTGTCGTACACCACAACCGGTGGGTTTTTCTCGCCACCCATTTCTGTGGGTGTGTCCTGCACGGTGATTTCCCGCATAGGCACCCGCAGGTCGGAACGGCTACCCTGCACGTATACTTTGCGCGACCCCGGCAAGGGCTGTATCGCGGCGGAATCGACGCGGGCGGAATCACTGAGGTAGGTAGGCAGATCTGTCATCATTCGCTCCCGGAATATTACTTTGGAATTCGGGTCGCGCATGACGGAGAGAGCCCCTACCCACGTGGTTCTCGGGTAGCACTGGCTCTTCGATAGCTTGGTCTCAATCCCTACGCCGGTATTATCCGGATCAGGTCGCGGGTTCTGCGATGCAATCTCAGCCGACTATCTGAACAAGTCAAACAGCCAGCACCCCGTCAAGACGCGAGTCTTTAATCTGTAGCACTCAAAGTGAGTGTTGTTTGCAAGTGTAGAGCTGAGCGCAATTATTGTCCATAATGGGAAGATTGTTTCAGTCGGCTTGCTTAACCATGCCATTACTGATGTTGCCTCCATGTCATCGCGGGCAATCCGGTATCCTTTTTCAGCGCCCCCAACTGGGCGCCGGCGCGCACATGTACTCAGGAGTAATAATGAAGAAACGATTGCTTTCCGGACTTATTGGCCTCTTGGCGGCTCAGCCTGCCCTTTCCCTGGACCTGGTTGAGACCTATGAGAAAGCACTCTCTTACGACTCCGGGATCGCGGCTGCTCAAGCCAGATTCGAATCCCAGCAGGCGGCCAGTGATATAAGCAAGAGTACCCTGCTGCCCCAGATTGGAGCCTATGCGCAAGGAAATCATACGGATTTTGACGCCAAAAACGGCGTGGGGGACAGTTACAAATCTCTTAACTACGGTGTGCGCCTCACCCAACCGGTATTCCGAGCAGACAACTGGTTTCGTTATGATTCCAGCAAATTCCAAACCGCAGCAGCCCAAGCTCAATACAATCTGGCACAGCAGCAGCTGATTCTGGATGTTGCCACTGCCTATTTCAACGTATTGCGGGCGCAAGACACTGTTACAACCGCAAGAGCAGGCGAAGCCGCCATTCGCCGGCAATACGAACAGGCACAAGAGCGTTTTGATGTTGGCCTGATAGCTATCACAGAAGTTTATGAAGCGCGCGCCAGCTACGACGATGCCAGAAGTATCCGGATTGCAGCAGAAAACCAGACGAACATCGCCCGGGAGCAACTGGCCCGGTTTACAGGCGAATATTCTGAAGACCTGCAAAACTTGCGTCAGAGCTTCCCTCTGGGTCAACCAGAACCGCAAGACCCATCCGCATGGGAAATGACGGCTCTTGAACAGAACTGGGCAATACAAGCTGCTATGTCAGTACTGGATTCAAGCGAATCCAATTTAGACGTCGCAAAATCTGGCCATATGCCAACGCTAGATCTGATCGCCTCCTACGGAAAAAATGAACTCGATGGCAACAAGCTTCCGCAACAGGAAGGGACCCAAGGTGTTATCGGCCTTGAGCTGAATATACCATTATATATGGGCGGCGGAACTCAAGCTGGTGTTAGACAGCAGCGTTCGCTGGTTACAGTAGCTCAGGAGGATCTGAACACGACCCGCCGCGATGTAAGAGTGAGCACGCGCAGCCTGTACCTGACTGTAAACAACAACGTAGAGACTGCATCCGCCCTGGAGCAAACGATTATTTCCCGCCGCAGCGCACTGGACGCGACCCGCGCGGGGTATGACGTGGGCACCCGCAACATAGTTGAGGTACTGGATGCAGAGCGCGCTTACTACGTGGCTCTTAATGATTACGCCAATGCTCGCTACGACTATGTTACGAATACCCTCCGGTTAAAGCAGGCTGCCGGCACCCTTAGCCCTAGAGATCTTATTGAATTGAACAATTGGCTTAGCGCCAGTGCACCGGGAATTGAGGCTCTGGCCAACGACAAACAGACCCTGAAAGACCCGACACGCTAGTTTGCGAGGCTAAAATCCGGATGAAAGCGCGGTGGGGAGCACATTCCTCCCCACCCAACGTTTACTGCCCCCCCCTACACCAACCCAACTCAAACCCACTCGATAATTCCGTCAACCACCCTATCCAGCGCACCCTTGTTCTTATTTACCACCGACAATGCACGTTGCCCCCTGGCTTGACGCTCCTCAACATCAGTGAACAGGGCGAGCAGCTGTCGAAACACCTCATCTCCATCCCTGACCATGGTTACGCCACCATCATCAAGCAACCGATCATAGATAGTTTCAAAATTGAATACGTTGTGCCCAGAAATAACAGGAATTCCCCAGCCCGCCGGTTCCAGAGGATTGTGACCGCCACGCTCTATCAACGAGCCGCCCACAAAAGCCACATCACTGGCTCCGTAGAGCATCATCAGCTCGCCCATGGTGTCGCCCAGGTATACCTGCGCGCTGGAGGGGTCGTCACCTGAAGAGCGCCGCGCCAGAGAGAATTCCTGTCGGCCAATGAGTTCCGCTACTGACTCAAACCGCTCCGGGTGGCGGGGCACAATAATCAACAGCGCATCGGGCTGATGCTGCAACAACTGCTTATGTGCCGCCAGCAACTGGGCGTCTTCGCCTTCATGGGTACTTCCGGCAATCCACACGGGGCGACCTGAAAGGCTGCTCTTTAGCTGCCCTGACGCCGCGCGCACTGAGTCAGGTATATCCACATCAAATTTGACGCTGCCTGTAACCGCAACTTTGGACGCGGCGACACCTATTCTTCGAAAGCGCTCTGCATCTTTTTCAGCTTGGGCTGCAACCCAGCTGATGCTGCGCACAATCGGTGCTACCAGTCGCTTTACACGTTCATAGCCCAGCGCTGAGCGCTCCGACAGCCGGGCGTTGATAAGAAAAACAGGGACCCCGCGAGACCGGCTCTGGCGAATCATGTTCGGCCATATCTCCGTTTCCATAATCACCAGTATTCTGGGGTTAACACGGTTCAGAAACCGGCGAATGGCACCGGGGGTGTCATAAGGTGCGTATGCATACTGAACCTGGTCCCCAAACATTTTCATGGCCTGCGTCTGACCTGTGTCTGTCATGGCGGTTAACAGGATTGTTATATCGGGATTGCGGGCGAGCAGCCGCCGCACCATGGGCGCAGCGGCAATGGTTTCGCCTACCGACACAGCATGAACCCAGACAACAGTGCCGCTGGCATGGGGAACAAAACCCAACCGCTGCCGCCAGTTGATGCGCAGCTCAGGCGCTTGACGGCCCTGCCACCACAACCGGATAAGAATAAACGGCAGCGCCAATCGTATAAGCTGTGAATAGATAAATTGAAGCACGCAGGACTCTCCCCAAAAC
This sequence comes from Marinobacter xiaoshiensis, assembly GCF_031631795.1. NCBI lineage: Bacteria > Pseudomonadati > Pseudomonadota > Gammaproteobacteria > Pseudomonadales > Marinobacteraceae > Marinobacter > Marinobacter xiaoshiensis. The sequence goes on from NZ_JAVMBO010000015.1 coordinate 96,558, forward strand.
AGTGCGGTATCATATCGCAAAGCCTGACCAGTTGCTTCCGACTGACACTGCCGGGCAACATAGCCATAGCCGCAACCCACTGAGCTAGCAGGACAGATTTCAAGTGAAGAAGAAACACCGTAAACAGGCGCGCAATACAGACTACGCAGCCTATCGCCACCCGCGTTGGTGGCCAACCTGGATCGGAATTGCTGTTATGTGGTGTGCAGCCCAGCTTCCCATCCGTTTTCAGTGGTGGCTTGGCAAATGCATTGGGCTTCTGGCGTGGCGCTTTGTCAAGAGGCGGCGACATATCACCGAGGTTAATATACGCCTGTGTTTTCCTGAACTGACGCAGGCGCAGCAAGGTGCACTGGTTCGTAACAGTTTTATCGCAAACGGAATAGGCCTCATGGAGCTGGGTATAGCCTGGTTCCGGAATCCGGCAAAGCTTACGGGTATAACAGAGGTTCATGGCAAGGAGCATCTGGACAATGCGCTGGCCGAAGGTAAGGGTGTATTGTTGCTGGGCGGCCACTACAGCACCCTGGACCTTGGAGGCAGCCTGGTTACCGAGTACATTGAGGCAGATGTGATGCAGAGGGATCACAACAACCCACTGATGAACGCCGTTATGACCCGGGCAAGGGAACGTCGCTACGAGACAGTCCTGGGCGCCCGGGATCTTCGTGGGCTATTCCGCAGCCTGAAAAAGAATCGGACTGTGTGGTACGCCACAGACCAGGATTATGGCCGCAAAGATATTGTTTTCGCGCCGTTCTTTGGTATACCAACTGGTACTATCACAGCCACATCTCGTATAGCTGCACGCAGCCAGTGTAAAGTGGTTCCATTCAGCCATTTTCGACGGCAGGACAAGCCTGGCTATGACATATACTTTCACCCGCCGCTGGACCCCTTCCCAAGCGGCGACGACATGCAGGATGCGACGGCAATCAATCAGATTATTGAGCGCGAGATCCGGCGCGCACCCGATCAGTATCTCTGGATGCACCGCCGCTTCAAAACGCGGCCAGATATAAACGACCCAGGTTTTTATGGCGGCAAATAGCACGTCGGCGGCACCTGTAATATGGCTGCTCACAGACAACAAGCCCGGGCACCGAAATCAACTAAAGGGGCTTGGCAACCGACTACGGGTGAAAGCCGGGGCCAGTCTGTACTGGATCGACGCTCCCGACACACGCACACCCTTGTGGCGAGCGCTGCTGGCAATACCGCCCGGGCTGGGCAGATCGCTCCCCCACCCGGACCTGATCATTGCTGCAGGTGCGGGCACCCACAAACTGCTGCTTTCTTTGCGACGGCTCAAGAATGCCAAAACTCTGGTCATCATGAAGCCCGGATTCCCGCGCAACTGGATCGACGGCGCTATAATTCCCGCCCATGACGGCATTGCTCAAAACCGGGACACACTGATTACTGACGGTGTTATCAACACGGTCACACCCCTGGCCAGAATTACGGATAAACCCGAAGCCCTTTTGTTACTCGGTGGCCCATCACCCCATTACGACTGGGACGATGACGTGGTTTTCGGGCAGGTCACTCATCTGATCGGAGAGTATCCTGAATGGCGCTGGACCATCAGCAGCTCAAGACGAACGCCTGGAGCTCTCAGGGAACGACTAAATGAGCTGGCCGGCCTCAAGATTACCGTGGCAGACCCTGACAGGACCCATGAAGACTGGTTAAGCCACAGTGTAGCGGCATCCCGGGCTATCTGGGTAACCCCTGACAGCATGTCCATGGTATGTGAAGCTGCCACATCCGGGGTACCAACCGGGTTGTTCCAACTCCCCGAGCGTTCCGGAAGCCGTGTAGCCAGCGGCGTGCAACAATTGGTTGAGGCTGGCCATGTAGCGCGCTGGAGTGATCATGCAACCGTGATGGGCGGTAAAACTGGTCAGGGAAAACCTCTCTGGGAGGCTGACCGGGCGGCTCTATGGGTGATTAAACGCTGGCTGACACCTGCCAGCGAAAAGCAGAAAAGAGTAAAAGGGATGACTCCTTGAGAATTCTCCAGGCACTACCGGCTCTATACAGTGGCGGTGTAGAACGGGGAACCGTCGAGTTTGCGGCGGATCTTGTTCGCCACAACTGCGAATCCTGGGTTGTATCAAACGGCGGGCCTCTGGTGAAACGTCTTGAAGAGCAAGGCACAACCCACATCAGAATGCCCATTCATCGCAAGTCACCTGCATCCTTTGGGCAAATTCGCCCCATGCGTAACCTGATTCGGGAGCTTCAGCCAGACATTATTCACGTACGCTCACGCATGCCCGCCTGGATCGTGCGCCTTGCGTGTAAGGGGCTGCCTGCCAGCCAGCAGCCAGCCATTGTGTCGACTTTCCACGGCATGTATTCCGTAAACCCGTACAGCGCCATCATGGCAAAATCCGATCACGTGATCGCAGTATCAAACTGTGTACGCAACTACATCACCCACAACTACCAGGTTCCCGAGCAAAAGCTCACTGTGATACAGCGCGGAGTGGATGTGGATTACTTTCAGCAACAAACACTGAGTGAAACATGGCGACAATCTCTGTTTACCCAATTCCCACAACTTGAGAACAAACATATTCTCATGATGCCCGGGCGCATTTCCCGGTGGAAAGGCCAGCTGCAGTTTCTTGAGGCTATGGCTGAAATCACCCGCGAAAAACCAGACTGCCACGGCATCATTGTTGGCGGTGCAGAACCCGGGAAAGAGCGCTTCCTGCAGGAACTGGAACGACATCGCACAAAGCTCGGGCTTACTGACAAAGTCAGCTTCCTTGGGCAGCGGGATGATATGGCGGAGCTATATCTGCTTGCCGACCTGGTCTGTCATATGTCGACAAAGCCCGAACCCTTCGGCCGCACTGTTACCGAAGCACTTTCCTCCGGCACGCCCGTGGTTGCGTTTAACCGTGGTGGTGCAGCTGAAACGCTGCAGGCATGCTTTCGCGACGGGCTTGTAACCCCTGATAACATTCAGGAGTTTGCCCAGGTAGCTATCAGATTGCTCGGTGACAACGCCCCGCACATTGAGATTCCATACCGGTTTCGGCTGCAGGCGCAAACAGAGTCGACACTGGAGGTTTACCGGAAGGTTCTTGGCAAAGCCGCTTCCACCTTTTGAAAATTATCTGGCAGATACATGTGTCAGGCAAGCGTCACTGCGGGCCCTTGGCCTGGTTTTTATGTTCAGCCCCACCTTCCAGCTCCGCCAGCATTTGCATCTCCTTTGCCTTGGCCAGCCTCATAAAGTTTCTGTTCGCGGCGGTAATCGCAACACTTAATCCAAACCATCCATTTCGGAATTGCCCACGAACCAGGTAATACTTAAGGAACTTGAGTGGGAACTCTGCAAACAGCCGCGCACTTGGAATTTTCCGGCCTTTTGCAACCAAAAACCGCGCCTGTTCCGATGAAAGCTGGCTGTATTTTTTCTCAATCTGCTCTAATGAAACGAGCGTTCGGTGAAGAACATCTCCTTTCAATTCAAGCACCTTGCCCACCTTAACCTGCGGGCGATCGTTATTGCTATCCTTCTCAGCCTCTATCGCTGCTCTGGTTCGGTTGTATAAACGAAGAATCTTCTTACTTCTTTCGTATCTGAACGGGTGGCCTTGCAGAGGTGGGGACAGCACCCAGCGCATCTTGAACCCTGCAACATCATCCGGAATCGGCTTTTCAAACAAGCCCCGAATGTTCGCCACTAACTCATCAGACAATACTTCATCGGCATCCAGATCAAGCACCCAGTCGTTGCGACAAAGGCTTGCAGCATAGGCCTTCTGGCTGGCAAACCCCTCCCAATCGTTGTGCACAAACCGGGCCCCTGAAGATTCCACAATTTCTCTGGTTTTATCAGTACTTCCAGAGTCCACAACTAGTATTTCATCAGCCCAACCCATCACTTTTGCCAGTGACTCCGGGAGCCGCAACTCCTCGTTCTGAGTAATATAGTAAACAGACAACGGTAGTTTCATCATGATTCCTGGCATTAAAGCGGCCGACTAAAGCCATTGACCGGTCATTATTACGGTATCAATATGGTAAAGTATTTCGCTTCAGGTTGGCGCTTTTCTATAGCTTTCACAAACTCAAGCCCGGAGCAAACCCATGATTCATCCCGTCATTATGGCTGGCGGTACCGGCTCGCGACTTTGGCCGTTGTCACGACAGCTGAACCCGAAGCAGTTTCTCAAGCTGACCGACAGCCCACTCTCGATGCTGCAATCGACCGTGGCCCGGCTTGACGGCATGGACACACAAAACCCGCTCCTGATTTGCAACGAAGAGCATCGCTTTCTGGCTGCAGAACAAATGCGGCAGTCCGGCCACGAAGATAGCTGTATTATCCTTGAGCCTTGTGGTCGCAATACCGCGCCTGCCATTGCCCTGGCGGCGCTTCAATTGTGCGAAAGCGCCGGGAGCGAAGACCCTCTGATGTTGGTACTTGCTGCCGACCACCTGATTACAGACGTCGAAGCTTTCCAGGATGGTGTGAAAAAGGCTGTGCCTTTGGCAAAACAAGGCAAACTTGTGACATTTGGCATCATCCCGCACCAACCTGAAACCGGATACGGCTATATCCATCGCAGTACCGAGTTGGCGACTGACTGTTACTCCGTTGACGGTTTTGTGGAAAAGCCCGATCTTGAGACCGCAAAAACCTATCTTGAATCTGGAGAATACCTCTGGAACAGTGGCATGTTTCTGTTTGGCGCCAAGCAATACCTGGCAGAACTGGAGCTGCACCGCCCTGACATTTTATCAGCCTGTCGCGCTGCGATGGCTGATACCAGCGAAGATCTTCACTTTGTTCGGGTAAGCCCGGAACTTTTTGCAAACTGCCCCTCTGAATCTGTTGACTATGCAGTCATGGAAAAAACGAACCATGCTGTGGTTGTTTCTTTGGACGCCGGATGGAGTGACATAGGCTCCTGGTCAGCGCTGTGGGATGTCAGTGAAAAAGACGCCAATGGCAACAGCCTCAGCGGCGATGTAATCGCCCACCAAACCAGCAACACTCTGGTTCGCGCAGACAGCCGGCTGGTAGCGGCAATTGGCGTTGATGATCTTGTCATTATTGAGACCAACGATGCCATTCTTGTTGCTCACAAAGACAAAGTACAGGACGTAAAAGCGGTGGTTGAGCAGATCCGAAACGATGGCCGACATGAGCACATGAATCACCGCGAGGTTTACCGTCCCTGGGGTGTATACGACTCCATAGACAGCGGGCCGCGTTACCAGGTAAAGCGGATCACAGTAAAGCCCGGCGCGAAGCTATCGGTTCAAATGCACCATCATCGCGCTGAGCACTGGATTGTTGTCAGCGGGACAGCACGCGTAACAAACGGTGAAAAAACATACCTCGTGACTGAAAACCAGTCCACTTACATACCGATAGGACAGGTACACTCATTGGAAAACCCGGGAGTTATCAACCTGGAGTTGATTGAGGTGCAGTCGGGTTCTTATCTTGGTGAGGATGATATCGTCAGGTACGAAGACCGGTATGGCAGAAAATGAATAAGCTGAAATATCTTTTTGTTGCAGGTCTCCTGCGCATCGCCGGCAAGCTTTCTCTGGCAAGCGCCCAACGGATTGGCAAGTTTATCGGCTTGCTTATGTGGAAGTTGCAGCTCAAGACTCGTGAAGTTACGGAGATAAACCTCTCAATTTGTCTCCCGGAGCTCTCGCCAACAGAGCGAGCAGACCTTGCGAAGGAATCACTGATCAGCACAGGCATGACGATGCTGGAAATTCCTTTAATGTGGGAGTGGCCGGTTGAAAAATGCCTTGATCTGGTTCGTGAAACAGAAGGCCTCGAGCTGATTGACGAGGCAATGGCTGACGGTAGCGGCCTGATCCTTCTAGCCCCGCACCTTGGCAGCTGGGAGTTAGCGGGACTGTTTTTCTCATCCCGTTACAAAATGGCTGCTCTATATAGCCCGCCCAACATGCCGGAATTCGAGGACTACATGATCCGTGTACGCGGCCGGCTTGGCTCCGAACTCGTGCGAGGCGACAGGCGGGGTCTTGTAAGGCTGGGAACGATTCTCCGGGAGGGCGGTGTGGCGGGCATCCTTCCGGACCAATCCCCGCGTGGCAAAGGTAATGCCTTTGCCCCATTTTTTGGTATGGAAGTCAAAACCATGACTCTGGTCTCCAAGCTTATGCAACGAACCGGAGCCAAGGTTTTGATCACCTACGCCGAACGGTTAGAAAACGCACAGGGCTTCCGGATTGTAGTACGCAAAACCGAACCGGGCCTCGACAGCAAGGATTCCGTGGCAGCAACAACCGCCCTGAACCAGTCAGTTGAACAGTGTATTCGGGATATTCCCGGGCAGTATCAATGGGAATACAAACGCATGCGGCACCGGCCACCAGGTGAAATCAACCCCTATAATCCGGACCGGGTGTGCTGACATGACAAATCACTTCAAAAAACCTGTTTACCTGCTTTTTGTAGCCGGTATAGCAGGAGCGCTTCTATCATCCAGCATTTTGGCAGCCGCCGCGCTTTTGCTTGCCATAACAGGCCTCATAATCAGTTTCCGAAAATCTCTCTATCAAGCCGGATGGGATAAGCCCAAAGAGCTACGTTTACTGCATTTCGCATTCTGGTTTTTCGTGCTCGTGAGTTTTTACTCTTGGGCAATTGAAGGTTTCAGCTACGAGGGAGGCAAAACGTTCGGTAACCATGCCCGCTTCATCCTCTTCTGGCCTCTGATCATTGCTCTAAGCTACGCCCACCTGAACGCAAGTACACTTTTTGCCGGGGCCGGGCTCCTGGCTGCAAGTACTTTTGGGCTGCTGGGCTCAGCGCTGCTTGCAAATCAAGGTTCTATAGACTTGCTTCTCAACAGCCGCTTTGGCGGTGGAATAAACCCGATCAGTTTTGGGAATATCGCGTTACTGGGTGGTTTTCTCACTCTGGTGGGCGGGCTGTTTTTTTACCGCAGTAAGCGACGCGCTCTTGGCTTTCTTTTTATCACTATAGGAGCCGCGGCCGCCGCGATCGCCATGCTCTCGCAAACCCGAAGCAATCTTGTTGCCCTGCCATTTTTCCTGCTGCTACTGGTGCCTCTGCTAAGCAAAAACCTGCGCATCATCAGCATGATCGCAATTCCTGTTGTGGTTGTGGCTGCCATTGCAACCAACGATCGGATGTCAGAGCAAATTGCAGGTTTTCTGCAAAATGACACCCCGGATTCAGCCATTACAATCCGGATGGAGGTATGGGGCCTTGCTTGGAATATGTTTGCCGAGAATCCTTGGACCGGCATCGGACTTGGCGGCTATACGCAAGAAATCGAGGCGTCAGTCGCCTCCGGGGAGGCATCTGCCGCACTGATCGAATGCTGCACAGGCCACGCCCACAATGATTTTTTCAACATTGCTGCCACCAGCGGTATCCCGGGCATTCTTAGCTGGGCGTTTCTGATATTCATACCGCTGACAATTTTTTCACGACACCTGTTCAGCAGGCATACAGCTTCCGCGCATCTTGCAGTTGCGGGCTCACTGGTCAGTATTGGTTACTTTCTCTTCGGACTAACCGAAGCTACCTTTAATCGAACGCTGTTCCTGACCTTCTATCTGGTATCGGTTGCCGGTATCGCTGCTGCGCTATTCAACGAGCTTAGCACCTCATATGTACGCCAAAGGACCAAAACAGTCTCTGCAACGATCATCACTAAAAACGAAGAGGACCACATTGCCGATTGCCTGAAATCGGCCCGACTGGTTGCCGACGAGATTATTGTTCTGGATAGCGGAAGCACAGACAGAACCGTTGAGATTGCAAAGCAATATGCCGATATTATTGAGGTAACCGATTGGCCCGGTTTTGGCGTTCAGAAACAAAGAGCTCTGGAAAAAGCCACGGGCGAATGGGTGCTGTCACTGGATGCCGATGAACGCATTACGCCGGAACTCGCCCGTGAAATAAACCATCGGCTTGCCGATCCCGACGCAGATGCTTACAAGCTCCCTTGGGCTGTCACCATCTATGGTGCTCGACTGGACTTCGGCCGCAGTGGCAGGGCTCCTCTGAGGCTGTTCCGGCGAGAGGGTGTTCGTTTTTCCGATGCACTCGTTCATGAACGAATTCTGATTCCAGAAGGAAGGAAAACCAAAACCCTGCGCGGCCGCCTGACTCATTACACACACCGAGACTTTGGCCACTCACTTGAAAAAAGCGCCAAGTATGCCTGGCTTGGTTCACTGGAAAAGCACCGGAAAGGCAAGAAAACACGCACTATGATCTACCCTACCCTGAGGGGATTGATGACCTTTGTGCAGGTCTATTTTATCCGGTTTGGGTTTCTTGATGGCGCCGTTGGTTATCTGACGGCGGTCACTTATGCCCAAGTGACCTTTAACAAATACGCGGGCCTGTGGACTATCGACCGTCCCTCGATACCCGCAACTCACGACGCAAACGCCGCCTAACCTTGAGCTTTCTAAGCAGGTTAAAAGGCTTGCGCCGCAAACCTGACTTTTTGTTTGCCAGGAAATCGTCTACCGCATCCAGAACCCGAGCGCTGGAGCGCCCGTCACGGTAACTATGAAGATCGTCGCACAGGTTTCTCGCGGACGTCATCAACATCTCAGGATGGTCCAAAGCCCGCTCCAAAGCTGGCTCCAGCTCTTCAACCTTAGCCACATCAATCAGATAAGGTCCGGGCATTTTTGTTCTGAAGGTAACCACCGGCCGATCCAGAAACATAAATTCAAACATGATTGATGAGGTGTCGCACAACATAACGTCAGCCTCGGGCAGTAGTGGCAATAGATCCTCATCACTCTCGATAAACCTCAGATTCTCCCCTGCAAGGCGCCGGTATTGCTCAACCACTGAAGTTTCCATTTTCGGGTGCAGAGTAACAATGAATTTCCAGCGACCACTCCCCGCCAGCTCAGCAATCTTGTCGACAAGAACTGGCGCCGAAGTTACAGTCCGGCTGAAGGTGGAAGCGAAAAAAACTACGGGCAAACCATCTTCAGAACGACGGCGCCGCTCTTCACGTGGCTGAGACAAAAGGGGATCCAGCTTTGACCAGCCAGTATGTGCTACGGAGAAATGTCGGTGCTGCTCGGCCAATGCCTGAAACCTGGCCGTATCGCTTTCCGCATGAGTGCAGTAAAGATCGAACCAGCCGCGAATTCGATAGTGATCGCTCTCATCTTCGCTGCTGTGGCCTCGCTTGTTTCGCGCCATGCCATGAAAGACCTCCACCTTGATACCCGGAAAGAAATAAGGTACCCAGTCCCCTGGCACGAAGGTCGCGTCGGCACGATAATCCATAACCTCCTGAACGGTTTTCAGACGTCGCTCATCAGGCCGCAGAGGAGCCGCCGAACAACCAGCAACAAACCACGCAGCCTCGTCGCCACGTCGACGAATCTCATCCTGCAGCGGGCGCAGGATGGAGTACGAGTATGGCTGGTTAACGAAAAACAGATACCGACGCATTCAGTTTTTTCTCGTCAGTGATTTATAGAGGTCGCCGGTTTCACGAACAGTTTGCGAGGTATGGAAGTCGTTAGCAATTCGCTCTCTGGCAGCCTGCCCTAACTTTTCAAGCAACGCCCTGTCACGGTATAGCAGCTCTATTGCAGAAGATAGGGCAGCAGAGTTCTTAGGGGGAACCACAAGTCCACTACTTTTATCCTCTACCAACTCAGGCATGCCACCGACATTGGTTACGATTGGTGCCACACCATAGGCCATGGCTTCAATAACAGCTCTGGGCAGCCCCTCTCGCTCAGTCGACGGCAAAACAAATACATCACTCGCAGCAGCTATCGCTGGTGCATCAGTTCGAAAGCCGGTGAAATGGATACGCTCAGGGTGTGCTGACTGACTCACCTGAGCTTTCAGGTCCTGATTGTCGATAGCATCGCCCACCAGAACTAAATGCGCTTCCACACCCTCAGGCAGCTTGCTGATAGCATCAATCAAAAAATCATATCCCTTTCTGGGATTGTTTCGGCCAGTGCTACAAACTACAAACGCCCCCTCGGGCACGCCAAACTGTCCAAGATCTACCGGTGCAGCCTGATACCATCCGAGATCGTGGCCTTTGTAGATGCGGGTGAGCTTTTCATGCGGAATATGCAACCAGAGCAGCCGGAGACCCGCAAGATAGTCTTTGATTGCATCGGCCACACACACAATCTTGCTAACCCTGGGATGTAAAAATGTTATCCAGGATTCGGGGTTTAAAAAACTGATGTTGCCAATAATCCCACGGTACGCCACAACTTTTATATCTGTTCCTTTAGACGCTCGCAAAGCGCAAGCCAGCGCCCTCGGATTGTACGCGTGGATAACGTCATAACTCTTACTGTTCAACTGTGCTTTGATTGCCGCAGTGCCTTCCTTATCAAAGCGATTTTTCAGAGCCATTGGCTGCGCCACCAAACCCTCTTCAACAAGACGCTGATAATTTCGGCCTTTGGGATTGCACATAACGTCTACGTCAAACCCGACGTTTTTCAATCCTATGAAGAGTTCACTCTCCGGGCGGTCACAGGCGTCAGTCAGGCATAAAATTGCCGGCAGTGCCCGCTTTTCAGATTTATCACTCAAGCGGCAGAACTCCCCTCATATCCATTTAAAAACACATTCCAGAACCTGTTCAGGGCAGCATCGCCTGCAACCTTCTTCAAAGAACGGGCTAAACGATTCAAGTTATCGGCTTTCCAATTGGACCGAGAGCTTGGCGGCATAATACACCCCTTATCGAAATCAATCAGGAAGAAGTCCTTTTCCACCATCAGCACATTAAAGCAGTTCAGGTCTGCATGCCGCACATCTGCGTCGTGAAAGCGGCGAACTGTTTGCCCAAGCGCATGCCAATCACCACTGTCGAGCTTACCTATCAGGTCTGCCAAGGGCGTCGCACCCTTTATGCGTTCGATAATGATAGCTGCACGATATTGGATGGGAGACACCTTCCGGTACCAGGCTGCCACCGGCACCGGTACCGGCAAATCCATAGATATCATGCGATTCAGGACTCGAAACTCCGAGAAGGATCGAACATTATGCTCACCAGTATAGGCATAAGTCTTCCGGGAAATATGAGAGGCCAAACCGCCACGCAGGTACTCTCGCAAAACGAACTCCTTGTCACCAGCCTTGATAAACCAAGCCCCACCACGGCCACCACTGCCCACTAACGAGGCTTTATCCCCCCAGTATTCCGGCGTAAACCAATCCGTTGTCACATTCCCGATAACATCGGAATTAACAAGAATAAAAGAGTTGTTTTCACGCTTAAAAATTTCAGTTTCGACCATGTAACCCCGGACAAACACAGCGGGAGGTTAACCACCCTCAATAGCCACCAGTTAAGACGATAGCAAACAAGTAAGATAGAATGACTGGTAGTTTATCAACGATTCGCCGCAAAGCTCTACCAGCTGCGCTCTTCAATCTGTAACGGATTTTCAATAGATGAAGTCTATCTGCATTCTCCGCCTCTCCGCCATCGGGGACGTTACCCATGTCATCCCTGTTGTGCTTAGCCTTCAGGAACAGATTCCCGGCGTAAAAATCACTTGGATTATCGGAAAAATCGAAGCCAAGCTAATTGGGGATCTGCCCGGAGTCGAGTTTATTGTCTTTGACAAGAAAGCCGGACGCCACGCCTATTCAAATCTCCGAAAACAGATGGCCGACCGCAAGTTCGACGCCCTGCTGCATATGCAGGTCGCGTTTCGCGCCAACCTTGTTGCCGCCTGCATTCGCGCAAAAGTGCGCGTCGGTTACGACAAGGCTCGTAGCAAAGACCTCCATAGCCTCTTCATCAATCGCCGGATTGCGCCGGCTTATCAACAGCATGTTCGCGATTGTCTGGCCAGCTTCCTCGAGCCTTTAGGTCTTCAGCCGGCTCAGCCAAAATGGCTTATTCCACTCACCCGGAGTGATCACGAGTTCGCCGAAAAGCACCTTGCCGACGATCGTAAGAATCTGGTTATAAGCCCTTGTGCGAGCCACAAATTGCGAAACTGGCCGCCGGAGCGTTACGCTCTGCTGGCAGACTATGCAATAAAGGTGCATGGCATGAATGTCATTCTGGTTGGCAGTCCTGCGCCGTTCGAAGCGGAGTACTGCGAAGCCATCGAAACCGCAATGAAAGAGAAGGCGCACAACATTTGCGGCAAGGACACCCTCAAGCAACTGGCAGCCTTGCTGACTCACGCCGACTTAGTGGTTGCGCCCGACACGGGGCCAGCCCATATTGCCAGCGCCGTAGGCACGGACGTGCTGGGATTATTTGCCGCCAGCAATCCCTATCGATCAGGCCCATATAATTCATTGCAGTGGTGCGCTAACCGCTATCCGGAAGCCCTGAAGAAATTCACAGGAAAGTCTGTAAATGAAGCCCGCTGGGGAGCCAAAGCAGAGTTTGAAGGCGCTATGGAAATGGTGTCGGTTGAGAACGCAACAGAGGTACTGGATAAGTGGGTTGAGGCTCACTAATCTCCCTCTCCCTTGAGGAGAGGGGGGGGGAATTCAATTCTACGTTCCGGAATGCAAAGCAGGCTCTATGGAGAGGGCCTGCTTAATTACGGGCCGTGTAATCCTGGTAAGATTTCTCTTCTACAAACCGTGACCCAAGCGCCAGGTTAATGTCTTTCTTCAATGCCGCACGCTTATCATTGGTAACATATACAGCACGCGCCAGTTCAATAAACTTCGGGCCGAAGTCCTGTTTTGCTTCTTCATCCCGAATGTCGTCTTCAATAACCCAAAGCTCTTCATTAACCGCTTTCAACTGCTTGCGCAGCTCTGCGATTGCATCCTGATCTTTTACAGCTTCGGCCCAGGTGGCACTTAATTCATCCAGCTCAAGCCTGACATTTCGCACCTTGGCTTCATCCTTGATGCGCTCGGATTTAATTTCCAGAATGGTGATTTTGTCGAGTACTTCGCCGAAAGAAACCGGAACTTTAATGACGTCAGCCATTTTCTGCACCTGTCAATTTGATGAGTTTAAACACTTGAAGACCGCTTGCGCTATTGCAAGCGGCGACAATCGAATCGATCACGTTCAGTCTTTGATGTGCGTCAGCCAGTCACTGTGCTGCGGCAGCTTTCCTTTCACCGCATCAAAATACATAGCCTGTAATTTCTCGGTTACCGGCCCGCGTTTGCCCGCGCCAATGGCACGGCCGTCCAGCTCGCGAATCGGCAGCACTTCTGCCGCTGTACCGGTAAAGAAGGCTTCGTCAGCAACATACACTTCATCGCGAGTAATTCGGCGCTCTTTTACCGGGATGTTCAATTCTGCAGCAAAATCCAGAATGGTCTGGCGGGTAATGCCCTCCAGACAAGAGGTCAATTCTGGTGTGTGCAGAATCCCATTACGCATGATGAAAATATTTTCGCCAGAGCCCTCGGCCACATAACCCTCATTATCCAGCAACAGGGCTTCTTCACATCCACTGGCAATCGCCTCATTCAACGCCAGCATGGAGTTGATGTAGTTGCCGTTCGCCTTCGCCTTACACATGGTGATATTAACGTGGTGGCGAGTGTATGAAGAGGTGCGAACCTTGATGCCAACTTCCTTGGCTTCTGGCGACATATACGAAGGCCAACTCCAGGCCGCAACCATTACATGCACCTTCAGATTATCGGCACGCAAGCCCATGCCTTCAGAGCCCATAAATGCCATCGGGCGCAGGTAGGCTTCATCAAGGTTGTTCTCACGAACAGCCGCGCACTGGGCTGCGTTCAGCTCTTCTTTGCTGAATGGCATTTTCATGTTCAGAATGTGGGCGGACCGGAACAGTCGATCTGTGTGATCCTGCAGGCGAAAAATAGCCGGGCCATTCGCAGTGTTGTATGCGCGCACCCCTTCAAAACAGCCCAGTCCGTAATGCAGAGTGTGAGTCAGGACGTGAGTTTTGGCTTCACGCCAGGGAACCATTTCACCATCCAGCCAGATAACGCCATCGCGATCAGCCATCGACATGCTTCGTTGCTCCTAAAAAACGGTTTTTGGAAACCTAGTGTAGTCTGGCATTCTATCAGGAAATTTTAGCGGAACGACACCAGGCTCACTATACCGCCATGATTTTCTTCCAGACGGACTGAATGTATCGCCGCTCGTCGGTGAACGTATCACTCGCTACCTGGCTGTTAAGATTCTGCAACGCCCGTCGGTGAATGCTGGAGCGCAAGGCAATATAGGCCTCACGCAACTTCTCGGCATCGTTCACCGGCAACACCCCGGCCCTGCCCAGCTCCTCCATTTGCCGGATATTGTCAGACCATTGAGTCAGTTCCGGATGCGCCTCGCTCCAGGCCAGCATCAGGTACTGCACCATGAATTCCATATCCACAATGCCGCCCGCATCATGCTTGATGTGGAAGGTCTCCTCGCGCCGGCTTTCTGGCGTGCCCAGATTGGTGCGCATTTTCTCGCGCATCTCCAGCACCTCCTGGCGCAGTTTATCCTTGTCCCGATGCTGGCAAAGTATATCGTGCCGAACCGCCTCAAAAGCCGCAATGGTTTGCCTGCTGCCGGCAACACCACGGGCGCGGGCCAAAGCTTGATGTTCCCATGTCCAGGCATCATTGCGCTGATACTTTTCAAAAGCGCCAAGCGTGCTCACCAACAACCCGGAATTGCCCGAGGGTCGCAGCCGCATATCCACTTCGTACAACTGACCGGAAGGCGTCTGGGCATTAAGGATATGAACAATTCGCTGACCAAGACGGGTATAGAACACCACGTTATCAATGGGCTTATCACCATCTGTTGATAGCTCGGGGTCTGCAGTGTGAACAAACACCAGATCCAGATCCGAGGTGTAGCCCAGTTCGATGCCACCGAGCTTGCCGTAGCCAATCACGGCAAAATCAGTACCGCCGTTTGCGCCCTCAGCTTGTCCAGGATACCCATGACGGGCGACCAGATTGGTGAAAGCGACATCCACCACATGATCAAGCACCACCTCGGCAATCCAGGTGAGATAATCACTCACCTTCATCAGGGGCAAGGTCCCCTTCAACTCGGACGCCGCCACACGAAGGGTGTGGGCTTTCTTGAAGTGACGCAGCGACTCCATCTGGTTTTCCAGATCATCGTAAGAAATCCTCAGTGTTTGCTGGCGCAGATCATCCTGTAACTCTTCCCGTGCCGGCGGGCTGTATAAGCTTTCAGCATTAAGAAGCTCATCCAGCAGCAAGGGGGTTTCCGCCAGCTGCCGCGCAATCCACGGGCTTTCGCTGCACAGGCTTACCAACTGGGCTCGGGCGCCGGGGTTCTCCAGCAAAAGAACCATGTAGGCCGTTCGACGCAAAATCGCTTCAACCAACTGCAAAACGCGGGACAGAGTTTCTGAGGGCTTCTCTACTTCGGCTAATGCCGCCAGCAGCACCGGCATAAATTGGTTCAGCCGCTTGCGGCCCTGAGTCTGCATAGTCTGAACTGTGCGGCTTTCACGTAAGCTGCCGAGTAGCCCAAGGCTGCCAGCAGGATCTTCGTAGCCGTGGCTTTCCAGCCACTCCTTATCTGAAACCTCATCAACCTCCGCCAGCCATAGTTCACACCAGCCTTCATCCAGAGAAGATCGTGCGTTGTCTTCGTCCTCTTCGGTGGCAATAATATTTGCGAAATGGGTAGCAACATTTTCCCGATGCCGCGCCAGGGCCTGCTGGCAGCCATGCCACTCCTCAAACCCCATAATCAGTGCAACACGGGCTCTTGAAAGCTCATCCTCGGGCAATAGCTGGGTTTGTTTATCTTCCATTCCCTGCAGGGCATGCTCAAGATTACGAAGAAAGACATACGCCTCACGCAGCTCATTCACTACCTGCGAAGGCAGAAGCTCCAACTCCTCCAACTCTTTCAGAATGACCAGCAATTCACGCTGCTGAAGCTCTCTGTCGCGGCCGCCACGAATGAGCTGAAACGCCTGAACCACAAACTCGATTTCCCGGATGCCTCCACTGCCAAGCTTGATATTGTTCTCAAGCCCCTGCCTGCGAACTTCGCGGCCAATCATCGCTTTCATGCTGCGCAGGGACTCAAACGCACTGAAATCAATATAGCGGCGGTACACGAAGGGCCTGAGGCTCTCCATAAGAACCTGCCCAGCTTTCAAATCACCCGCCACCACGCGGGACTTGACCATGGCGTAACGCTCCCAATCTCGCCCCTGATCCTGATAGTAGGTTTCCAGCGCGGCGAAGCTCAGTGCAAGTGCACCACTTTGCCCATAAGGGCGCAGACGCATATCCACCCTGAACACAAAGCCGTCAGCGGTAATCTGGTCCAGAGCCTGAATCAAACGCTGGCCAAGCCGGATAAAAAACTGCTGGTTGTCCAGAGAGCGCCCACCGCCCCGGGTTTCGCCTTTGCTGGGAAAGGCAAAAATCAGATCAATATCCGAAGATACGTTCAGCTCACGACCACCCAGCTTCCCCATACCAATAACAATCAGGGATTGGGGCGCCTCTGCACCTGTTACCGGGTCTAACCCCCAAGGAGTGCCATGCTGCTCACAGGCCGCTTCGTTCAGCCAGTCCAGCGCACCCTGAATACACACTTCAGCAAAGGCACTGGTCGCAGCCATGGTCTCCGCCAGATCTGCCCAGCGCAGCAAATCCCGCCAGATTATGCGGAACTGCGCCTCCCGGCGGAAACGGCGCAAAGCCACATGTAATTCAGGCTCATCCGATACTTCCGAAAGGTATTCACGACAGCGCGACTGAAGATATTCCGGCGTGGTTGGCTCACTCAGCAATCGCGATTCCAGCAGTGTCCGCACCTGCTGTGGATGCCGCTCAAGGGTTTGCCGCAGAAACAGGCTCCGTGCCACGGCCTGGACCACCACATCTTCCGATACGCTGGCATCTGCCAGAAGCCAGCCTGGCAAACCTTCCGGAAAAACCGATGCCCAACTGGCAGAAACATCATCCGCCAACGGCAAAGGAAGGCAATTCCATGGCTCGGACATAATGCAAACCCCTGTCTCTCTGTTATATTTCCGTTACTGTATAACGAACTTACCCGAGACTGAACAGGCCAACACCGGATGCTGAGAAACCGCTTCCCCCTCAACGCGGAACATGAGAAAAGCAAAATCCCCATGGGCGGGCTTATCCGGAAACGGGCAAAAAACCTGTTTATGGTTCTGATTGCGCTGCTGACCACCCATATACTGATAATCTGGGCAGTAGAAGAGCTAACCCTGTTCGAATCGCTCTGGATGACCATGACCACCATCGCGACCGTAGGCTATGGCGACTACGCACCGGTAACCTACATAGGCCGCATCAGCACCATACTGTTCATCTTCGTGGGCGCTATTACCTTAATGACGCTGATTGTCAGCGATTTCATCGAGTACCGGTTCTACCGCCGGGAACGCATTCTCACCGGACGCTGGATCTATAAAATGAACAACCACATTGTCATTATCAACACCCCCAAACACGGCGGCACCACCTATTTCATGCGCTTTGCAACGCAAATCCGGGCCGTACAGGGCTATGAA
This sequence comes from Marinobacter xiaoshiensis, assembly GCF_031631795.1. Lineage (NCBI taxonomy): Bacteria > Pseudomonadati > Pseudomonadota > Gammaproteobacteria > Pseudomonadales > Marinobacteraceae > Marinobacter > Marinobacter xiaoshiensis. The sequence goes on from NZ_JAVMBO010000015.1 coordinate 114,090, forward strand.
ACCATCCCTATCATGCTGCTTACCCGGGAATTCCCCAGCGGCCTGCCGGCTGAACTGTCCGATTTGGGCATCGTTCACTACCATGGTTCCGGCTTCGATCCGGAGGCACTGAAGGCGGTACACGCAGGCAGCGCCAAGCATATTGTTGTATTGGCTGCAGACGAGTCCGACCCTCACTCTGATAGCCTCACTTTCGATATATCCCACCGTCTTGGCGAACTCAACCTGGGCCAGAAAACAACGGTGGAGTGCGTAACTGATGCCAACCGCAGCCGGTACAAAGAACTTGGGGTTAGGGCCGTTATTCGGCCTGTACGCACCTACCCTGAAATCATGGTGCGCTCTGTAGTGGCTCCAGGATCAGAAAAGGTTCTGGAGGACATGTTCAACTACGAGCAAGACCACCCGCACCGCTACGACCTGGAACTGGATGATCTTAACTGGGCAGATATTGTCAGCGCACTGATTCGCCATGGTATTGGTACCGCACTGGCCTATATTAATCATGACGACGAGGTTATCTGCCACCCGGCTATAACCAAAGAGATAGAGGGCAAAGGCCTTATCGTGCTGGTCAAATCCAACGATACGCCGGATCTGGCGGTGGTCGAAGAAGCACTGGAGCGCTACCGCAAGTTTATGGAAAAATGGAGAAACATGCAGGAAGATGCGACCATAACCGATTCTTCACCCCCCTCCACTCACTAAGCAACTTCTCCAGGCTTTGTCTATGGAATCCGTACTTTTCCAGCCGCTGGTTGATGCGCTTGCATCCGGCCAGCCTCAGGCCATTGCTGAAGCAGCAAACCTGTTCAATGCTGCCGATCTTGCCGAATTTATCGAACAAAATATTGAGGGAGAAACAGGTCGCGCTCTGTTTCAGGGCCTCCCCATTGCTCTGCGAGCAAAAGTGCTGGGCTATACCAACCCGGACACCCAGCTGCTGTTGACCGAAGCTACACCTCTGGCTGAACTGGCCCTGCTTACCACAGAAATGCCATCGGACGACCGGGTTGATTTCTTTAATCTGCTTGAAGAGCCTCGCCAGAAGCAGCTCATCAAAAAGCTTGACCAGGAAGATCAGGAAGACCTGACAGCACTTCTGGCCCACGAAGAGGGCACTGCGGGTGCCTTGATGAGCACGGATTACGCTGTGTTCGAATCAGGCATCACGGCAAGTGAAGCCATAGACATTCTGCGCAAAACTGCAGAGAGCAAAGAAACCATATACCAATCCTACGTGATTGATGAAGACCAGGTGCTGATTGGCGTGGTGTCACTGCGCCGCCTGATCATTGCCAAGCCCGATACTGTTATCGACTCCCTGCTCGCCACGGGCCTCGTAACCACGCACACGAACACTTCACAGGACGATGTTGCCAGACTGATCGCCAAGTATGATCTCCTCGCACTGCCCGTTGTAGACGACCACAACCGCCTTGCAGGCATCGTCACCTATGATGATGCCATGGACGTTATAGAGGCCGAAGCGACGGAAGACATTCACAAGGGTGGAACCGTAAGCAACCTCGACTCTGGCATTACCCTGGCCTCACCTTTTTCGCTCTACCGATCCCGCATCCAGTGGCTGGTTATTTTGGTGTTCGCCAACATTTTCACCGGTGCGGGCATCGCGCATTTTGAGGACATCATTGGTGCCCATCTGGCCCTTCTGTTTTTCATGCCACTGCTGGTTGCCAGTGCCGGTAACGCAGGCGCGCAATCCGCCACACTGGTGGTACGCGGCATAGCAACGGGGGACGTGGTAAACCGGGACTGGATTCGGCTGTTCAACAAAGAGCTATTCGTGGCAACCGCGCTCGGCCTGACCATGGCCCTGACCGTATGGACCGTAGGCATGTTCCGAACTGAAATGGTTATCGCCACAATTGTTGCCATAACCATGATTGCGGTAGTACTTGCCGGCGGGCTAATTGGCATTTTGTTACCGCTGCTACTCAACCGGTTGGGCGTCGACCCGGCTGCGGCAAGCATTCCACTTATCACAACCATTGCCGACGTAAGCGGTGTACTGATCTATTTCAGTATCGCCACAGCCATTTTAGGCGCCTAGCGGGCGCCTGCCCTACTCGCCAACAGTCCCAACTGGCACTGACCAGGCTCTGGCCTAGATAGCAAGTTTCCCAAAGACTGCCCTTTGGCCAAGGCCTCAACCACTGCGGCAAAGGATTGCCCTTGCCCGGAAGCTTCTGCCTGCACCGCAAGCGCCTGAACATCCAGCCCATCAAGCGAGACGCTGCCCTGCTCAAGCCAGGCATGACTGAGCCGGTATAAAAGTCGATCAAGATCATCATGCGTGTCGGCGCCTGTGCCACCATCTTCACCAGCAACATGTATTCCCGCAAGGTAATAGCCCTGTTCCGCCTTGCTGACCAGATTCAGAAAAACCGGGCATTGCAGGGCAAGCTTTTCAGCCCAGGCCAGCAGCCGGGATGGATCCCCAGACACAAGTTCAAACTCCACTTCGTGAAGTGGTTTTTCCTTTCCGCCGGCTGCAATAATGCCCTCATCCACAGCGCACTCAATCAATGCCTCGCCGTCGTCCAGCATGACCACCTGACGAGTAAAATTGGTTTCAAACGCAGGCGCCAGCCGAGCGAGGTTCACTCGATCTCCCAATGGTGTGTCTGCCAGCAACCCTATTGAAAGCTGCGGCCCATCCACTGGCCACTCCCACTCCTCCCGCCGGTGGGCACCATCCACGAACTCGCCACGGGTTTTGAGTGTCTGCACATAATGGCTACCGGCCTTGCGCACACGAAGAGCCGCCTGCTGGTGATTGAGCTCCGCATCCGGGGTGTCGTAGTAACAGTTCACCAGAGATTTCTTGCTGCCAGCTTGAGCTTCCGGTTGTGCAAGCAACCAATTCAGCGCCTTCAAGAGATCTCCGGACTTGAGGCTCAATTTTATTTCCAGCTCTTCCGCCATGCTTGCCTAACCTATATTTTCTGTAAGCCAATAACGCAAAAAACCGGTGGCCCTGAGGCCACCGGTTTTCAATACCAAACTAACTGATTAGCTGGTGAGCTGATCAGAAGTAGTAGGTACCACCAACAGAGACAGAGGAAGCCTCGCTCTTGTCAGCCACCTTATAGGCGTTGTCATCGCCACCACCCAGGTAGCCTTCTACGTAAACGTACAGGTTATCTGACACGTTATGAAGTGCCTGCAGAGTAATGACATCTTTCTTTACTGCTCCAGCCGTCTTCGCAGCGCCGTCAGGGTCTGCCATTTCATATGAAAGTGCGAACACGTTCTTTCCAAGCGTGTACATACCCTGAACGCCGACCACATCGCTCACATCTTTGCGGGTCTGGTACTCAAGGGAAACGCCCAATGCATCCATCTCGTAAGCAACTCGTACACCGTAGGTGTTTTCGTTGTTCTTGGGAGCTTCGAATCCGCCGTCTTTAATCGTTAAATCGGCGTTCTGAGAATATTTAGTATCCCCGTCGTTTGAATCCATAGCAAAAGCCAGAGTCAACGCGTCGACTGAGTAGATAGCTGCCAACTGGTACGGATAGCTCTTTTTGCCATTATCTTCACCGTCTCCATTGATCTGAACCGCAGCGCCCAGCTTCAGGCCACCAAACGAAGGAGTCATGTACTGGATCAGGTCACCTTCACCAGTGGTGTAGCTACCACCGAGGTTATACGTTCCAACTTCGTAATAGTTTACGATCTTGTCGACCGCTGATTCGTACAGGGAATCGTCAGAACCAACCCACAGTTGACCGAAGTTGTCACCCTTAATACCGATGTACGCCTCGTCCAGCTTGATACGACCACGACCTTTAGACTTGTCGTCTGCATCAATACCATCCAGCTCAATCTTCATGAAGCCTGTGAGGCCAGGGTTGATCGCATGCTCATGAGTAAAGCCGATGGTGGAGCCGTTATCGTTGTGGGCGATGTCGCTTGGGCCACCATCAACGTTGGTGTAAGTCAGAGCGTACTGGATGTTACCGTAAACCGTCGGCAGGTTGCTTTCCTGTGCCAGTGCAGTGCCAGAAATAGTGGCAGCAGCGATAGCAGATGCAATGAGAGTCTTCTTCATGTTGTATGTCCTTTTGCGAGTTATTTCAGGTTTTAACAACGGGTTAATCCCGATTTCTATAAGCTGCCCCAGAAAAACCGGATGGCTCTTATTTTAGGTTTGCAACATGTCAAATCTATGACAAAGAAGCAACTTTTCCCACCATAAAGACCTCACTCAATCAGATCTTTATGGTTCAGTCACTTACGGCACTCTCTTAAAGCGCCGCATGATGACTCACTTTTAATACATGAACAGCTATTTTGCAAATATTTCATGTCGATTTTTTAACCCATTTAATCCCAAAAACGCAAACCTTTATTCCAAAGCTCCTTCGGCCAAGGCCAAGCCGCTCTTTTCAGGATGGGTAAATCAACTTGTTCCACTATAAGTTTGCAACAACACTCAGCGGGTTGAAAGCATAAAAGTTACCGGCCCGTCATTAACCAGGCCCACCTTCATGTCCGCGCCGAATAAACCTTCTTTAACCCTTGCCGCACCCAGCTCCGCCCGTGCCAGATCGAGGAAACTGGCATACTGGCTTTCTGCCAAATCCGGGGCGGCCGCACGTGAAAAACCAGGGCGTGTACCTGAAGAAGTGTCAGCAGCAAGTGTAAACTGGGGTACAACAAGCAAGGCGCCACCTGTATCGAGCAAACTGAGATTCATGCGCCCCGCTTCATCAGGAAAGATGCGGTAGGTAAGTATTTTCCGAAGCAGCTGTTTTGTTTCACTCTGTTCATCTCCCCGCTCCACACCCAGCAACAACAATATACCGGCATCTATGCGCGAAATTTCACGACCGTTAACCTCGACGCTGGCTTTTGACACCCGCTGGACAAGTCCTTTCATCCGGTTTTTTTGTTAACTCCGGTCAAATGAGAATTACAATCAGGCAAGAGTGTAGCCATGCTCGCAGGTTCTCGCAACCCCGACTAACGGCTAGCATCAGCCGGCATTTTTCTCCGCTCTTGCAATGACCTCATCAACACTTCGCAAAAGCGCATCCACAATAGCCGGTTCAGACGCAGAATGCCCGGCTTCGCGGATAATTCGCAACTCTGCTTCTGGCCAGGCATTACTGAGAGCAAGCGCATTATCCAGCGGACACACCATGTCGTAGCGGCCATGAACAATAATGGCGGGTATACCCCGGAGCTTGTGCGCATCCCTTACAATCTGGTTATCTTCCAGAAACGCAGCATTCATGAAGTAGTGACACTCGATTCGCGCCAGGGCAATGGCAACATGCGGGTGACCAAAATGCTCAACAACCCGCGGGCTCGGGTTCAGCGTGGCGCAGCGTCCTTCCCATATCGACCAGGCTTTCGCAGCCTGCATCTGCTCCAACTCGTTACTGCTGGTTAGTCTTCGGTAATAGGCGCTCACCATATCACCGCGCTCAACTTCAGGTATCGGTGCCTCAAACTCCTTCCAGTAGTCTGGAAATACGCGGCTTGCACCATCCTGATAGAACCAGGAAATATCCCGGGGACGACAAAGGAAAATTCCCCTAAGCACAAGCCCCATAACCCGCTCCGCATGGGCTTGGGCGTATACAAGACTAAGAGTGGAACCCCAACTTCCTCCGAACAGCAGCCAGCGCTCAACCCCCAGGAATTCACGAATAGTTTCCATATCCTGAACCAGCTTGTCGGTGCTGTTCCCCTCCAGTTCCGCCAGGGGTGTGGAGCGACCGGCTCCGCGCTGATCCATCAGAATGATTCGAAAACGCTCCGCATCGAAGAATCGGCGATGATAGTCCTCACATCCACCCCCGGGACCGCCATGAACAAAAAGAACGGGTATCCCCTCCGGATTGCCACTTTCCTCAACATACAGTTCATGGGGCGCTTCCACCGCCAGCCGGTGTTTTGCGTAAGGTTTGATGTCCGGGTACAGGGTAAGCATGGGGCGCTCCGCTGATCAGCTTAAGGTCGACGACAGTGTAGCGGAGATATGCGGATACCGGGATGTGTTTGCAAAAACCGGAAGCAAAAAAAAGCCGGGGCTGTGTTACCAGCGCCGGCCTGATTCAAAGCGTAAACCTTACTTTTTGCTCGCGCGCTTACGCTCGTTTTCGGTAAGGTGTTTCTTACGCAGACGAATAGATTTGGGTGTTACTTCAACCAGCTCATCATCGTCAATAAATTCCAGCGCCTGCTCAAGAGTAAACTTGATCGGCGGCACCAGGCCAATGACCTCGTCCTTGCCGGAGGCACGCATGTTATCCAGCTTCTTGCCTTTGGTGGGGTTAATCACCAAGTCATTTTCACGGCTATGTATACCGCAAAGCTGCCCTTCATAAATTTCCTGGCCTGGATCGAGGAACAGCTTGCCACGACTCTGGAGAGTTTCCAGTGAATAGGTCAAGGCCGTACCTGTGGCCATGGAAACCAGAACGCCGTTTTGGCGACTGGTAACGTCACCGCTTTTGATCGGGCCATAGTGACTGAAGGTTGAGGTAAGAATACCCGTACCTGAGGTCATGGTCAGAAAGCTGTTACGGAAGCCGATAAGCCCGCGGGCAGGAATCGTGTACTCAAGGCGCATACGGCCCTTGCCGTCCGGTACCATGTTGGTGAGATCGCCCTTGCGCAGCCCCATTTGCTCCATCAAGGAACCCTGGTGCTGCTCTTCGATATCAACAATAACGTTCTCGTACGGCTCCTGCTTTTCGCCGTCTACTTCCTTGATAACCACTTCCGGGCGACCTACCGCCAACTCGAAGTTTTCGCGGCGCATGTTTTCAATCAGAACTGACAGGTGCAGCTCACCGCGCCCGGATACCTTGAACTTGTCTGCTGAGTCACCCTCTTCTACGCGCAAGGCAACGTTGTGCAGCAATTCCTTCTCAAGGCGGTCCTTGATGTTCCGACTGGTCACAAACTTGCCTTCTTTACCACAGAAGGGCGAGTCGTTAACCTGGAATGTCATGGAAACAGTTGGCTCATCCACCGTCAGCGGTGGCAGGGCCTCCACGTTGTTCATGTCGCACAGGGTGTCGGAGATGTACAGTTCATCCAGACCGCTTACGCACACAATGTCGCCCGCCTGCGCTTCAGCCACTTCCACGCGCTGCAAGCCGGAGTGCCCCATAATCTTGAGGATTCGGCCCTGACGCTTCTTACCATCTGCACCAATGGCAACCACGGGTGAATTGGTTTTGATCTTGCCGCGGGCAATACGGCCGATACCAATCACACCAAGAAAGCTGTTGTAATCGAGCTGGGATATCTGCATCTGGAAGGGACCTTCCAGATCAACAGAAGGCGCGGGCACGTGATCAACGATCGCCTGGAAGACGGCATCCATGTTGTCTGCCAGATCCTCATGGTCCAGGCCGGCTACACCGTTCAGTGCGCTGGCATAAACAATCGGGAAATCCAGTTGCTCATCGGTTGCACCGAGACTGTCAAACAGATCGAAAACCTGGTCTACAACCCAATCCGGACGCGCGCCCGGGCGGTCAACCTTGTTCACAACCACAATCGGACGCAGCCCGGCGGCGAAAGCCTTCTGGGTTACGAAACGGGTCTGGGGCATGGGGCCGTCGATGGAATCAACCACCAGCAGCACGCAATCAACCATGCTCATGACCCGCTCTACTTCGCCACCAAAATCCGCGTGCCCAGGGGTGTCTACAATATTGATATCGTAGCCATTCCACTTAAGTGCGGTATTTTTGGCAAGAATAGTAATGCCCCGCTCTTTTTCCTGGTCGTTGGAGTCCATGACGCGCTCGTTCTCGAGCTCTTTGCGATCCAGCGTGCCGGACAGACGCAGCAGTTTGTCTACAAGCGTGGTCTTACCATGGTCAACGTGGGCGATAATGGCGATATTACGAAGTTTTTCAATCACAAATTTATTCCTGAGAAATGCACTCAATGATCCAAGAAAGCCATTCAGGGACAACCCCGCACGCGCCACCTCAAATCTGTAAAATGGACTCATCCACTGGCACCTGGCGGCCCAGCGCTCCGCATGCAGCGCCCGGCTTGTTAGCCTGGACCCATGCAGAGAAAATGAAGCGGCGCGCAGTATATCGAAAACTCTGCACCGTTTATATGTAGAAGAACGCCTATTTCTTAATCAATTTCACGAAGCGATCCTGGCGCACCAAGTTGGTGCGACAAGGCGAGCCAACCTCGGCAGACGCACCATTATGGCGCACATTGCGTATGTTAAGCCAATCACTCCATCCACCCTCATTTCCGAATACCGCCCAAAGACGCTGTAACTGGGGAGAAATCATCAGATCCAGAACAGCCACCCAAAACTGGCAAGCACCTTGCTTTAACCCAACCATCGAGTTTTTTTAAACCGTCTGCTCAGCGCAAATGTGAAGGTAAGAACCAACAGCTTTTGCTAAGCTGCGCAGACTTGTATACCAGACCGGAATTCAGCCCCACAGAACGATCCGGAACACCGATCACGAATATGCCCGCGGCGCGGGATTACTTACGGAGCATGCACATGTCCAAGACAGTTGATTTGATCAAAGAGCACGAAGTGAAATGGGTTGATATGCGCTTCACGGACAGTCGCGGCAAAGAGCAGCACGTCACCATACCTGCAACTGAAGTCAATGAAGATTTCTTTGCTGAAGGCAAGATGTTTGACGGTTCCTCCATTGCCGGCTGGAAAGGCATTAACGAGTCCGACATGATTCTGATGCCAGATGACAGCAGCTCCGTTCTTGATCCGTTCACCGAAGAAAGCACTGTTAACATTACCTGCGACATTGTTGAGCCTTCTACCATGCAAGGCTATGAGCGCGACCCCCGCTCTGTTGCTCGTCGTGCAGAGGAATACCTGAAATCCACCGGCATTGCAGACGGCGCTCTGTTTGGCCCGGAGCCGGAATTTTTTGTGTTCGATTCGGCAAGGTGGAAGACCGACATGCAAGGCTCCATGTACTCGCTTCACTCTGAAGAAGCAGCCTGGGTTTCCGGCGACGACTTTAATGGCAATAACATCGGCCACCGTCCTGGCGTGAAAGGTGGTTACTTCCCCGTACCACCGGTCGACAGCCTGCACGATCTGCGGGGCGCAATGTGCGCAGCCATGGAATCCATGGGCTTGGTTATTGAAGTGCACCACCACGAAGTGGGCACAGCCGGCCAGTGTGAAATTGGCGTTGGCCCGAACACCCTGACCAAAAAAGCAGACGAAGTTCAGATTCTCAAGTACTGCGTACACAACGTAGCCCACGCCTACGGCAAAACGGCTACCTTTATGCCCAAGCCAGTTGTTGGCGATAACGGCTCCGGTATGCACGTTCACATGAGCCTGAACAAAGACGGCAAAAACCTGTTTGCAGGCGACAGCTATGCAGGCCTGAGTGAAATGGCACTGTTCTACGTTGGCGGTATCATCAAGCACGCCAAAGCCCTGAACGCGTTCACCAACCCGGCTACAAACAGCTATAAGCGCCTGGTTCCCCATTACGAGGCGCCAGTTATGCTGGCCTACTCTGCGCGCAACCGTTCCGCATCCATCCGCATTCCGTATGTCACCAGCCCGAAAGCGCGCCGGGTAGAAGTTCGCTTCCCTGATCCGGCTGCCAACCCGTACCTGGCATTTGCAGCGCTGATGATGGCGGGCCTTGACGGTATTCAGAACAAGATTCACCCAGGCGACGCGATGGACAAAGATCTGTACGACCTGCCCAAGGAAGAAGCACTGAGCATTCCCAAGGTTGCAGAAACCCTTCAGGAAGCGCTGGACGCCCTGAAAGAAGACCATGAGTTCCTGACCCGTGGCGGTGTATTTACAGAAGACATGATTCAGGGCTACATCGACCTGAAGCGCGGTGAGGTTGAGCGTATCAACATGACCACTCACCCGGTTGAGTTCGAGCTGTACTATTCTTGCTAAAAGCCTTGGTGCAGCCCTTTATTAGCTGCTCTGGGACTGAATAGTTGTGGCAAAAGCCCCGCTCTCAAAAGCGGGGCTTTTTTGTGGTGAGATTTTGTGATCCTCGACACAACACCGAAGCCCTTAACGATATGTAATAATCATCCCGCCACTGCTACATTGAAAAGGCCCGCCCGGCCATTGATAATCAGCATACATATTACTGCAGGCTGCACTTATGAAATCAACGCTTGGAATCACCGCAGGGCTGATGCTCCTGATCTCGGGGCCGGTCACCGCAGAGGTGTACCGCAACGTGGATGCACAAGGCAACGTTACCTTCTCCGATGAGCCTTCAAAAGGCGCAGAAAAGGTAACCGTGAAGCCCGTGACGACCATCACTCTTCCAAAACCGCAAAATGTTCAGGAAACTGAAAAACTGCGAGAAGATGTGGAGCGGGAAGGCTCAATTTATGAAAGTGTTTCTCTCACTTATCCTGAAAACGAGCAGGCATTCCACTCGGGCAACGGCGATGTGCAGTTCGAAATGAGCAGCTCACCCGCGCTTGCGCCAGGCCATAAATATGAAGTAACCCTGGATGGCCAACCCGTTGGCCAGAGCACATCTGGCTCTGTCACCGTTCGCAACGTGTTTCGCGGCACCCATGAGGCCGGCATTCATATTGTAGACAGAAACGGCGTTCAGATTAAAACCGGCAGCCCTGTACGCTTCACCATCCACCGCCCTTCTGTTCAGAACTGACACAGGCGCACCGTTTTGGTGCGCCCGCCCGGCAATAGTGCAATAATGATGCGGATAGCAGAGGCGTAATACGTCGACCTGTCCGCTCCCCTGTTGTTCTGGCTGCACCTGCTCACAGCCGCGCCCAGCGTCCTTGATGGCAGGTTTACATACTTAACCATCAACTCATAGAAACTGGTTCGGTTTTTGCTGCATTCTGTTATCGCGGCCAGAAAGGGCCCAGGGAGTTACTGACCAAGTGGCACCCAGCCTATCTCGCCTTAGTCAACAGGACGCACCCATGGAATACCTCCCGGCATCTGCAAACCAATTCAAAAACATGCTGGACAGCCTCTCCACAGCCGTTGTTGTGCTGGAGCGCAATCTGACAATACGCTACCTGAACCCTGCTGCCGAAAATCTGTTTGAAACCAGCTTGACTCGCAGTGCAGGCCTTGCATTCAGCGACATATTGCTGGACTCAGACGAGGCCTTCAGAACCCTGCGTAAAGCGGCGGCAAGCAACCAATCGTACACGCGCCGGGAAACCGAATTCCTGATGGCCAGCGGCTCGCTGAGAATGGTGGACTACTCTGTGTCACCCCTGGACCAGTCACCCGCCGCATTGCTGGTAGAAATCCAACCCAGAGATCGCCTGCTTCGAATAAGCCGCGAAGAAGACCTGATCGCTCAACAGGAAACCACCCGCATCCTGGTGCGGGGCATGGCCCACGAGATAAAGAACCCTCTTGGGGGAATTCGCGGCGCCGCACAACTGCTTGACCGGGAACTGGGCAGCGAAGGCCTCCGGGAATATACACGGGTAATCATTGATGAAGCCGATCGCTTGCGCGGCCTCGTTGACCGCATGCTTGGCCCCAACAAGGCTCTGAAACTCGCCCCCGTCAACATCCATGAAATTCTTGAGCGCGTGCGCACTCTGCTGGAAGCCGAAAGCAAAGGCAAAGTTGTGTTCCAGCGAGATTACGACCCCAGCCTGCCAGAGCTTTCCGGCGACAAGGAGCTGTTAATTCAAGCGTTTCTCAACATTGCACGCAATGCGATGGAAGCGGCATTTGAAAGCCCTGCCAAACACTTTGGCACCGATAAAACACCCACCATCACATTTCGCACACGTGCCCTGAGGCAGGTGTCCATTGGCCCCAATCGTTACCGTCTTGCGTGCCGTGTAGACATCATCGATAACGGTCCGGGAATAGCCCCTGAGCTGCGCCAGAATATTTTTTATCCGATGATAAGCGGTCGCGCTAACGGCACCGGGCTCGGGCTGTCCATTACCCAAAGCATTATCGGTCAGCACCACGGACTGGTTGAGTGTGAGAGTGAGCCGGGCCAGACAGACTTCATTATCTTCCTGCCTCTGGAGGGCACCATATGAGCCAGAAATCTGCCAAGGTCTGGATCGTCGATGACGATCGCAGTATTCGCTGGGTGCTCGAGCGCGCCCTATTGCAGGCTGGCTTACAGCCTACTGCTTTCGAAAGTGGCGAAACCATCATGAAGCGGCTGTCCCAGGAGCAGCCTGACGCCATCATCAGCGACATCCGCATGCCCGGCGTAGATGGTATAACCCTTCTTTCACGAATCGCAGAAGCGCATCCGGACATACCCGTTATTATCATGACGGCTCATTCCGACCTGGAAAGCGCAGTCACCAGCTATCAGACCGGGGCTTTCGAGTACCTTCCAAAGCCCTTTGACGTAGACGACGCCGTTGCACTGGCATTGCGTGCCGTAGCTCACAGCCATGAAAAGCGGGCAGACTCAGAACCCAAAACAGAAGAACTTAAGCACAGCACAGAAATCATCGGCGAAGCCCCTGCCATGCAGGAGGTTTTTCGGGCCATAGGCCGGCTGTCACACTCCAACATCACTGTTTTGATCAACGGTGAAAGCGGAACAGGTAAAGAACTGGTCGCTCAGGCGCTGCACAATCACAGCCCCAGAGCCCAACTTCCCTTCATTGCCCTGAATATGGCGGCCATTCCCAGAGACCTTATAGAGTCTGAACTCTTTGGCCATGAGAAAGGGGCCTTCACCGGTGCTTCCGCTATACGCCAGGGACGATTCGAGCAAGCTAACGGCGGCACACTGTTTCTTGATGAAATTGGCGACATGCCAGGCGACACCCAAACTCGCCTGCTGAGAGTTCTGGCTGACGGCGAATTCTATCGGGTTGGCGGCACCACGCCCGTCAAGGTTGATGTGCGCATCATCGCTGCTACCCACCAGAATCTGGAGAAGCTCGTTGAGTCCGGGGAATTCCGGGAAGACCTGTTCCACCGCCTGAATGTTATTCGCGTGCACCTGCCAAAGCTGGCCGAGCGCCGCGAAGACATTCCCAGGCTTATGCAACACTTCTTGCTACGGGCTGCCAATGAGCTGAAGGTTGAGCCAAAGATTCTGCGCCCGGAGACCCAGAGTTACCTGACCACCTTGCCATGGCCCGGCAACGTACGTCAGTTAGAGAATGTCTGCCGATGGTTGACGGTTATGGCCAGTGGCCGCGAGGTGCATATTAATGACCTGCCTCCCGAACTTCGTCACCAGAGCGAGCAGCCTATAGCTGGTGCCACTTGGCAGGAGGGGCTGAAGAATTGGGCGCACCAGGAACTCAGGCGCGGAGAAACCGCCATACTCGAATCCGCCATGCCAGAATTTGAAAAAATCATGATTGAGACAGCTCTTGAATATACCGGAGGGAAACGCCGCGATGCTTCTGTTCTTCTGGGCTGGGGGCGAAACACACTGACTCGGAAAATCAACGAATTGGGCATGGATCGCACAGAGGAAGAATAAGCCCTTAACATCCCTGCATCTAAAGACTTCATTGCCATGACAAAAGCGCACAACAAGATCTTCCTGATCGTTTCGCTGATCATACTTGTGAGCGAGGCGGTCTTTGTCATCATCAACTATTTCAGTGACAAACATACACTGCAAGCAGCCCTCTCGCAGGAAGGTCAGCAGTCACAAAAAACCTTTCAGGTTGCGCTGGCAACGACATGGATGAGTTAAGACACCTGGTTGTGGATGTAAACCGCGATGGGCAACCCCGCCAAGGGTTTGAACTTGGTCGAATATATGCCGGGCTGCGGGGTGTTGTACCCATCTTCAGTTTCAGCGGCCCCGAAAAGAAAGTTGGCGCACTGGAGGTGGGCACGTCGTTCAGTACGCTCATTGACTCGATAAGCACGGCCATTGGTTCCGATGTGGCAATCCTGATCCGCGACGAGCGCGTGGGTGATGCCGTCTGGAATCTGCCAGAGAAAGCAATTAGGTCAGAGTGCGGCTGTTTTATCGAAGCCAGCTCCTCTGATGATTTGAAAGAAGTGATAACGGCTTTGGAAAGTAAGCGTAAACACCAGCCCGATTCTGAAGAGCGCACCACCCTGCTGGAGACCCAAAGCGGCCCTATAGCCTTGACAGAGTTTGCTCTGCGAGACTACATCGGCATCCGTGACCAACATGAAGTTCCCGTCGGTAGAATCATGATCTGGCACTCTGCTGAAAATGCTGTGCAAGGGTTTTACCGAGACACTTGGGTCAATATTGTTTACGCCGTTGCCGCCTTCATTCTGATCGAACTTGCGCTTTACTTTGGCCTGCTCATGGCGTTGGGCAGACTGGAGACCACCGTAGCCTCCCGAACCCGTGACATCCAGATGCTGAACACCCGGCTTGAGGAAATGGCCAATAGGGATGCGCTGACCGGCGTGTATAGCCGCCGCTATCTCATGGAACGAGTGCAACAGGAACTGAACCGCACCTCGAGGGAACATCATCCAGCAGCACTTATAATGTTGGACCTGGATCACTTCAAAAAGGTTAACGACAGTTGGGGCCATCTGGCAGGCGACGCAGTGCTTGCAGATCTGGGGCGCATCATGCAGGAGCAGGCCCGAAACTATGATGTTGTTGGCCGCTATGGCGGTGAGGAGTTCGCGATTCTAATACCCGGTGCAAACGAAGAAACCGGTTATAAAATTGCAGAAAAGCTACGCCAACGGGTCGCTGACGAGATTGAAATACCGGGCAGCGAAGGCGCCCCTGTAACCATTAGCGCGGGCGTGGCTGCTTATAGGGACGGCTACAAGAAAGAAGACTGGTTTGCCGCAGCCGATGCCGCTCTTTACGCGGCCAAGCGCGCAGGTAGGAACAGGGTTATGGTCAACGAGCTGACACAAGCCACAATCAAACCCTAAAAACCATAAAGCCCCAACAAATGGGGCTTTATGGTTTTTGTGAACATTTTTTAGACGAATTGCCGGCTAGAACGGTATATCGTCATCAAAATCATCCACCGGCTCAGGCATGCTGCTTCCCTGTGCTGGCTGGCCTTGATTTTGGCCCTGATTATAACCCTGATTGTAACCACCAGACTGCGGGGGGGTATTCTGGGGCGGGGCAGAAGGTGCCGATTGCTGCTGAGGACGTCCGGCCGGTGCGCCTTGACTCATTCCACCTTCGCCACCACTACGACTATCCAGCATCTGCATCTGGCCATTAATGTCGACAACCACCTCAGTAGTGTAAACATCCTGGCCTTCCTTGTTCTGCCATTTGCGCGTTTGCAGCTTACCTTCGATATAGACTTTGGAGCCTTTACGCAGGTACTGACCAGCAATCTCGGCAATCTTTCCAAACATGACGATGCGGTGCCATTCGGTTTTCGGAACCATCTGGCCGGTCTGGCGATCCTTGTAGCTCTCGTCGGTTGCAAGAGTCAGGTTTACCACGGCATTGCCGTTGGGGGTGTATCGAGTATCCGGATCCTGCCCGAGATTCCCGATAAGAATAACTTTGTTTACGCCTCTTGCCATGTTCTGCTCCTGATTCTGTTTTCAGCGACACTCGCACTCCTTGCGAGCCTCCGGATTTCAAGAATTGCTACCCTGGCGGACGAATGGAAAATCCGCAAGTAACGTCTCATCAAAGTGCTGTCGATCCACCTTAAGATAGGCTGTGGCAGCGTTTTCAATAATGACCACATCCTGCACACCCGGCAAGCGGCGCAGACTGCCATCAACATAGTCGTACTGGTCGCTGACCATGTCCCGCAACTGTACCACGAAACCTGAGGTGTGACCCGGCGCAGGCATGGTCAAAGCAACCAGTAACCACAGCCCCAAAATCGCCACCATAAACCAGACAACCCCTTCAACTCCAACCTGCTGCAGCAGGTAGCCACCAAAGGCTCCGCCCATGAAGGCACCCATAAACTGAGAGGTAGAATACACACCCATCGCCGTTCCTTTACTGGCCGCCGGCGCCTCTTTACTGATCAGTGAAGGGAGGCTGGCTTCCAGTAAGTTGAAGGCCATAAAAAAGAAAAACATCACAACCCAAGCGAAGACAAGGCCAGCCGACACTTTGGAAAGACCCGCCGTCGCAACGGCAAGAAGCGCAATTGCGCCACAGAGCACAGGCTTCATCATGCGCTTTTTCTCGCCAACAATGATAAATGGCACCATGGCAAAAAATGAGGTGATCATAACACTCAGGTAAAACCACCAGTGCGAGCTGCTGGCAAGCCCGAGCTGATTCTGCAGCACTGAAGGAAACACCAAAAACAATGAAGTCAGCACCAGGTGCAGAGCAAAAATACCGAAATCGAGTCGTAACAGGCGCTTATCAGACAAAACCCGCCCCAGCATAGCTTTAGCAGGGTGAGTATCAGCGCTGGCCTTGTGCTGATGAGGCGTAGGCACCACACGACTTACGATAAGCAACGCTACAAGCGCCAGCACCGCCGTCGCGTAGAAAATCCCGGACAACCCCCAAGCTGAGCCCAGCAAAGGGCCAAGTACCAGAGACACGGAGAATGACAGCCCAATTGAGATGCCAACGGTAGCCATGGCTTTGGTTCGCTGCTCTTCTCGGGTAAGGTCACTGAGCAATGCCATGAGCACACTGGCAATCGCTCCGGCACCCTGAAGAATCCGTCCAGCGATAACAACGTATATTGAATCCGCGGAACCTGCCAGTATGCTGCCTGCGGCAAACAGAAGCAGGCCAATATAGATCATGCGCTTGCGTCCGACACGATCTGAAAGCAGGCCAAAAGGAATCTGCAACAAGGCCTGACTCAGGCCGTAAGCACCAATAGCAAAACCTAGCAGTGCAGGAGTTGCGCCCTCAAGGCCGTCACCCAGCAACATGAATACCGGCATGATCATGAATAACCCGAGCATACGCACGGCATACACTGATGCCAGCGCAAATACGGAGCGTTTTTCCAGCGAATTCATGGCAGTAGGCTCCTCTCTCGGGGTTATAAACACAAACATACGAACGAACATATTTTTCGCAGGCGGCGCATTGTAACAGAAGGTGCCCCAGCGAGGCACAGCTACAACTTTACCGACACTTTCGCCGCAGCCGGCGTAACACGGTATAATTCCCGTTTTTTCTCCACGCGAGGTGTTATGGATCATATCCAGATCAAAGGGGCACGTACCCACAACCTGAAGAACATCGACCTGGATATCCCGAGGGACAAACTGATCGTCATCACCGGGCTATCCGGCTCAGGCAAATCGTCCCTGGCATTCGATACGCTGTACGCTGAAGGTCAGCGGCGCTATGTGGAATCCCTGTCCACCTACGCTCGCCAGTTCCTGTCGATGATGGAGAAACCCGATGTAGATCACATCGAAGGGCTTTCCCCTGCCATCTCGATCGAGCAGAAGTCCACTTCCCACAACCCTCGCTCGACAGTCGGCACTATTACTGAAATCTACGATTACCTGCGACTGATGTTTGCCCGGGCGGGGGAACCCCGATGCCCGGAACACGGGCAAGCCCTCGAAGCCCAAACAGTAAGCCAGATGGTGGATCAAGTGCTGGCGATGCCCGAGGACAGCAAGCTCATGATCCTTGCGCCGGTGATCCGTGACCGTAAAGGTGAGCACCTACAGGTTGTAGAGACCATGCGCAGCCAGGGGTTTATCCGGTTGCGAGTCGATGGAATCGTTTACGACATTGATGATGTACCGGCACTCGACAAGAAACGCAAACACCAGATTGACGTAGTAGTGGACCGCTTAAAGGTAAAGCCCGGCCAGGAACAACGGTTGGCTGAGAGCTTTGAGACAGCATTGGGGCTTGCTGATGGCATCGCACTTGTTGCACCTATGGATGCCGACACAGGCAGCGAGAGTGAAGAACAGACCTTCTCAGCGAAATACGCGTGCACACAATGTGGTTACGCACTAAGCGAACTCGAGCCCAAACTGTTTTCCTTCAATAACCCGGCCGGAGCCTGCCCCACTTGCGACGGCTTGGGTGTGAAACAATTCTTTGATGCCGAGAAAATTGTCCAGCACCCTGAATCCACCCTTGCAGCTGGCGCCATCAAAGGCTGGGATCGGCGGGCGGTCTATTACTTCCAGATGCTGGGTAACATAGCCGAGCACTACAACATCGACCTTGAAACACCCTGGGAGGAACTCCCGGAAGACTTCAGGACAATGCTCCTTTTTGGCTCAGGCACTGACGAAATTCCGTTTCGCTACGTGAACTCCCGTGGCCAGATCATGGAACGTGCCCACTCCTTCGAGGGCATTATTCCAAACCTCGAACGCCGTTATCGGGAAACAGACTCCCAAAGTGTGCGCGAGGAGTTGGCAAGGCACCTCAGCACCCAGCCTTGCAAGGAATGCGGGGGCTCCCGGCTTCGGCGCAGCGCTCGCCACGTGTTTATTGAAGATCACAACATTTCCGACCTCACACGCCTTCCTATCGGCGAAGCCTATACCTATTTCGACACACTCGACCTGCCTGGACGTAAAGGCGAGATCGCCGAAAAGATCACCAAGGAAGTCCGGCAGCGCCTGCAATTTCTGGTGAACGTAGGGCTTGAGTATCTGACACTGGAACGCAGTGCCGACACCCTGTCTGGGGGCGAGGCACAGCGAATCCGACTCGCCAGCCAAATCGGCGCCGGCCTCGTGGGGGTCATGTACATTCTGGATGAGCCATCTATCGGGCTTCATCAGCGCGACAATGATCGCTTGCTGAGCACCCTCACCCATCTTCGCGATCTGGGCAACACCGTTATCGTTGTCGAGCACGATGAAGACGCAATTCGGGCGGCCGACCATGTTATCGATATCGGGCCAGGTGCCGGCGTGCACGGCGGCCAGATAATCGCCCAAGGCACCCCTGCGGACATACTTGCAAATCCGGACTCACTGACAGGCCAATATCTCAGCGGAGCCAAAGAAATAGCCGTACCGGCAATCCGGAATAAAGGAAACGGCCAAACCCTGACTCTAACCGGCGCCACTGGCAATAACCTGCAAGATGTCACACTAACCTTGCCACTAGGTATCATGACCTGCGTAACGGGTGTATCTGGCTCGGGCAAATCTACACTGATAAACAGCACACTTTACCCGGTAGCCGCTGCCAAGCTGAACAAAGCAACCAGCTTGACCGCCGCACCGTACAAAGCACTAACCGGCCTCGACCAACTGGACAAAGTGATCGATATAGATCAAAGCCCAATCGGACGCACCCCACGCTCCAACCCGGCTACCTATACTGGCCTGTTCACGCCAATCCGCGAACTCTTCGCTGGAACTCAAGAAGCTCGCTCGCGGGGATACAAGCCGGGGCGCTTTTCATTCAACGTCAAAGGCGGCCGCTGCGAAGCCTGCCAGGGCGACGGCATGATCAAGGTAGAAATGCACTTCCTGCCAGACGTATACGTCCCCTGCGATGTGTGCAAAGCCAAACGCTATAACCGTGAGACACTCGAGGTTCGGTACAAGGGCAAGAACATCAATGAAGTGTTAAGCATGACCGTTGAAGAAGGACGGGAGTTTTTCGATGCCGTCCCCTTCCTCGCCAGAAAGCTGCAAACACTCATCGATGTAGGCCTCTCATACATCCGCCTTGGACAGAGCGCAGTCACCCTGTCTGGCGGCGAGGCCCAGCGCGTAAAGCTCGCCAAAGAGCTCTCAAAGCGCGACACGGGTAAAACCCTGTACATACTCGACGAACCAACTACGGGATTGCACTTCTACGACATCCAGCAGCTGCTTAACGTACTGCAACGCCTGAGAGACCACGGCAACACCATCGTGGTTATCGAGCACAACCTGGACGTAATAAAAACAGCAGACTGGGTAATCGACTTGGGCCCGGAAGGTGGTTCAGGGGGCGGTCAGATCATTGCGGAAGGAACGCCTGAAGAAGTTGCAGAGAACCCTGCGTCCCATACCGGTCGCTACCTGAAACCAATGCTGGGCCAAAAAGGAAACTAGCACAAAGTATGTTCGGCCTGGGGTGGTGGGTTCATTTTCTGCCGGAAAAAGATGTCTGAGCGAAGCGAGTTATTTTTCCAAAGAAAATGAACCCACCACCCCGGGCCAGCCTCCTAAGCGCGAGCAGTTGCACCAAACTCCAGACACAAAAAAACCGGACCCCTCTCGGAATCCGGCTTTTTAAAGACTAGCCAACGATATTACTCGTCGCCTTCGTCCACTTCTTCTGCTTCGATGTCCAACGGACGACCTACCAGCTCAACAAATGCCATAGGGGCATTGTCGCCAGCACGGAAGCCACACTTCAGAATACGAAGGTAACCACCCGGACGCTCATTGTAACGGGGGCCAAGCTCATTAAACAGCTTGGCTACCGCTGCGTCGTCGCGCAGGCGGGAAAACGCCAGACGACGATTCGCTACCGAATCTACTTTGGCGAGCGTGATCAAAGGCTCCGCTACACGACGAAGCTCTTTGGCTTTCGGCAGCGTTGTTTTAATCAGCTCATGACCAACCAGTGACGCAGTCATGTTACGAAACATGGCCTTGCGATGCGCACTGGTCCTGCTGAACTTACGACCACTCTTACGATGACGCATTGCTCTGATTCCTTACCTTAAACTAATCGGCAATCAACCGCCCAGAACCCGGTCGTCGCCGCGAAGGCTAGCCGGTGGCCAGTTATCAAGACGCATCCCCAGAGACAAACCACGGGACGCCAAAACGTCCTTGATCTCCGTGAGCGACTTCTTACCAAGGTTAGGCGTCTTCAACAGCTCAACTTCTGTGCGCTGGATCAGATCACCGATGTAGTAAATATTTTCAGCCTTCAAGCAGTTAGCCGAACGTACCGTCAATTCCAGATCATCAACCGGGCGCAGCAGAATCGGATCAATTTCTTCCTCTTCCTCTACACGCTCAGGCTCTTTTTCATGATCAAAATCGACAAATACTGCCAGTTGCTGCTGGAGAATGGTGGCTGCCCGGCGAATTGCTTCTTCCGGATCAATTGTGCCATTCGTTTCCAGATCAATAACCAGCTTGTCCAGATCGGTACGTTGCTCTACCCGTGCACTTTCCACTGAGTAGGCTACACGGCGAACCGGACTGAAGGTTGCATCCAGCTGCAGGCGGCCGATGGCGCGGGTTTCATCTTCATCGAGACCACGCTGGTCAGCCGGCTCATAGCCGCGACCGCGAGCAACACGCAGACGCATGTTCACTTCACCCTTTTCACTCAGGTGACAGATAACATGATCCGGGTTGGAAATCTCAACGTCGTGATCCAGCTTGATATCACCAGCTGTAACGACGCCCGGGCCTTTCTTACTGAGGGTTAGCTCAGTGTCGTCCCGACCGTTCATTTTGACCGCAACGCCCTTGAGATTCAGAAGAATCTCAATAACGTCTTCCTGGACACCTTCAATCGCGCTGTACTCGTGCAAGACACCGTCAATCTGCGCTTCAGTAACAGCGCAGCCCGGCATCGATGACAAGAGAATGCGGCGAAGTGCACTTCCCAAAGTGTGTCCAAAACCTCTTTCCAGAGGCTCCAGAGTAACTTTGGCACGCATCGCACTCGATTCTTTCACGTCAATGGTACGAGGTGTCAATAACTCTTGTACTGAACGCTGCATAGACGCCCCTATCTACTATCGTTGCTTATCAGGCTTTACTTGGAGTAAAGCTCGACGATGAGGTTCTCGTTGATGTCGGCCGGCAATTCAGTGCGCTCAGGCACTGATTTGTAAACGCCGGACATCTTAGTGGCGTCGACCTCTACCCAGCTCACCGGTGCACGGCTTGCAGACAGTTCCAGGGCGCCTTTAACGCGCAGCTGGTTTCTGGCTTTTTCACGCACGCTCACAACATCGCCTGGCTTGACCTTGTAGGAAGGAATATTCACTACCTTGTCGTTAACCAGAATCGCCTTGTGAGAGACGAGCTGACGGGATTCAGCACGGGTAGAACCAAAACCCATGCGGTATGCAACGTTATCAAGACGCGTTTCGAGAAGTTGCAGCAGGTTTTCACCCGTTGCGCCCTTCAGACGAGCCGCTTCTTTGTAATAGTTGCGGAATTGCTTTTCCAGCACACCGTAAATACGACGAACCTTCTGTTTTTCACGAAGCTGAACGCCATATTCAGACAGACGACCGCGACGTGCGCCGTGCATACCTGGTGGAGTCTCGATGTTGCACTTGGAATCCAGCGCGCGAACACCGCTCTTCAGAAAAAGATCTGTCCCTTCACGACGAGACAGTTTGCACTTCGGGCCTATATAACGAGCCATAATTCACTGTCTCCTGTGTTAGACGCGGCGCTTTTTAGGCGGACGACAGCCGTTATGGGGAATCGGCGTCACATCTGTGATGTTAGTGATCTTGTAGCCGCACGAATTCAACGCACGAACTGCAGACTCACGTCCGGGCCCGGGACCCTTAACCTCTACGTCCAGGTTTTTAAGGCCGTATTCAGCAGCCGCGTTACCGGCTCTTTCAGCTGCTACCTGCGCAGCAAAAGGTGTGCTCTTACGTGACCCACGAAAACCGGAACCACCAGAAGTGGCCCAGGACAGGACGTTGCCCTGACGGTCAGAAATGGTCACGATCGTGTTGTTGAAGGAAGCGTGTACGTGCGCGACGCCATCAACAACGGTCTTTTTCACCTTTTTACGGGTACGTGTACCTGGCTTTGCCATGTTTGCCTACCTGTTACTTACGAATAGGTTTGCGAGGACCTTTACGGGTGCGTGCGTTGGTCTTTGTGCGCTGACCACGGACGGGAAGTCCATGACGGTGGCGCAGACCACGGTGACATCCGAGATCCTTCAAACGCTTAATGTTCATCTGTACTTCACGACGCAGATCGCCTTCAACGATTACTTTACCCACTTCGGTACGAAGTGTCTCAAGCTGCTCGTCGGACAGGTCTTTGACCTTGACGTCCGGCTTAACACCGGTTGCATCGCAAAGCTTCTGGGCTGTTGTCTTGCCAACACCAAAGATGTAGGTCAGCGAGATAACAGCATGTTTGTGATCGGGTATATTGACACCGGCTATACGTGCCATCCAAATTACTCCGCGTTCAAAACTTTGCTGTGTGAATTTTCCGCCACAAAAATGGGGCGCGAAATAATAGCGCCTGACTCGGCATCGAGTCAAGCGCCATCATTACGAACCTCTTTTGCAACCAGGTTAGTTCCCGAAGGAATCAGCCCTGACGCTGCTTGTGGCGAGGCTCCGAGCAAATGACTCTTACTGAGCCATTGCGACGAATTACTTTGCAGTTACGGCAAATTTTCTTTACCGAAGCGCGTACTTTCATTGTCGACTCCAGTTTTCAAGGGGAACGGGTGTTACCCGTTCCGTCCATAGCCCTTGAGATTGGATTTCTTCATCAGCGATTCATACTGATGCGACATCAGGTGCGACTGAACCTGCGCCATGAAATCCATCACCACGACTACAACAATCAGCAGTGAGGTGCCGCCCAAATAGAACGGAACATTCCCGGCCACCATCAGAAACTGAGGGAACAGAGAAACTGCTGCAATGTACATTGCACCGAACAGGGTCAGCCGAGTCAGAACGCCATCAATGTACTTGGCTGTCTGATCGCCAGGACGAATGCCCGGTATAAACGCGCCAGAGCGCTTGAGATTATCCGCAACTTCTTTCGGGTTATACATCAAAGCTGTATAGAAGAAGCAGAAGAATACCACCGCTGCTGCAAACAGAATAATGTATAACGGCTGGCTTGGCGCCAATGCCTGGGAAATATCACTGAGCCACTCCATGCCCTCACCTTGCCCAAACCACTGCCCGAGCGAAGCCGGAAAAAGCAGGATGGACGAAGCAAAGATGGGCGGGATGACCCCGGCCATATTTACCTTCAAAGGCAAATGACTGGATTGCTGAGCAAACACGCGGCGCCCCTGCTGTCGTTTTGCATAGTTGATAGTCAGACGACGCTGACCACGCTCCATGAACACCACGAAGCCAACTACTGCAATCGCAAGGATACCGATACCCAGAACCACCAACAGGCTCATTTCGCCGTTACGAGCCTGCTCCAGAGTCTGGCCGATTGCGCCGGGGAGACCGGCAACAATGCCTGCAAAAATCAGCAGGGAGATGCCATTACCGACACCCCGCTCAGTAATCTGCTCACCCAGCCACATCATGAAGACAGCACCACTCACAAAAGAGACCACTGCCACAAAGTGGAAGCTGAAACTATCGTTAAAGGTGACGCCCTGAGAGGCCAAACCAACAGAAATACCAAAACCCTGTACCAGAGCCAGGAGAACCGTACCGTAGCGCGTATACTGGCTTATCTTGCGACGACCAGCCTCACCTTCCTTTTTCAGCTGCTCAAGCTGCGGACTTACCGCAGTCATGAGCTGCATGATAATTGAGGCAGAGATATACGGCATGATACCGAGAGCGAAGATACTCATGCGCTCGAGCGCACCACCTGAGAACATGTTGAACATACTCAGGATCGTGCCCTGATTCTGCTCAAACAGTGCCGCCAAACGGTCGGGGTTAACTCCAGGCACCGGGATGTGGGCACCGATCCGGTACACCAGCAATGCCAGGAAGACAAACCAGAGCCTTGATTTCAGCTCAGCAAGTCCTTTTCCCGCGCCCGCAGGCAATGATGCGTTCTTCGCCATTTAGTCCTCGACTCGCCTTAGTCTTCGACTTTGCCACCCGCGGCAGAAATTGCCTCGCGCGCGCCTTTGGTTACACGAAGTCCCTTTACAGTTACTGCGCGGTCAAGTTCGCCCGACAGGATAACCTTAGCTTCGCGAATTTCTTCGCGGATGATGTCAGCTTTCTTAAGTGCTGCAAGATCCACAATATCGCCTTCAACTTTGGCCAATTCGTTCAGTCGAATTTCGGCAACATAACGCTGTTGGCGCGATGTAAAGCCAAACTTCGGCAAACGACGAGCCAAAGGCTGCTGACCACCCTCGAAACCAGGGGCAACACTGCCACCGGAACGGGATTTCAGACCCTTGTGACCACGACCACCGGTTTTACCGAGGCCGCTACCGATACCACGACCAACACGCTTGCCGGAAGGACGTGAACCGGGCTCTGGACTAAGCTCGTTCAGACGCATCTTAGTTCTCCTCAACCCGAACCAGGTAATTAACCCGGTTGATCATGCCGCGAATAGAAGGGGTATCCTCTACTTCAACGGTATGACCGATTTTACGAAGACCCAGGCCCTTTACACAAAGCTTGTGCTTGGGCTGGCAGCCAATTGGGCTGCGGGTCAGAGTTACTTTGATCGTATTTGCGTTCGCCATGACTTCAACCCAGAATTTCTTCGACGGATTTACCGCGCTTGGCTGCAATATCTTCAGGCGCTTGAGTAGCCTGAAGACCCTTGATGGTGGAACGTACCACGTTCACCGGGTTGGTAGACCCGTAACACTTGGACAGTACGTTCTGAACCCCTGCAACTTCCAACACAGCACGCATTGCACCACCGGCAATAATACCTGTACCTTCAGACGCCGGCTGCATGTACACCTTGGAGCCACCATGCTGGGCCCGCACTGCGTACTGCAGGGTAGTACCGTCAAGCGGAATGTCTACCATGTTCTTACGTGCAGCTTCCATCGCCTTCTGAATCGCAACTGGCACTTCACGTGCCTTGCCGCGGCCAAAGCCAACGCGTCCTTTTCCGTCGCCAACAACGCTCAGCGCGGTGAACGCAAATACGCGACCGCCCTTGACCACTTTAGCAACGCGATTCACCTGAACCAGCTTTTCCTGGAGCTCAGGCGCCTTCTGATCGTTAACGCTCATCTTCTCCACCTCTTAGAATTGCAAGCCAGCTTCACGAGCTGCGTCGGCCAAAGCCTGGACGCGTCCGTGATAACGGTAACCGGAGCGGTCAAATGCAACCTGCTCCACACCTGCCGCCTTGGCACGCTCAGCAATCAGCTGACCAACCTTCTTGGCGGCATCCACGTTACCGGTTGCACCCTGGCGCAATTCCTTATCCAACGTGGAGGCAGTGGCTAAAACCTGGCTGCCATCTGCTGTCGTAACCTGAGCATACATGTGACGCGGAGTGCGGTGAACGCACAAACGTGTCGTACCCAGCTCACGGATCTTCATGCGCACTTTGCGTGCGCGACGCAATCTTTCGTTATTCGCGCTCATAGTCCCGCCTTATTTCTTCTTGGCTTCTTTGCGTCTTACCTGCTCATCCGCATACCGAACACCTTTGCCCTTGTAAGGCTCGGGCGGACGGAACGCGCGGATTTCTGCAGCGACGTGGCCAACCTGTTGCTTGTCGATACCGCGAATAACTACTTCCGTATTGGACGGAGTTTCAACGGTAATCCCCTCGGGCAGCTCATAAGAAACCGGATGAGAAAAACCCAGTGTCAAATTGAGCTTCGTACCTTGCGCCTGGGCCCGATAACCAACACCGACCAGCTGGAGCTTACGCTCGAAGCCTGCGGATACACCGGTCACCATATTGTTGACC
Organism: Marinobacter xiaoshiensis; assembly: GCF_031631795.1. Taxonomy (NCBI): domain Bacteria; kingdom Pseudomonadati; phylum Pseudomonadota; class Gammaproteobacteria; order Pseudomonadales; family Marinobacteraceae; genus Marinobacter; species Marinobacter xiaoshiensis. The sequence goes on from NZ_JAVMBO010000015.1 coordinate 140,560, forward strand.
AGCGCGCGGGTTGTACCAGCAAGAGCGCGGGACTTTTGGGCACCATCGCGAGCAGCAAAACGCAGAAGATTTTCTTCCTGTTTTACTTCAACCGCTTGGTGAATCGAAAATTCAAGAGCTCCTTTGGAGCCCTTAACACTAATTTCCTGGCCGTTCAGCTTAACCTCAACACCGGAAGGCAGCACGACAGGATTATTGGCAACCCTGGACATGTGATTCTCCTAGAATACGGTGCAGATGACTTCGCCACCCACGCCAGCAGCTCGTGCGGCGCGGTCAGTCATAACGCCCTTGGACGTAGAGACTATCGCGACTCCTAAACCACCGGATACCTTCGGCAGTTCCCCAGCACCTTTGTACTGACGCAGACTTGGGCGGCTTACCCGCTTAATCTGTTCAATAACCGGCTTGCCACCGAAATACTTGAGCGTGATGGTCAACTCAGGCTTTACATCGGCTGTAACGGAAAAATCTGCAACATAACCCTCGTCCTTAAGAACCTGGGCTACTGAGATCTTCATTTTTGAAGATGGCATCGTAACGTCTGCTTTCGATGCCATCTGGGCGTTGCGTATACGGGTTACCATATCCGCAAGCGTGTCTTGCATACTCATTGGTATGAGGCTCCTGATCTTTTTAGTTGTGCAGCGGCGCGCCGCACCGCTTACCAACAGGCATCCTGACCTAAGCCAGGATACCTATCTTACCAGCTTGCCTTGGTCAGGCCCGGAACGTCGCCACGCATGCCGTATTCACGGAGCTTAATCCGTGAAAGTTCGAACTTCCGCAGAACGCCATGGGGACGACCAGTCACCTGGCAACGATTACGAAGACGCGATGGAGAAGCATCACGAGGAAGCTGCTGGAGCTTCATCTGTGCATCCCAACGGTCATCATCGCTGGTATTTGGGTTCTTGATAATCGCCTTGAGCTCAGCACGCTTCGCTGCAAATTTCGCAACGGTTTGTTCGCGCTTCAGCTCACGGTTTTTCATTGAAACCTTAGCCATTACTCTCGTTCCTTTATTTCTTGAACGGAAAGCCGAAAGCTTTCAGCAGCTCGCGACCTTCGTCGTCGGTACGGGCACTGGTGGTAATGGTGATATCCAGCCCGCGGATCTTGTCGACTTTGTCGTACTCGATCTCCGGGAAGATGATCTGCTCACGCACACCCATGCTGTAGTTACCGCGCCCGTCAAAGGACTTGGGATTAAGACCGCGGAAGTCACGAATACGGGGAACCGCAATGTGAACCAGGCGATCAAAGAAATCCCACATACGCTCACCGCGCAGGGTAACTTTACAACCGATCGGCCATCCTTCACGGATTTTGAAACCCGCAACGGACTTACGCGCTGTAGTAACAACCACTTTTTGTCCTGCCAGGCGCTCTAAATCTGCCACAGCATTCTCAATCAGCTTTTTGTCACCGACAGCTTCGCCGACACCCATGTTCAGGGTAATCTTTTCGATACGCGGCACCTGCATGACGTTCTTGAAACCGAACTCTTTCTGCAGGGCGGGTACCACTTCCTTGCTGTACTGCTCTTTCATGTTAAGCATCGTAACCACCACCGCTTACTGGTTATCGACAGCTTCTTTCGTAGCTTTGAAGATCCGCGTCTTCGCCCCGTCTTCCTTGATCTGGAAGCCAACACGATCGGCCTTGCCGGTCTGCGGATTAAAAATAGCTACGTTGGAAGCCTGGATAGGCGCTTCTTTTTCGACGATGCCACCGGGGGTGCCCAACATCGGGTTTGGTTTGGTGTGCTTCTTCATCATATTGATGCCAGAAACAATTACCTTGCCATCGTCCTGAACTTTCAGAACTTTACCACGTTTGCCTTTGTCTTTCCCCGTAGTGACGATTACTTCGTCATCTCGTTTAATCTTTTTCATAACCGGCCTCTGGTCCTTTAAAGTACTTCGGGTGCCAGTGAGATAATTTTCATGAACTTTTCGTTTCGCAGTTCACGGGTAACCGGTCCGAAGATACGGGTACCAATGGGTGCGTCCTGATTGTTCAGAAGTACAGCCGCGTTGCCGTCGAAACGGATAAGCGACCCATCGGGACGGCGAACACCCTTGCGGGTGCGCACTACTACAGCCTTCAGGACCTGGCCTTTCTTCACTTTTCCGCGGGGGATGGCTTCCTTAACGGTCACCTTGATGATATCCCCAATGGCGGCGTAACGCCGGTGTGAACCGCCCAGGACCTTGATGCACATCACCTGACGCGCACCACTGTTATCCGCGACTTCAAGCATTGTCTGAGTCTGAATCATGGTTGTTCTCCGGGCGAATTACACCTTGGATGCATGTTCAGTGACTTCCACCAGGGCCCAGCTTTTGGTCTTGGAGACCGGGCGGGTTTCCTGAATGGTCACAGTGTCACCGATATTGCACTGGTTGCTCTCATCGTGAGCATGGATCTTGGTTGAACGCTTCATGTACTTACCGTACAGAGGGTGCTTTACCTGACGCTCGACCAACACCACGATGGATTTCTCCATCTTGTTGCTCACGACCTTGCCGCTAAGAGTTCTGGCAGTTTGGGTAGCTTCGGTCATGTCACTTTCCTGCCTTTTCGTTCAATACTGTTTTCACACGAGCAATGTCGCGCTTCACCCCGGCGAGAAGGTGAGACTGATTGAGCTGACCAGTAGCCTTGCGCATGCGCAGGTTGAACTGCTCCTTCAGGAGATCGATCAGCTCCTTATTCAGCTCCGCGGCTGATTTTTCACGCAGCTCTGTTGCTTTCATCACATCACCGTCCTCGTTACGAAGGTGGTCTGTACTGGCAGCTTAGCCGCTGCGAGTGTGAAGGCTTCGCGTGCGATATCTTCAGAAACACCTTCCATCTCGTAGAGCATCCGGCCTGGCTGAATTTCAGCCACCCAGTACTCGACAGAACCCTTACCTTTACCCATACGTACTTCAAGCGGCTTACCGGTGATCGGCTTGTCCGGGAACACCCGGATCCAGATCTTCCCGCCACGCTTGATCTTACGCGTCATGGTACGACGTGCCGCTTCAATCTGGCGCGCAGTTATACGCCCGCGAGTCGTCGCTTTCAATCCGTATTCACCGAAGCTCACCTTGTTGGCGCGGTGAGCAAGACCGGTATTACGGCCCTTCATTACCTTGCGAAATTTGGTGCGTTTTGGTTGCAGCATAAGATTGCCCCTTTACTTAGAACCTTTCTTCCCAGAGGCTTTCTTGTCAGCACGGACCTGTTCCATACCACCAAGAATCTCACCTTTGAAGATCCATACCTTGACGCCAATAATGCCGTAAGTGGTATGCGCTTCGTAGGTTGCGTAATCAATATCTGCACGCAGAGTGTGCAGCGGAACGCGACCTTCACGATACCACTCGGAACGCGCAATTTCGGCACCCCCGAGACGACCACCAACCTGAATCTTGATGCCTTTGGCTCCCTGACGCATAGCGTTCTGTACCGCGCGCTTCATAGCGCGACGGAACATCACACGACGCTCCAGCTGTCCGGCAACGTTTTGCGCTACCAGGCGAGCATCCAGATCCGGCTTGCGGACTTCTTCGATGTTGATGTGCACAGGCACACCCATCATCTCGCCGACTTCACGACGCAGACGATCAACATCTTCACCCTTCTTACCGATAACTATACCGGGGCGGGCAGTATGGATCGTGATACGTGCGTTCTGAGCAGGGCGCTCGATCACAATCTTGCTAACAGACGCCTTAACCAGACGCTTGTCGAGGAATTCGCGAACCTGAATATCGTTCAACAGGTTCTTTGCGTATTCCTTTTTATCGGCATACCAAACTGAGTTGTGCTCTTTAATCACACCCAGGCGGAAGCCGATTGGATTTACTTTATGACCCATCTGAGCATCTCCTACTTGTCGGCGACCTTGACGGTGATATGACAGGTGCGCTTCATAATTCTGTCAGCGCGCCCCTTGGCTCTAGCCTTGATCCGCTTGAGCGTCGGGCCTTCATCCACCATAACGGTGGAAACCCGCAATTCGTCAACGTCCAGACCTTCGTTGTGCTCAGCGTTAGCGATGGCGGACTCAAGAGCTTTCTTGATAATCACCGCCGCCTTCTTAGGGCTGAAAGTCAGAATGTTCAGGGCGTCCTCAACCGGCTTGCCGCGGACTTGGTCGGCGACAAGACGTGCTTTCTGAGCTGAGAGGCGAGCGCCCTTATACTTGGCTGCTACTTCCATTTCTATTCCCCTCACAATCAGCGTTTAGCTTTCTTGTCGGCCGCGTGGCCACGATAAGTGCGCGTTGCCGCGAACTCTCCCAGTTTATGCCCGACCATATCTTCGGTGACAAAAACCGGCACGTGTTGCCTGCCGTTATGGACTGCAATGGTCAAGCCTACAAACTCCGGGAAAATCGTGGAACGACGCGACCAGGTTTTAATTGGTCGTTTGTCGTTCGCTTCCAGAGCTGCCTCGACCTTCTTCAACAGATGCAGGTCTATGAATGGACCTTTCTTTAAAGAACGTGGCACAGCATTTACCTCTATGTGGTCGTTTACTTGGCTGAACGACGACGTACTATCATTTTGTCAGTACGCTTGTTCTTACGAGTCTTATGCCCTTTGGTCGGAACACCCCAAGGAGTAACTGGGTGACGTCCGCCAGAGGTACGCCCTTCACCACCACCGTGTGGGTGGTCAACTGGGTTCATAGCCACACCACGAACCGTTGGGCGCTTACCGCGCCAACGTGATGCACCCGCTTTGCCAAGCCGCTTGAGACTGTGCTCACTGTTGGATACTTCACCCAACGTAGCACGGCAATCTACAAGCACCTTTCGCATTTCACCTGAGCGCAGACGGATGGTCGCATAAGCACCTTCCCGAGCTACAAGTTGCACGGATGCGCCCGCAGAGCGAGCCAGCTGTGCACCTTTACCAGGCTTGAGCTCAACGCAATGGATCACAGAACCAACCGGCATGTTCCGGAGGGGCAATGTGCTTCCAACCTTAATAGGCGCGTCGATTCCTGAGCGCACAGGCTCGCCGATCTGCATCCCCTTGGGAGCGATAATGTAACGACGCTCGCCATCGGCGTATTTGATCAGCGCGATGTGCGCAGAGCGGTTCGGATCGTATTCAATGCGCTCGATTGTCGCAGGAATACCATCTTTGGTCCGCTTGAAGTCTATTATGCGGTAGTGCTGCTTGTGGCCACCACCAATATGACGGGTAGTGATACGGCCGTTGTTGTTACGACCACCCGACTTGCTTTGCGATTCGACCAACGGTTCGTAAGGGCGCCCTTTGTGTAAATCTGGGTTGTACAGCTTTACAACGTGACGGCGTCCGGCTGATGTTGGCTTGGTTTTGACGATCGGCATATTACGACCCCTTTACCTTATTCCACATCCAGAAAATCGATGTCCTGACCTTCAGCCAGCTTTACATAAGCCTTACGAATGTCATTACGCTTGCCGAACCCGCGGGCAGTGCGCTTAAGCTTGCCCTTACGATTCAGAACCTGAACACCTTCTACGGTGACGTTGAACAGTTGCTCAACAGCTTTTCTGATCTCCGGCTTGGTGGCGTCCGGGGCGACCCGGAAAACAACCTGTCCATGCTCGGCGACCATTGAAGCCTTCTCCGATACGTGAGGCCCCAAAAGGACCTTATAAATACGTTCCTGATTCATCCCAGCATCTCCTCGATCTTCTTCAGAGCGGGAACAGTTACCACGACCTTTTCGTAAGCAACCAAGCTAACCGGATCCAGACCCGCAACATCACGTACATCTACGTGAGGCACGTTGCGGGAAGCCAGGTGCAAGTTATGCTCCAGACTTTCTGTCAGGATCAAGGCATTGGAAAGGCCCAGATCTGCCAGCTTGGACGTGAAGGCCTTGGTCTTTGGCGCATCGACTGCAAAGTCGTCAACCAAAACCAGGCGCTCCTGACGAACCAACTCGGAGAAAATAGAGCACATCGCGGCACGATACATCTTGCGGTTAACTTTCTGCTCAAAGCTGCGAGGCTTGGCAGCGAAAGTTACACCACCGGAGCGCCAGATAGGGCTACGGATAGTACCGGCACGAGCGCGACCTGTACCCTTCTGACGCCAGGGCTTCTTACCGCCACCACTGACTTCTGAACGGGTTTTCTGAGCCTTGGTCCCCTGACGGCCAGCTGCCATATAAGCAGTCACAACCTGGTGAACCAGAGCTTCGTTAAAATCTTTGGCAAATGCAGCTTCGGAAACAGAGATTCCCTTGCCACTACCTGTAATAGTCAATTCCATCGAACCGCTCCTCAGGCTTTAAGTGCAGGCTTGATGACAACATCACTGCCAGTTGCGCCGGGGACGGCACCACTAATCAGCAGGAGGTTGCGCTCGGCGTCGACACGGACAACTTTAAGGTTCTGCACAGTTACTTGCGCATTACCCATCTGGCCCGCCATCTTTTTGCCCTTGAATACCTTGCCCGGAGTCTGGTTCTGACCAATAGAACCCGGAGCACGATGCGATAGGGAGTTACCATGCGTTGCGTCCTGCATGGCAAAGTTCCAGCGCTTAACGCCACCCTGGAAACCCTTACCCTTGGATTGACCGGTGGCATCCACAAGCTGACCGTCTTCAAAGACAGTTGCAGCAATTTCGCCGCCAGCAGCCAGGTCTTCGCCTTCGCCATCTGCCAGTCGAAACTCCCAAACTCCCCGACCCGCCTCTACGCCGGCCTTGGCAAAATGACCTGCCTCAGCTTTGGTAACGCGTGATGCACGACGAGCGCCCACAGTCACCTGAACAGCGCGATAGCCATCATTCTCAAGAGTTTTGAGCTGAGTAATGCGGTTAGGATCAACCTCAATTACCGTAACAGGCAAAGCCTGTCCGTCTTCCGTAAATATACGGGTCATACCAGCCTTACGGCCGACAACACCAATTGCCATGTTTCACCTCTAAGTGTACGGGGCTCTCACCCTCTATGGCCTTAGGACAGTTACACAGATCAATACCGGGTGGTATTAACCGAGGCTAATCTGAACGTCTACACCTGCTGCCAGGTCCAACTTCATCAAAGCATCTACTGTCTTTTCCGTTGGCTCAACAATGTCGAGCAAACGCTTATGAGTACGAATTTCATACTGATCGCGCGCATCTTTATTGACGTGCGGGGAAACCAGAATTGTGTACTTCTCCTTCCGCGTCGGCAGAGGGATAGGTCCACGCACTTGAGCGCCGGTCCGCTTAGCGGTATCGACAATCTCCTGCGTTGACTGGTCGATAAGGCGATAATCAAACGCCTTCAACCTGATTCGAATCTTTTGGCTTTGCATGTTGCACCAAACTCCACTCGTAGCAGCTACTGAACTAGTAAGCCGACCTTCAAAAAAAGGAGCCGCATTGTATGCATAATACCCAACCCTGTCAACAGGGATGACTGCTGACCAGATCGGGAGAAGCGGTTGCGACAGAAACCGAAAAAGGGGCTGACCAAGTCAGCCCCTTTTCCTGATGCAACGAGCGTCTTACTCGATGATCTTGGCGACTACGCCGGCACCAACGGTACGACCGCCTTCGCGAATCGCGAAGCGCAGGCCATCTTCCATGGCGATCGGAGCAATCAACGTTACTTCCATCTGAACGTTGTCACCAGGCATAACCATTTCCACGCCTTCCGGCAATTCACAGGAACCAGTTACGTCAGTCGTACGGAAGTAGAACTGAGGACGGTAGCCCTTGAAGAACGGAGTGTGACGACCACCCTCATCCTTGCTCAGTACGTATACTTCACACTCGAACTTGGTGTGCGGCTTGATGCTGCCCGGCTTACACAGAACCTGACCACGCTCAACGTCGTCACGCTTGGTACCACGAAGCAGTACACCCACGTTCTCGCCCGCACGACCTTCGTCGAGAAGCTTACGGAACATCTCAACACCGGTACAAGTCGTCTTGACGGTATCCTTGATACCAACAATCTCAACTTCCTCACCAACCTTGACGATACCGCGCTCAACACGCCCGGTTACAACCGTACCACGACCGGAGATAGAGAACACATCTTCAATCGGCAGCAGGAACGGCTGATCAATCGCACGCTCCGGCTCAGGGATGTAATCATCCAGAGCTTCTACCAGCTTCTTGACCGCGGTGGTGCCCATTTCGTTGTCGTCTTTGCCCTGCAAAGCCATCAGAGCAGAACCGGTGATGATCGGAGTGTCGTCACCCGGGAAGTCGTACGCGCTCAACAGCTCGCGAACTTCCATCTCTACCAGCTCAAGCAGCTCTTCATCGTCAACCATGTCCGCTTTGTTCAGGAACACAACGATGTAAGGAACACCCACCTGACGAGACAGCAGGATGTGCTCACGCGTCTGAGGCATAGGGCCGTCAGCTGCGGAACAAACCAGAATCGCACCATCCATCTGTGCCGCACCAGTGATCATGTTCTTCACATAATCCGCGTGGCCCGGGCAGTCTACGTGTGCGTAGTGACGGTTAGGAGAATCGTACTCAACGTGAGAGGTCGCAATGGTAATACCACGCGCACGCTCTTCCGGTGCGTTATCGATCTGATCGAATGCACTCGCAGAACCTGTGCCCCAAACTTCGTGACA
>NZ_JAVMBO010000016.1:0-107417 GCF_031631795.1 Marinobacter xiaoshiensis
GTAAGCGTCCGCCCATCACACCTTGCTAATGCTCACCGGCCTCCAGTTGTGCGGTAGCAGTTCATCAATGGCGTTGTTTTTCTGCGTCGGCAGTTTCGTCAGAACATCTTTCAAATAGGCATACGGATCATGCCCATTGAGCTTTGCGGACTGGATTAACGTCATCACCGCAGCAGCGCGTTGACCACTTCGCAATGAACCTGCGAACAACCAGTTACTCCGACCCAATGCCCACGGGCGTATCTGGTTTTCCATCCAGTTGTTGTCGATGGGCACTGCGCCATCGTCCAGATAGCGCGTCAGCGCTGTCCAGCGTTTGAGACTGTAGTCCAAGGCTCTGGCCGTGCCGGAGCCATCCGGCACTTTCTGTCGGTGCGCCAACATCCATTGATGCAGGGCATCGGCTATTGGTCTGGCCTTTTCATTTCTGATTTGCTGTCGCTTATCCGGCGGCAGGTCTTTGGCTTCTCGCTCGATCTGATACAGCTGACCGATGTATTCCAGAGCCTGTGCCGCTATTTGGCTCTGGTTAGCTTGGTGTAGGTCGTAGAACTTGCGACGGGCATGGGCCATACAACCGATTTCGGTGATGCCGTTGCCGAAGCCCGCCTTGTAGCCCGAGTAATCGTCGCAGACCAGTTTGCCTTGCCAGCCTTCCAGGAAGGTTCGAGCGTGCTCACCCGCCCGGGTTGGGGCGAAGTCGTAAACAACGGCCTTCAGATTGGAGAACGGTGTGGTGCAATAGGCCCAGACATAGGCTTTGTGGGTTTTTTTCTTGCCCGGAGCCAGCATGCTGACCGGTGTTTCATCGGCGTGCAGAACGCCGTGTTCCAGTAGTGCATTTCTAAGAGCATTCACCAGCGGTTGCAGCTGCACACCGCAAGCGCCTACCCATTCCGCCAGAGTTGAGCGCGGGATAGCGAGGCCAGCACGACCGAAGATACGTTCTTGACGGTATAGTGGTAAATGATCCGAGTACTTGGCCACCAGCACCTGAGCCAGTAATCCGGCGGTGGGAATGCCTTTATTGATAACCTGCGGAGGCACCGGTGCCTGGGTCAGGGTTTCGCACTGCTCACAGGCCCATTTGCCGCGGATGTGGCGCTCCACTGTGAACTCGCCCGGCACGTAATCCAGCTTTTCACTGACGTCTTCGCCTATGCGCTTGAGCTGGCAGCCGCAGCGACACTGAGTGTTCTCGGGTTCGTGATGGATCAGGGTGCGGGGCAACTCCGGTGGCAGTGGAGCCCGCTTGGGTTGTATTTTTGGCTTGGGCGGTGTTTCGGCGGCTGTGAGTTGTGCCAGTTCAGCCTCGATGGCAGCAATGTCGCTGTCGATCAGCTCATCCAGCAAGCGGCCTTGAACCGCATCCAGTTGTTCGCTGCGACGGGCGAACTTGTGGCGTTTAAGGATGGCCACTTCGTGGGTCAGTTTCTCGATGACTGCATCGCGGTGTACGAGTGCTCGATCCTTATTTTCTACGCGATCGAACAGATCCGTGACTAGGGCACGGAGTTGATCGGCGGAGAGTTGATTAAGGTCGGGACGTTGTGACATGCAGAACAGTATCCCAAGTCACGGCCACTGTGACGATTCGCCATTCTGATGATGGTCTGGGTAACCGGCTTGTGGTTACAGAATCGAGATCACACCGGCGGCACCGAGGCGTTGCCACGGCAACCCTTGAACCAGCGCAGCCAATTGTTCGTCTGTTAATAACAGTTGCTTGCCACGCCAGGTTTCGCCCCAGTGGAACTTGCCGCGATTCAATCGACGGGCACAGAGCCATATACCAAGACCGTCGTGGATCAACACTTTCATTCGGTTGCCCCGTTTGTTGGCGAACAGGTACGCACAATGGGGCCTGGCTGAGCCGAACACCTGGACGACACGCGCCAACGCGGTGTCTGGCCCAGCCCGCATATCCAAGGGCTCGGTGGCCAGCCAGATCTCGTCAATGCGGATCATGGCAACAGTTCGCGCAGAAACGCCGCGCATTGCTGACCTTGATCGGCGGGCCATTCCACCACAACCGGGCCGCCGGCTCGCGGAATCTCGATGCGGATGGTGCGATCCTTATCGGCAGGTTTCGTGGTATGCACGGCCGTCGCTGGAAAACGAACCGGTAGAAAGGCTGGGGCTTGGCTTCCATCGTCTTGCTTCGACTCTCTGATCCAGCGCCGAAGTTGGTTGGCGTTGAGGTCGTTATCCAGGGCAATGCGGGAAACAGAAGCTCCAGGTCTGTGGCACTCGGCCACCAGCCGAGCTTTAAATTCCGGAGCGTGTCGGCGACGTTTTCGGTAAGGGCGGGTTACGCTTACGTTGTTCATAGATAGTGTCCACTAAAGAATAAGTGGACACTATCTTGAAGCCTTCGGCATCACACTCAAGATGGGTTTGCCGGACGCTTACCTCTAAACGTCTAAGTTCCCGCCAAACGGTAACCGGTGGGCCTCCAATTTGCTGAAACTGGCGAATTCCGTGAATGCTTGCCCAGGCACGAACACGGGGAGCTACGTCTTTGGTGAGGTTGCCATGCCAATCCTCAGCGTCGCTCCCGTCCTCCTTGAAATCACCATCGATGTTCTTGCAAATGTACTTCACGATATAGCCAGTTGCTGAGCCACGTTCGTAGTCGATATCCACTGCATCAAACCTGAACTCGTCGGCTCCAGGTTCATCGCCATCTTCAAGCAAAGCATATTCACGCATTATCTCGACGAGCCGGTTCTTTTCGCTCGGTTCGATAAACAATAAAAGATGCCAATGCGGAGTTCCGTCATGGTGTGGTTCGGTGATGCGAAATCCGTAAATGCGGATGTCTTCACGATCTAACTGAGCCCGAATACGCGCCCAAATTCCCGTGAGGTATTGTTGGGCTTTTTTTGGTGTCGAGCCGCTGTACTTTGGGTTTGGTTGGCCAGTGGCTTTAACTGGGTGGTATTTGCTTGGCGTCGTTAGGGTAAGGAACACTCCGTCGTGACCCAGTTGGCGAGCGATAGTCTCGAAGCCGGATGCTCGAACAATCAGCTCGGATCTTCGAACGTAAGGGTTACTGACAGAAAGCGAAGCCAGCTCTGCAAGGGTGTACTCTTGGCATTGGTCGTTCACAGCTATCATTTCTTCAAGCAACGAGCGGTTTCTGGTCAGCTGTTCGAGATGAAGTTTTAACCCCCAGTCTGATACGTAAATGCCTTTTTGTTTTGAGACCAGGCCGTAGTTGCGGGCGACGTTGTCCAGCACTTGCTTCTGCTCTTTCCGTAACAGACGGCGCCACCAGCGGTCGTTTTTAGTTCGCTCAATCCGGCTGTTGTCCGTCTCTCCATCGGGAAGCGAAAAGCCGTAACGAGCAAGCAGTTTGGCAATGGCTTTCAGGGCAGTGGCGGGATCTTTGATTCGCGCGTTGATTTCTCCACAGGTTCTTGCTTTGGCTTTTGCAAAATCGATGATCTGAGCATCATCTACGGTAAGTTTGAGGTCTCGCCGTTGGAGTTTTTCAATTAAGTTTTCGAGGGCTGTTTCCAATGCCACGCACCCCTGTTCCTGACCTATTAGGTACAGGCGAGGTTCAAGCTTTGGAAATACCTGGGGGAGCCGTTGCCGAAAATCTGTTACTGCCAGTCGGGTTTGTCGGGTACCAATGGTGTAGAGGCGACCTTCAGTGCGGTAGTAACGGAAATCTCGTTGATTAGGGGAGGTCATTGAACCCTCCCGTAACGGTTTGGCTTCGTTACCGTAACGAAAAGCTGTTCGGCTGAGTGAGCCGTTAACGTAACAATCCGAGCAGGTTCCGTTAGATCGTTATTTGCGTTTTGACCTACCTGTAGGTTAATGGTGTGGGTGAGCACTATGGCATGTACCCTTTGGCGCACCTGAGGTGAACCTAGTGCGCTCTGATACCTATACCTAATAGGGGAAGGTTTCTCACTTTCTGATATTACGTGACGGAGAGTAGCCATCACGCAATCTCAGATGTAGATAGTCGAACCTGTTTGTTGATGTAGTCGTGAAGGTCGCTCAGCCGATATCGAACGGCGCGACTACCGATTTTGATGAAGGGAACCCGGGCACCGGCCCAACGGTCGCGCTCAAGGAACGCTTTGCTGACGCCAAGGTAGTTAGCGGCTTCACTTGTGGTAAGTAAATTTTGGATCATGGTCATACTCCTGTCTGGATCGTATGACGCCTAGCTTGTTATGAGTGAGAAGGGGTTGGAACACGCCTAGGGGGTAGAGATATATTCCTAGGGGGTAGGAATATAAGTGGGTATCTCTCACTAAGGACTGTATTTTGGGTGAGTCTATATCAATGGTTGATCTCGAAAGCTGTATTTATTGGCGGTATGATCGAGAGCACTAAGGGATAATGTGATTAAGCATTAGGAATTTGGAGGCGTAGGTGGGCAGGAGATCAGTTGAAGGATACGAGGGAGGGAATTGGCCAAGTACAACGGGCAATCCATCTGGTGGTGGGCGCGGTAACGGAGAGTCTTTAGATGCACGGGATGATGACCTCGAAAGCGATCCGAGTTACGTAAAACCAAGCGATAAGTCTTGCTGGGACGCAGTGCATAAAGCATACAGTGAACTCGCGTCAGAATCCTTCCGGTCAATGCCCCCGATGCCATTACAGGCACGTAGGTACGAAGGTGCCATAACGCGTTTCGAAAACTATGGAAATCAAGTGTTGTTTCAGGTTGATACAGACCTGAGAGAGTCTCCATTCAAAATATCTGAACAGCTGGTTGGCTATTGGAAAGGTCAGTGTCTTCAGCATTTTTCTACCCATAATTTGATCGGCGATCGAGTGAGGTTCATCGGTTCTAGAAAACCGTTGTTTGATAACCCCTGGATGAGAGTCAATCGATTTGAAAACCTTAACTGGTCTGAAGAGAGGTTTGTCCACGATGCCTCCCTATTTCAACTAGAAAATAAACTGAGACTGGGCGACCTTGGAGATAGATCGATTATTCGAGACTCTTTGGGCCATGAAAATAAAAAGCACTGGTTCTTATTGTCAGGCAACTATATCTGTCGCAGCGTTGGCTTCGTTACGCTAGAGCAGGCCTCGGCGTGGATAGCCTCGATTGAAACCAACTTACAATGGCGCGAGGGATGCAGGTTCAGCATCCATAAAAACTGGTTTGAATGCAGTATTGTCGATGCCAGTGGGGCTATGCCACAGTCTTGGCCTTCCTAGTTCGGACTTTCAGCTTAGGTGGAGCTAAATACTGCGACAGTGCGCCGTTTGTAGTTGGAGGCAGTCAACTACCAACTACAAAAAATTAAAGTGTTCTAAGAAGCTTTTTTTTGTGAATTCCAATCCAAATGCTTATTCGGTGGGCAGGATCGTCGGTTCTCAGCACATGATCCACTTCATTAATAAAATCATCATATAGCCGGGATGCTGCGTGTCGGTTTGTGAGGTGCTGATATCTTTCATCATAGACCGCCATCAATTTTGTGTTCAAGGTTGCGAATGCGCTGTTCTTGGCTTTGGCACCACGTTTGCCCGAATTTTTTGCCCGTAATTGAGAAAAGTGGATTCCATCGATGAAGGCAATCAAGTCACGAGCCTCAGATAACAAGCTATCACGTGCGCTGATGGCTGTGTGATAGAGCGAATCTTGTACATCAAACTCGCTATTATCTCCCCAAGAGCGATCCATATACTGTGTTTCTCCGCGGCCATACGCGGTTAACCGTTCATGGGTTTCAATCGCTTCAAAACATTTGCCCAAGGCGAGAACCGCAAAATAGTCCTCTGGTGTAGCGTTTGGAAATTCCGCTTGGTCGTTAAGATCGTAATCTTCAAACAGTGCCAGTATTTTCCGAGGATCCGTTAGAAAGACTACCGTCTTCTCTCGGCTCTGCCCAAATATAAGTTCGTGCCTAAATCGTTGCTCGGCGTTCGTCATTAACCAGTTTGAGAACTCGATTGCAAACTGCAGCTCAGCAAGTGATCGTCCCTGTAATTGCTCTTGGCAGCTTTCAATAAGATAGCCAAATGCCATAGTGAAATCTTTATGTCTGGCTTTAAGCGGCTCCTCCAAACACATGTCATAAGGCTCAAACGGATCTCGGCGATCAAAAAGTTCAGAGTCAAGAAGCGACATCAACAGATTCCTTGTTGAAGTGGTTAATAAAAAAATCAGTGATCTTTTGCATAGGCAGCCGCAGGCGCTCCACATCAAAGATGATGTAACCGTCAGTCACGTCGTTAGGATCCTTGTGGTTCATTAGCCGTTTCAGGGCGTAGGCCGGAATATCGAGTCGTTCAGCAGCGGTGATAAAGGTGCGCCTCAGATCGTGCAGAGTGAAGGTAACACCCGACAGTTTAGAGACGCGCTGAATGGCAGTGCGTGGCTCGGATAAATGCCCGCGCTCCGCGTCGCTCGGAAACACATAAGGGCTTTCTTGCTCTTTAAATCGGCGTAACAGCAGCACTTCAATGGCATCGCTGAACGGTAACCGATGAACGCGCCCGTTTTTGGTCTCAGTGATCGTCAGAGTTTTGTCTTTAAAATCCACCTGTTCCCAAGTGAGGGTTGCAGCTTCAGTTCGGCGCAGGCCAGTGAGCAGCACCAGATGCAGATAGTCCCGCGTCGTTTGGGTGTTCAGTTGCATTGTGGCGTCGTACCAAGCCTTGAGCTGATGATCCTTGATCAGGCTTTGTCGGCGTTCAACCTTATACCAGGCACGTTGATGGCTCAGTACATCAACAGGGTTTGCCACCAGGAAGGGTTTGCCGGAGGCGTCTTGGTAACGCTGCAAGGCGTGATTAAACACGGCCCGTAGAATCCGCATCCCATTGTCAGCCCGAGCAGGGCTGCGCTGTCCGTATTCGGTATGGCGATTCAGCACCATATCCCGGTTGATGTCTTTAAGGGCTTTGCTTTGCCAGTCCTTGAACATCTCCCGCATAGAACGGTTGTAGTCGTTGAGCGTATTAGGCTTCAGGCTTTTACGGGTAAACAGGTAATCTTCGAAGGCATCTTTTAACGTGATGCGTTGCGCGCGCTGTTCCTGAACTTCACGGATCGGGTCTATCCCGGTCGCAACTTTACCCAGAAATTTCTGGGCTTCCTTGCGCGCTTGTTCCAGGGTCAGGTTGCCATAGCGGCCAAGCGTCTTTCGTTTAACCCGGCCATCGACTCGTTTTTCTACGATGAACGATTTGGCTCCACCACTGGTCACCCGTAAACCAAAACCCGAGATGACTGAATCCCGATAAAAAGCCTGGCTGGATTTACCGTCCGGGCCGATCTGGGGCAGGGGAACTTTGTCGATAAAGCTCTTGGTAATTCTCAAGGGTAGGGCTCCACTCGAATTCGCCGGAAAGTCTCTTGCGCCTAAATGTAGACGCTATGTAGACAAAATTGGTTAAATTCTAGCGGATTTCTTCAAACAACTGCAAATATCGTTTTCTACGAATGCCACATAGTGCGCTGTTTTATATCGCTTATTAAAGCGATTTCAAATTTGTTCAAAGAAGGGCGCTAATAACTTAAAATCTCTCGACCTTCGGGTCGTGCCGGTTCGATTCCGGCCCGGAGCACCATTAAAGTCAGCTTTCCACGACGTTTAATACTCAATACATTTGAAATCCGCTCAAACTGGATAGCCTTCCAGGCTTGAACGCCGAAGGCGAGGCAAAGGCTTTGTGCCGCCTGCGCTTTACAGCTATCTGCGCGCCTACCACTGTTTTTTTATACAGCACTGTTGAATTCACGAAATCAGGAAGCCACGCATTTTCATGGAGCTCGCGGTAATACTGAACTAACCTGCTTTTAAATTTGAGACTGAATACGAGAGGCGAGCTTGGAAACAACCAAAAAATGAGAAGTGATCTGAGAGCCAAAATAGTCGAAGTGTGTGACAAAAAAATTGCAGCTAAAGGCAGCACTGTCAGCCTTTCTTTCTATGCATTCTTCGCCAACAAAAATGATGACGCAGAGCGGTTAATGGAAGTAGCTACATGGTGGATACAGACGCACCAGCTTGATCATTTTGAAAAAGCACAGAAAATCAGAGGGATGATAAAGGACGGGCTTTGATCTCGGGTGAATAACAGATAATCACTCCAGCCATGGCGACTCACAAAGGGTAATTACCTTATCTCTGGCTTTGGAACGGAAAACTAGCTGGCGATCGGTGACGAATTCGATTAAGCCCAAGAACATATCGGTTGACGAATTAATGCGCCGGGCAGGGGTGTAGCAGCATTGAATACGGAGTAAACCAATGACCAATGAAAAAATCGTACTGATCACAGGTGCCTCTAGCGGTATTGGTGCAGCCACAGCTGAGAAACTCATCGAGGCGGGGCACAAAGTCGTTATTACGGCGAGAAGTACCGGCAAGCTAAACGACATAGTCAAAAGGTGGGGCAACGACAGGGTTTTAGCGGTAACGGCAGACGTGTCCAAGCTAAACGAAATTACAAACGTGGTGGATAAAGCCATAGAAACATTCGGCAGACTCGATGTGGTGTTCGCTAATGCAGGCACAGGCGTTAACGCTCCGGGCATCGAAAACGGTGATCCTGACGAATGGAAAACGATGCTGGACGTGAATATCAATGCGCTGTTGTTTACCGCCAAAGCCAGCCTGCCCGCATTAAAAGAAACCCAGGGGCACTTTATTATTACCAGCTCCATTGCGGGCAAGATCACATTGAAAGGTTCTGTGTATGGTGCCTCGAAGTGGTTTGCTTACGGATTTGGCCAAAATCTAGCCGCCGAAATGGCTGAATGGAACGGTCGTTGTACCACCATCTGCCCCGGCATGGTCAATACGCCCTTTTTTGATGAGGCCAAGCCAGACAAGCTAGACCCCAGCGATATAGCCGATGCGGTTGTGTATGCTATTTCTGCCGACCCTAGATGCGATGTGCGTGAAATTACGCTGATGCCAACTAAGTAATTGGTCTTGAGCGACATTCGTTATCTGCGGCTTTATATTTTTCAAGGAACTAGCATGTTCATAGCAGAAACGCCGAGACTAGTGCTTCGGGAGTTGACCCTCAACGACGCTGGTGCGCTTGGGGAAATTCTTGGCGATCCAGAAGTAATGGAATTTTCGACCAATGGGCCGTGCACTGATGACGACACCCGAAAGTTTATTGACGGGTGTCTAACGTCATACAAAGAGCATGGCTTTGGTCAGTGGGGGGTTGTGGACAGTTCTTCGGGAGCCATCATTGGTTTTTGCGGCTTGAGTCCGGTTGACCTGAACGGGGTACAGGAGGTGGAGATTGGTTATCGCCTCGCTCGAAATGCATGGGGCCAAGGTTTGGCTTCAGAGGCTGCCGCGGCAGCGCTCGCGTACGGCTTTTCGAAATGTGGCTTGGATTCCATCATCGCGATTATCGCTCATCGCCATGTAGCGTCTGTTAGGGTAGCGGAGAAAGTGGGACTGAAAATGGATTTCTCAACAACCTACCGTGGCTGGGACGTGGGGATTTGGCGGAAAAAACATGAAGAATGGAATACCAGAAAGCCTCTCACAGAGATATTAAAATGACGTCCAACGAAAAACTTGAACGAAATCCGGTAGCTGATTTTATACTGATCTTACAGCTGGTTGCCTGGTTCATCGCCCTGAGCCCACTTTTCGGTGACTTCACCAGTTCTGATGCTGCAGGTAATGGAATGGCTCAAGGGTATGCTTTTATATTTGCGACTGTTCCTGGAATGATTTTTATCTTTCTTAGCAATTTTTATTTGGCGTTTAAAAAGCAGTTGAAGAAGTGGTGCAGGGTGGTTTCAGCAATCAATATCTTGGGGTTGCTTCTTCTGTTTCTGGTAATCAGTTAGTTATAAATCCTGGCTATTCCCTGACCACCTTTTTCACCGAGTCCGCTTTTGAAGATTTGGAGCCAACCTTTCTCCAGGCTTCGTATTCTTCGCCATTGATCCACGTAACGCCTATGTGTTCTTCCCAGTTTTCAAAGTCTGCACTTCTGTAGCTATCACCTCCGCAGCCGCCTGCACCATAGGCGATTTCGCAAACTCTCAAAATAATATATTCACCGTCATAATCGAGTACCTTCTTGCCGCGGCCACTATTGGTGCACTGGGTGAACAGGCGGGATGGGACTTTGAATATGACTTCTGCGGTTTTCTCATCACCACTGCCTGTTACTCGGGTGATGGAGCAGGTACCTGCGTAAAATTCGTCGCCGTTGATGGTCACATCCGGCTCCAGAGGTTCCCACCAGGCTATGGGCGCCACTTCCTTTTCTGATTCAACACTCCCGCTTTTGTAAAACTCACAGCCAGTCAGCAGTGCTGCTGCCACTGGTAAGACGAAAAATATACGGAGAGCTTTTGTCACGCGGCTTGCCGTAAACAATTTACTCACTAACTGATACATGCGAACCGCCCATAGAGAAACCTGGAGCCTAGTATACAGATTATGATCACCAGCTTACTTTGGCGCCAAGGGCTTACGCGTGAAAATACACAGTATCGGCGTGCCCTGTTGCCGAATGACAGGTTCAATATCCCGATGCAGAGCGTGGTAGTGATAGAAGGGAACTCTGGGGAACAAGTGATGGATGGAATGCAGATTCTGGCCCAGCCAAAACCACTCTAATGGCTTCATCCAGGTGGGCATTATCAGGCTGTTGGTGTTGCGGTAACGCTCGGCAGATTTGTAAGGGATGTGTGGCCGATAGGCGAACCAGTAGGCGGTGAAAAAGCCACCCATCACATACCCAAGAAGAACCACCCAGGCAGCGCCGGGTACATCGATCAGGGCAAGAAAGGCCACGCGCCAACCCAGGGAAACCGCTATCTCTGCACAATACACGCTGCGCTCTTTAATCGTGGCTTTGCCCCAGTGGGCACTTACAAAAAACGTATTTTGTAACCACAAAAACTGAAACACCGTGCGAATTGCTCCAATGGGCCCCCGGCCAATTCCGCTGATCAGATAATCAGGGTCTTTGTCTGGCTGGTTGGTGTATCGGTGATGGGTAAAATGCTCAAGCCGGTGTGAGGCGTAGGGAATGGCGATCAGGGGAGCCATTAAATAACCGCACAGATCGTTCACCCAGCGCAGCTTGTCATGCTTGCCATGAATGTTTCCGTGAACGGCCTCATGCACCGGGGTGTAGGCCATGTAGGTGAGCGCAGCAAGAACAAGTGTCGCGGCCCAGGCTGGCATCAGGCCGAATACAAAAAGCACCAAGTTGCCGATAAAACCAACCAGCACCAACGCCACTAAAGCGACCGTTGGCCACCCGAATTGCCCCATGTAGTGTTTTGCGAAAACAACGGCTTCGCGGTTGGCTGCGCTCACATCCTGGGGCATGCTTTCCTCTCGTTTTAATATTTGTTGGGAATATGCTTTCAATGTAATGTCTTCCATAACCTGCGCACAGGGCAGCTCTGGCCAATCGGGAAGCCCTTGTGGCCAGTTATGCTGATCAAACCCAAACTATAAAAGTACCTTGATGATTAACGCTGACCCCATTCTTCATCCCATTGTCATCAGCCAGGTAATGATTAATTTCGCCGCCAGCCTGGGTGTCGATAAGGACGCCTGTCTGCAGGGCACGGGCATTACCGATGAGGCCTTGATGGATGGCGAGGCACTCATTGCCCGCGATCAGGAAATGCGTTTGATCGAGAACCTGATTCTTGCGCTGCCAGACACGCCTGCACTGGGCTTGAAGCTTGGAATGCAATACAACGTGGCGACGTTTGGCATTTGGGGCTTTGCGTTGAGTACCAGCCGCACTCTCAGGGATGCTGCCAAAACTGCCATCCGTTACCTGCCGCTAAGCACTGCCTATTGTCGGCTGTATTCGTTCGATGAAGATGGGTTCTTTGGAATTGGTTTAGACCCGGCATCTATCCCCCCGCATGTGCGCCAGTTTTTGCTGGAGCGTGACCTGGCAACGGGTGTGAATCTGGTGCGGGAGCTGAGTTTGTCGGGCCTCGCAATCAGTAAAGCTGAGTTTGAAGGGCTTGAGCCTGCGTACTCTGGTTTTATTGAAGAGGTTCTTGGAGTTAACCCCGCCTATAACAGCCAACGTAACGCAATTATGGTGGCGGGCCTTGCAGCCGATAAGCCGTTGCCCACGTTCAATGCAAGATTGGTGAGAATGCTGAACGATCAGTGCCGTTTGCAGCTGGAACAACGGCAAACCAGTGGATTGTCCGGGCTGGTTCGGCAGCAAATTCTAGGCCCGCTTGGTTTGGTGGCAACACTCGATGAGGTGGCCAGCGCGCTCGCTATGTCATCACGAAGCCTTCGGCGGAAGCTGGAGCAGGAAGGTACCAGTTTTCGGGCTCTGGTTGATGAAGAGCGCCGACAAACGGCTACGCAGATACTCAGCGGTAGTGACATGAAACTCGACGAGTTAGCCATTCATTTGGGCTATACCGATACAGCCAGCTTTACCCGGGCTTTTCGGCGCTGGATGGGCGTCTCTCCGGGTGAATATCGCAAAACCAACGTGTTGTAACATGCGCTAAAGGTCGCTTCGACAGCGAACGCATCCTGCCTGATACTGACTGTTTTCTGATTTACGGTGAACGGAGGTAACCCGCCATGACAAATCTGCTGAAAAGGCATACCGATGAGATGGGCATTACAACCCTTACCCTGAGCCAGCCTGAACGGCGCAATAGTCTTTCTCTGGGCATGCTGGATGCTCTGGGTGAAGCTCTCGAAGACATCGCCGCAGACAGCGCTACACGGGTTGTGGTGATTGCGGCTGAGGGTAAGGTGTTTTGTGCTGGCCATGATTTGAAAGAAATTCGCGACCAGCTGGATAGCCACGAGTTTCAGTTGGCGTTGTTTAAGCGTTGTAGTGAGGTAATGCAGCAGGTGGTTAACCTGCCAAAGCCCGTTATTGCCCGGGTGGCGGGTGTGGCGACGGCAGCTGGGTGTCAGCTGGTGGCGAGTTGTGATTTGGCGGTTGCAGAAACCTCAGCTCGCTTTGCCACGCCGGGGGTGAATATCGGGCTGTTCTGTTCAACACCTATGGTCGCACTCTCTCGAGACGTATCACGAAAGCACGCCATGGAAATGCTTCTTACGGGGGAGATGATCGACGCCGCTCGTGCAGAGCAGCTAGGGTTGGTAAACCGTGTGGTCGATGAATCCTTGCTGGATGAGACGGTGTACGCCATGGCTCGCACCATTGCTGAGAAATCCGGGCACACGCTGAAAATAGGTAAGGGCGCTTTCTATAAACAGCTGGAAATGCCCCTGGCCGATGCATACGACTACACGGCCAGGGTGATGGCAGAAAACCTGCTTGCGGATGATGCCCGGGAAGGCATCTGTGCGTTTCTGGATAAGCGTAAACCGGAGTGGCAAGACCGCTAGCGATTACTGCAGTTCTGTTCGCCAAGCTTGAGTCGATCTCCGACCCCAATATCATTAGCTTCAAAGAAGCCTGCGTTCATTTCCACGGCGGAGATGAACGCAACCTCCGCAGGATAGCTGGGGCAGCGCGCGCCACTGGATGAGTCGCAAGGTTCCATCTGTTTGATGTTGCCAATCACGCCTTGGTTATTCAGGTAGGCGATATCGAGTGGGATGAGAGTTTGGAACATCCAGAAGCCATGATCCGGGCTCTGCTGCTCCTGATACTCAAACAGCATCCCGGAACTGGTTGCCATAGACTTTCTGCCCATCAAACCTTTCTGGCGATCCCTTGGCGCACGCGCCAGTTCCAGGCTGACGCTAACGGCGTTGGAGGCTGTTACGAAGCACCCTTCAATAACTGGCAGGCCGACTGATGGCTCGACAGCAGCCGAACCAGAGCAACCAGCCAAGGTGGCCACAAAGCAGAGCAGGGTGTAGCGGTATCGCATCAGGTGCGCAGCCGGTAACCGGTTCTGAAAATCCACCAGATACCTGCCATGCATGCGAAGAGAAAGAGCAATGTCATCCCCACGCTAATTCCTATGTGCACATCAGACACCCCATAGAAGGCCCACCGGAACCCGCTAATCAGGTACACCACCGGGTTGAACAAGCTGATGGTTTGCCAGATTTCCGGAAGCATATCGATGGAGTAGAAGGTGCCCCCAAGAAAGGTAAGCGGGGTTACGATCATCATGGGAACGATCTGCAGCTTTTCGAAACCGTCGGCCCATATTCCGATGATAAACCCGAACAAGCTGAAGGTTACGGCGGTCAGTATCAGGAACGACAACATCCAGAATGGGTGCAGTATGCTGTAGTCCACAAACAGCCTGGCGGTGGCGAGTATGATCAGGCCCAGTATCACCGACTTGGTTGCCGCTGCGCCCACGTAGCCCAACACCACTTCAACGTAAGACACAGGGGCAGAAAGCACTTCATAGATTGTGCCGGAGAACTTCGGCATATAAATGCCGAACGAGGCATTGGAGATGCTTTGCATCAGAAGCGAGAGCATGACCAAACCGGGGATGATGTAGGCGCCGTATGCAATGTTATCAATATCGCCCATCCGGGAACCAATCGCTGAGCCGAATACCACAAAATACAGACAGGTGGAGATGACTGGCGAGAGCACACTTTGCATAAGAGTGCGCCGCATGCGGGACATTTCAAAGTTGTAGATGGCTTTAACACCGTAAAAATTCATGCTTTCTCCTGTTAGCCTTTGGTGGCTTGTTCGTGCACCAGGCCGACAAATATGTCTTCCAGGGAGCTTTCCCGAGTGCGCAGGTCGCGGTAATCAACGCCTATATCTCCAAGGGTTCGCAGTAATCGCGCAACGCCTGCCTGCTCCTGCTGGGAGTCAAAGGTATATATCAGTTCGTAGCCATCTTCGGACAGCTCAACTGGCTCGGTTAGCAATTCACTCGGTACCTCGTCCAGCTTGTTTTGCAGTTGCAGGCGCAGTTCTTTCTTACCGAGTTTGCTCATCAGTTGGCTCTTTTCCTCCACCAGAATGATTTCGCCCTGGCGAATCACACCAATGCGATCTGCCATTTCTTCGGCTTCTTCTATGTAGTGGGTGGTGAGAATAATGGTGACTCCGTCTTCCCGGAGTTTCCGAACCATTTCCCACATGTCGCGGCGAAGCTCTACGTCCACACCGGCTGTCGGCTCATCAAGGAACAGTATGCGTGGCTCATGGGACAAAGCTTTGGCAATCATCAGCCGGCGCTTCATGCCACCGGAGAGGGTCATGATACGGTTGTTCCGCTTATCCCACAGGGACAAATCCCTAAGCACTTTTTCAATGTGAGCGGGCTTGGGCGCTTTACCGAACAAACCTCGGCTGAACGATACTGCATTCCACACAGTTTCAAACGAATCGGTGTTGAGCTCTTGGGGTACGAGGCCAATGGTTGATCGAGCCTTGCGGTAATCCCTGATTATGTCATAACCACCAGCACGGACTTCACCGGATGTCATGTTGGCGATACCGCAAATGATGCTGATCATGGTGGTTTTGCCGGCGCCGTTCGGGCCAAGCAAAGCAAATATTTCACCCCGATTGATTTCCAGATTGATATTTTTCAGGGCCTGGAAACCGCCCTCATAAATCTTGTTGAGGTTTTTAACGGAAATATCCGGCTGCACGGGCGTATTCCTGTTTTTGAAAGTGGGTCAGATATGCGAGCGCGGCATTTTCTCATGTATGGCGCTGGTTTAGAAATCTTTGCCTTGACGCAGATAGTGTCCATAATGCTTTGTGGTTTTCAACAGGGGGTTTAAGCCCGGTATCGATATGTTACGAACGATTTTGATCTTGGGTTTTGTTTTGGGCCTGGCGACCGTAGCTGTATTTGGCGTTCGCTGGTTACAAACCCCAAACAATGGGCCTGCAGACGCTGCGTTACCTGTATGCGACTTGTTGGGCTCTCCCTGTGAATGGGAAACAGGGGCCGGTCTTTGGAGTGTTAGCCTTCAGATTATCGGCGACGAAGGGCAGGGCACGGAATACCGGCTAGTTGTTTCTTCACCGGTGGCGCCTGAGCGCTTCATTGCGGTTCTGAGGGGGGAGTCTATGTACATGGGAGAGTACCCAGTGCCGCTAAGTGGGGGGGGTAATGGTCAATATTCGGCACGGTTTGTTGCGCCTTTGTGCACCGCTGACACTGAGATGGTTTGGCGTGTGGATCTGCAGAGTGGCCAGCAACCTCTTTCGGAATCCGTGCCCTTGAAACTGGTATTTCAGAGTGAGGATCATTTAACGCGATAGTCTGGCCCTTATTCACCCCATACCTTGGCTGACAAAAGCTCAGGAAAGTGTAAAATCATGCAAGAATTCGCGCTAACTTCAGAGAAAATATGATGGATTATGGGGAAAGTGTACAAAAGGTACTTCTGAGGAAGATTCGCAAGGCCGAACAGGATCTGATGCAGCTGAAGCTGGATTATTGCCGTTTTGTTTTTGGCCTTACTCATCGGGCCAGAGTGGTATCGGGTGATACAACTTACCTGGTTCTTTCAGTCGATGTGGAGTCTATGGCATCTACAGATGAAGGCGCATTTACTCGCCCGTCTGTCGCAGGTGTACCTGCAGACACGCCGAGCCAGGCAGAATCGGTGCCTCTGGGCACAGACTGGGTATTGGAGCAGCAGCACAAGGGTTAAGAGATCAGATCAGTGCGTTAGCGGTAATAGCTGAATAAAGGCTGTTTTCAGGCTGAACGTACTGGTGAGCCTGCCAGAATTCCGCGCCTTCAAGCCCGGCGCGGAAACAGGCCAGCAGTACGCCGCAAGAAGTCAGTGTAGCTATCGCCTGCACGGCTTCTGACTGCCGAATACCGGTTTTACGGGCGGCAATCTGGGCCACCAACCCTGCTAATGAATCACTGTGCCGTTCTGATTGGTCGCACAGGGCGCAACCGGCGCCGTATAACCAGGCTGCCGCATAAGCACGAACCGCTTCCGGCGCGTTGCTGAGTTGCAGGCCACTTATTCGACAGTCCCTTTCCTGAAGACCTGCAAGAATGTGCAGCTGGGTAAACAACTCTGTACGATCTGTGGTAGCCAGGCGCTTCTGTTTTTGAACAGATGGCTTTTCCTTGGGTGTTACAGGCAGGAGTCGGTTGTCAGCTGCAGTCGCCAGTAGAGGTTCAGAGCGAGTCAGAGTTAACATTCGCCACACCAGGGCCACAACCAAAACAAGCAGGCCGACCTGAGTCAGTACAACAAGTCCTTCGATCATGAGCGGTGCTACCTTGAATGAACTATTTCAGAACGTTTCAACAGTGTAACGGATTGTATCCTTTAGTCGTCGCGAACTCTTGGTCATAAACGGCCTTTAAATCGACTAACCTGCAGAAATTGTGACAAGGTTCCCAGTGGCTAATGAAAGAGAGAAGGCCCCAATACTCCCAAAGGCAGCCTGATGACAATTATTCTGGTACTCCACACTCTGTTGGTTCTTACTTTTACCATCCGGATTTTGTTACGGGATGATCTATCGCCGCCCGGGCGGCTCGCGTGGTTTGTGGTTCTTAATTTATTGCCTTATTTCGGCAGTGCTATTTATTTCCTGTTCGGCGAAACAGATATCGGCAACCGCGCAAGCAAACGACACAAAGAGGTCTTCCGCGAAATAAGAGCGAAAGCGTCCTGGTTTATGGGTGACGCCACCAATACTGAAACACTGATTGATCCCGTATACCGCCCCGCGTTTCGCTATGCGGGTTCGATAAATGGCTTCCATCCTTCAACAGGCAATACTGCCGAGTTGATGAGAGATGGCGATGAGACTCTTTCCAGAATGGTGGCCGATATCGACGCCGCTACCGATCATGTTCACGTGCTTTACTATATCTGGCTTGACGACAACACCGGTCACGCCATTGCTGAAGCCTTGATTCGAGCCGCACAAAGAGGTGTGGTCTGCCGTGCCATGGCGGATGGGCTGGGTTCCCGTGCAATCATAAACTCGCCGCTCTGGCAGCGTATGAAAGAGGCGGGCGTTCGTATGGCGGTTGCTCTATCCCTGAAGCATCCCATTCGCACCATTCTGACCAGCAGATTGGATCTTCGAAACCACCGCAAGATTACAGTGATTGATGCCCGCATTACTTATTGCGGCAGCCGGAACTCCGCAGACCCTGAGTTTCTGATTAAAGCCAAGTACGCGCCCTGGGTAGATATCATGCTCCGGTTTACCGGGCCGGTGGTGGTTCAAAATCAATTACTGTTTGCCAGTGACTGGATGCAGGCTACCAACGAGTCTTTGGATGGTATCCCTTTATCGTCTGGGCGGGGCAAAGAAGGATTTCCTGCACAGGTTATGGGCGTTGGCCCAACTGAGCGTCATGGTGCTACACCCCATCTTTTTGCCAACCTGTTTGCATGCGCCCAAAGCGAACTGACACTCTCTACACCTTACTTTGTTCCCGATGCTACGGTTCTTGAAGCCCTTTGCGCGGCTGCCTACAGGGGTGTGAAAGTAGCGCTGATCTTCCCTAAAATTAACGACAGCTTGATTGTGGCCGCTGCAAGTCGCAGCTATTATCACCGGCTGCTCGATGCCGGCTGTGTTATTCATGAGTTTAAAGGGGGATTGCTGCATGCAAAAACCCTCACCATTGACGGCAAAATCAGCCTGATCGGATCGTCGAATCTCGATTTAAGAAGCTTCGACCTGAACTATGAAAACAACATCCTTCTGCAGGATGAAGCCACAACGCAGGCCATCACCGAACGCCAACAGAGCTATATCAGTCAATCTGAGGTGGTCACTTTGCCTGAGGTTCTTGCCTGGCATTATCACGAAAGGATTTGGCACAACGTTATCGCAACCATTGGCCCTGTTCTATAACCAACGGCACCTGCGACACACGGGAAATACAAGATGCAACGTGGATTTACCAGGCTTAGTGTTTGTCTGAGCCTCTCTTTGATCATGGGTGATGCTTATGCCAGCCTGCCCGACACCAGAACCTCTGTTATCGAAGTGCCGGCTGGCACCGTTGGCCTTGGGGCAGCCCTGCGCAGGGGAACCAGCCCTTACACTGGTGTGGATAACATTTCTGGCATGGACAAAGACAGTAAGGCAGACCTTATCCCACTCTATCTTTATGAAGGTAAATGGTTATTCGCCCATGGCACCTCTGCAGGAGCGCATCTTTTCAAATCAGACTGGTTGAGTGTAAATATGCTCGCCAAATATCGATTCAATCAGCTCGAATCAGATGCCACCTCTTATTTTAACGGTATCAACGATAGGGATCAGACCGTAGATATGGGCTTTTCAGCCACGGTTTCCGGCGACTGGGGTTCACTTTCAACAACCTGGGCAAACGACATACTTGGTGTTCACAATGGCTATGAGTGGGATTTCACTTACGCTTATGGCATGGAGATCGGGCGCTGGTCTTTCACCCCATTTTTCAGCTACGTATACCAGGACAGCGATCTTACAGACTATTATTACGGCGTTGATGCCGAAGAGGCCAGGGCCGACAGACCTGTTTATAAGCCAGATTCTGCAGCGTTCTGGCGTGCCGGTGTTAACACTTCGTACCGGGCAACATCCCGCTTGCTGTTATTTACAAACGTTGCCTCTCAACATGTAGATAGTGAAATCTATAACAGCCCCCTGGTGGACGAGTCCCAGCTTGTTTCCGCCTCTTTCGGCTTTGCCTACCTGTTCGGAAATGCACTGGATGACTCAACCAAGCAGTCTGGCTCAGAGCGCGCTGGAGAGTGGTCGTGGCGGCTAAATGCCGGCTACCAGGCAGAGGGCCCTTTTACGCGAACAATGACAGGCAGGCTCAAGCGCAGCGAGGATGTTCACGCGTATATGGCCGGCTTAACTCTCGGAAAGCTGATTTCAGATGGCAAATACGTCGACTACTGGGGCAGGTTGTCCCTTAACCGGCGTTTTGAAAACGGATACCAGGATGACTTTGGTGAATACAATGCTTACGTGATGGCCATGACCCCGGCTAACCCGCCATGGTCATCTAAGGAGTGGTTTCGTTTAGGTATTGGCTTTGGCTTTTCTTACGCCGCAAAAGTTCCGTATGTAGAGCAGGTCAAACAAGCGGAGCGGGAGCGAAACACCTCTCACTTTCTCAACTACCTTGAAGGGCAAATTGATGTGCCACTGCGCCTGATGACTGAAAACAAAGCCGTTAGGAACTGTTACGTGGGCATTTCCTTGCTACACCGCTCGGGTATCTTTGCTAAATCTGACATTCTGGGCAGTGTCTCTGGCGGTTCCGACATGGTGTCTGGCCACATAGAGTGTAAGCGGTAAACGGGTAGGCCCTGAGTATTCAGCACCGAGACTTAGCAGGTTGGCATGGTTTTGAGGGCCAGCTTGCGACGAATATAGCGCCCAAGCGTATCAACACCTATGTTCAGCAGGGCTGTGATCAGGATTAGCACCATGGCACGGTCAAACCGGATATTCTGTATGGCGCTGTCTACATAGAACCCAAGGGTGTAGATGCCGAGAATCCCCAGAATGGCTGTCTCCCGCATGATAATTTCCCAGCGATAAAACAAAAATGCCAGAAATGAGCGATAAACGCGGGGTACCAACTCCCACCCATATCGGTTAATTCCGTTTGGCGCGTCGGGGCGAAGTTTGATTGTGTTGGTTTGTCGGCCTATCAGGTGCCCTATGATACCGCCGTTGTGCAAGGCCAGGGCTACCACTGCGGGCAACATCGACGGCCCCCAGAGTTGGAGGAGAATATAAGCCAGAATGTATTCCGGCGTAGAGCGCGCTATTACCAATGCAACATGGCCAGCATTGCGCCTTATGGGCCCGCCAAAGTGGTTGGAAATTAACGGGAATGCCAGCAGCGATATAATCCCTGTGGCCACCAGCGCAATCTGGGTAAGCACAATGGTGTTCCAGATGCCCGGCATAGCCTCGTTAATCATCAGGTCGTTCAGCCAGGGCGCAAGGCCAGCAAGACCCTCTCCATTACGCAATGGCGCGGGAACTATGTCTTCAGTAAAAAAGCGTTGCACGTTACCCCACACAATGGGCAAGCCTTCGCCAAGAAAGAAGGGAGCGCCGAGAATATACACGGGCAGCAGCTTTGGACGCACCCAAAGGGGCATTGTGGCAATCAACACGTAAAACAGGATCAGCATGGCGCCGGCGTCTGAATACAGCCCTTGGGAGAACGATGCCTCCAGGTAAAAGCCGAGTGTTGGCAAACCAACAAAGCCCAGGATGGCGCTGGAGCGCAAGCCGCACTCAAGGCGGTACGCGGTATAGGTCCGCATTTTCACCCAGCAGTCTGGAATGCGGGTGTAGAGAAATGCCGAGATGATTCCTGTGCCTGGTGGCAACGCCCGACCGGGCTCCGGATCGGCTTCTTCGAGAATTTCCGAGTACACCTTGGCAAAAATGCCCGCGTAAGGGATGGCAATTGCCAGTACCCCGGTTAGGGGATGAAAGCCAAAGAATTGAAGGAAAATCAGCGCCCAGAACAGCTCGTGTATTGCGCGAACAAATGCACAAAACATGCGCACGGGCAGGGATCGGTAAGCCAGAGCGAGAAGGAATCCCGCTACTCCCCCAAGCGCAACGCCTACGAACGCGAACGCAACCGTTCTAAGCAGGGCGGTCATCAGGCCTTCACTGCTGAAAAAGTTGGGCGTTACGATTCCAAGGAAGAAATTGCCCAGATCTCGCCAGGGATTGGATGCTGTGATGGCAATATCGGCAAACAGAAGCCCGACCAAGGCAATGGCAAGGAAAATAAAACTGGTACGAACCGTTGGGGAAGAGAACATGGAACGGCCGAGTTACCTAGTAAAGAGACATGATGTCTGAAGCCACAAGGTTCGCGCTTGGTTCATCGAGGGCGATTTGGCCATCCTGAATGCCCACTATTCTGGTGCAGTAATCCAGCGCCAGATCAACGTCGTGCAGCGCAATAATACTGGTAGAAAACCGATCCCGAAGTAGCGTCATTACCGTATTTGCCATGGGCCCATCGAGCGCTGAAACAGGCTCATCAGCTAGCAGAATGGATGCCTTGCGGTATAAAGCGCGGGCAATCGCAACACGTTGTCTTTGCCCGCCTGACAGTGACGCCGTGGGTGTCCAGAACTTTTCCGTCATTCCAAGTGACTGAAGAAGGGTGGTCACCTCAGCGCGGTCCTTGGCAAAGGGGCGTGCCAGTGTAATCGTGTTATACCAGGTTGAGTGCTTGTCCAGTTGCCCCATGTATACGTTATGGAATACTGACAAAGCACTCACCAAACCCAGCTCTTGGGGGATAAGCGACGACTCCCGATTGACACGTTCGTGCATCAAACGGATGAGTGTGGATTTACCAGCGCCGCTTTTACCCACGAGCGCGATTTTTTCGCCCGGGTTAACCTGCAGCGAAAGCGGGCCTATAACCCGCTTGCCGCTGAATGAAGCCGTAAGGCCAGAGAAAGCGAAGCCTGACATCAATCGAGGATTCCAATCTCTTCAGCTGTTTTACGAATCGGCTCATAGTCGTCGTTAGAGGCGGGAATAAAACCTGAGCGTGGGAAGCTTTCCAGCAGTTCAGGGTTATCGAGGTTCAACAGTGCTTCAGTAACGCGCTGCTTGAAGCCTTCGCCAAAACGCTCATCTACATCACCGCGAATAGTCCACTGGTAATCCGGGTAGGCGGGGGTTTTCCATATAACCTGAACGGCATCCGTATCAATGTTCCCGTCACTCAACTCTTTCTCCCAAACCTGGAAGTTGAGCGCTCCAATATCGTAGGTTCCGGCTTCAACCAAACGCAGAGTGCGTGTGTGATTACCGCTGAAGCCAACGCGCGAGAAGAAATCCTCAGGCTTGGTACCAAAGGTGTCGCGCACATAGAACTCTGGCATCAGGCGACCAGACGTTGAGCCTTTGGATCCGAAGGTGAAGGTTTTGCCCTTCATTGGAGCTTCCAGATCGCTGAGTTTCTCAGTCGGCTTAATTGCAGTGGTGGTATTGGCAATAAAATAGGTTTCGAAAGCTTCGTCTTCAACACCTTGAGCGATTGCCTCAGAACCTGGAACCAACCTGCGGGCCTGCACGCCGGAAAGGCCACCAAACCAGGCGAGCTGAACCTGGTTGTTACGGAATGCAGAAACCGCTGCAGCATAGGATTTCACTGGAATGTAACGTACATCAACATCCAGTTGCTCGGAGAGGTAATCTGCCACTCCACGAAAACGCTCTACCAGTTTGGTTTCGTCCTCATCAGGGATCGCTGTAAATACAAATGTTTCCGCCGATGCGGTTACGGCGGTGACGCAGAACAAGCTGGATACCACTAACTTCCGTATAAGATTCAAAGCCATTTGAAATCCTTGATCGGTTATGTGACTGATATAGTACAGGTGAAGGATACTCTGATTGCCGCAAAGCCTGAACAGCTATACGGTTTAAGGGTTTAATCAGGTCATATATCCGGGCACTATTCTCCGGAAATAGCTTGTAAGTCTACCAAAGTTTCACCCGGGCTCTGAAAGGGGGCCCTTATACCAAAGATGCTTATGGATATTATCATCATTACGCCTGCCGCTCCTGGCTCCAAAGCTGGAAACAGGGCAACCGCTGAGCGCTGGCAGGCGTTGCTGGAACAATCAGGGCATCAAGTGTCCGTTATCACGGAATACAAGGGTGAAGCCTGTGATTTATTTCTCGCGCTGCATGCCTGGCGAAGCCACGATGCCATTCGTTTGTTTCGTGAATCCTGGCCGGGTAAACCTTTGGTCGTCGCTCTCACGGGAACAGACATCTATCGGCACCAGTATAAATACCCTGAGCAAACTCTTTATTCCATGCAGGTGGCTGACGCGCTGATTGGATTGCATGCTCAAGTGGGGGACGATATTCCCGAAAGATTCCGGGACAAACTGGTCACGCTTTTCCAGTCAGCTGACAAGCCACCTGAGGCGCCGGGAGCGGCTGCTTCTGCGACGTCAGACTTCAATGTGTGTGTTATCGGCCACCTCAGGTCTGAAAAGGACTCACTGCGAGCAGCCAAGGCGGCAAGGTTGATGCCCACAGCTTCCCGAATTCGTGTGATGTGTGCAGGCAAGGCACACGACGCTCACTGGGAAGGCCTTGCGACCCGGGAAGCCGATGAGAACCCACGATTCCACTGGCTTGGTGAGCTTGAGAAAGCCGATGTTTTGCAGCTGATGGCCACTAGCCAGTTGTTGGTAATGAGCTCCCTCATGGAGGGTGGCGCTAATGTGGTCTCAGAGGCCTGCCGTGCCGGCTTACCGGTAGTAGCCTCCGATATTTCCGGTAATATCGGGTTGCTTGGTAAGGATTATGGCGGGTACTACCCGGTAGGCAATACGTCCGCGCTGGCTGCTGTGCTCACGCGGGCTGAGACGGATTCAGCATTTTTGGTTCAGTTACGAGAGCAGGTGAGCCAGCTGGCTGGCAAGTTCACACCAGAAAAAGAGCAGGAATCCCTGGAGCAGGCGCTTTTACTTGCCGTGCAGCGCTGTTCCAGGAATCAACCCTGAGTTCATTCCTTTAAGGTAATTGGCTCGATTGGTCCACTTTCATCTTGTGGAGTAACCCGACCGATAATGGCTGTGTGCGGATAGCCCAGGGCTTTCAGCTCTCGAACACACTCTTCTGCCTTATCAGCCGCAATACTCGCCAACAAGCCGCCCGCAGTCTGCGGATCAAAAATCAGCGGATAGCGTGGGTGATTCACCCATTTTTCCTGATCCCGAATACCACGACGCAAGCGTATGTTGGCCGGTTGAAGAGAGCTGAGAATGCCTGCTGCAGCTGTTTCTTCCGCTCCGGGCAGGATGGGTATCGCAGATAGGTCCAGCTCTGCATCCACACCCGATGGCCGTGTCATTTCAACCAAGTGACCCAACAATCCGAAACCGGTCACATCGGTACAGGCTTTTGAACCTGAACGACGCAGGCAGTCTGCCGCCGCCTTGTTGGACTGCACCATGGAGGCGAGGGCCGAATCTATCCATCGTCCTTTGGCCGCCAAGCGGGCGTGAGCGGCGAATAGCGTTCCAGTGCCAATCGGCTTGGTGAGAATGAGTACATCACCAGCTCGCAAGCCGCCTTTACTCATCACTTCATCGGGATCTATCAAGCCATTAACTGCAAAGCCCAGAGCAAGCTCCTGGCCTTCACCAGTATGACCCCCCACCAAAGCACAACCGGCTTCATTCAACACATCTACAGCGCCAGACATCATCTGGAAAACAACGTCCTCCACTTTGGATTCAATACCGTAAGGCACCGTAGCCACAGCGGTGGCACTCTGGGCTTCTGCGCCCATAGCAAATACATCGCCCAAGGCATGGTTGGCTGCAACGCGGCCAAATGTGTAAGGGTCGTCAATAAATGCTCTGAAAAAGTCGACGGTATGCACCACCGCTTTTCCTGGCGGGACTCTCAGCACGGCTGCGTCATCGGGCGCATGCAGGCCGATAATAATATCGTCCCGATCAATGGGCCGAAGCTCACCCAGTGCACGGGAAAGCACCGTACTGCCAACTTTGGCACCGCACCCACCGCAGCGCATAGCAACTGCAGAGATGGCCTGGGATGCCTCCTCAGGATTCTGGGCTGCTGCTGTATCGGGCAGGGCGCCAGATTCTTCCATGGCAGGAAGATCGGTGAATTTTTCCATGAATCGGCGGTCGATCCAGTCTTTCCAGCGCCACACCAGGGCACCATCGAACTGCATATCACCACGGGAAGCTACCGCATACTTGTCACCGGTGCTGATCAACGCCAACCATTTTTTCTGGGGATGGAAATCTTTGGGGGCCTTGCCCAATGCCATGCGTTTAAGGTTGTCCGCCAGAGGGGGGCCTTGACGCACAGCAAACACCCCCGCTTTCTCGCGGGGATGGTTAACCACGTTAGCGATATCGCCGGCGGCAAAAATGCTGTCGTCGTTCTCAACCTGCAAGGTGTCTCGCACTCGCAGGAACAGGCCGTCGTCCAGCGCCAGGCCGGTTTCTTGAAGCCAGGCTGGTCCGCCTGCTCTGGTTACCCAAAGAACTTCATCGGCCTGCTGGGTTTCGCCAGAGGCAGTGCGCAACAACCTGTCGCTGACCTTTTCTACCGG
The DNA here is from genome assembly GCF_031631795.1 of Marinobacter xiaoshiensis. Taxonomy (NCBI): domain Bacteria; kingdom Pseudomonadati; phylum Pseudomonadota; class Gammaproteobacteria; order Pseudomonadales; family Marinobacteraceae; genus Marinobacter; species Marinobacter xiaoshiensis. Next base: position 26,009 of record NZ_JAVMBO010000016.1, read on the forward strand.
GGACCCAAGGTGGAGTTTTACGCCACGATCAGAGAGTGTCTTTCGGAAAATCTCACGAACTTTGGCGTTATGGGTTGGAAGAATTTCCTTGGCTGCATCAAATAGATGAAAGTGCAGCTGATCAGAATCCCGTCCACGTTTTTCCAGTTCGTTCTTGAGCCGGTATTGCATGGCGAGAGTGAGTTCTACGCCTCCTGCACCTGCGCCTACAACACCAACGGTTAAGGGCCCTTGGTGATTCTCGATACGGGAGAGCAAGGCAAGCCATCGATTATTAAATCCGGTGATTGGTTTTACAGGCACTGCAAATTCAGAAGCGCCTTCAACCTCATTCACTCTGGGAGAAGAGCCTATATTGATCGAGAGTATGTCGTAAGGCACATCCGGACGGCCTTTGCAGATCACACGCTTGCGATTGCGATCTATGCCTATGGCTTCGGAGCGATAAAAACGTGCGCCAGCAAATTCTGCCAACCGGCTCAGGTCGATGTGCACATCATCGTAGCTGTAATGCCCAGCCACATAACCTGGCAGCATTCCGGAGTAGGGGGTGTGAGTATCACGGCAAATAAGGGTCAAGCGCACGCCGGGAACGGGTTTCATTGCAAACCGTTTGAGTACCCCGACGTGGCTGTGCCCGCCGCCAATCAGAACTATGTCCCGTAATACAGGCTGGTCAGGCGTTCGCATCAGTTAATTTTCTTGGCTTCGGCCGCCAGTTGGTCGAACCCCTTGATGCTGGAGAAAGCCTTCAGCTTATCCGTATCATCTGCCGATGGATTGGCAATCTGGTCGATGGAGGTTATGCCAGCCTCTTTCATCTTTTTGGCCGTTGCAGGCCCAATACCTTTAACCAAGGTAAGATCGCTTCTGTCAGCGGCTTTCGCTACTTTCGCTGCAGGAGCTTTTTTTACTGCGGGCTTTTTGGCTGCGGCTTTTTTAGGTGCTGCTTTTTTGGCAGCAGGCGCTTTGGCTTTGCTTTCTTTCTTGGGTGCGGTGCTTTTCGCAGGGGCTTTCTTAAGCTGTTTTTTGCTTTCTTTTTCAGCCTTGCGAATGTCTTCTTTCGAGGCAACGCCCAAACGCTCGAGAATGCTGGACTGCAGTTCGTGGAACTCTTCCAGCCGGCGTTCAAACTCATCAGTGAAACGCTTCATTTCACGCTCACGAAGCTCGTCCACTTCTTTCAGTAGCTTACGCACCGGATCCTGAACCTGGTGTTGCAGGGAATCGAAGTGCTTCATCGCATCGTTGATCAGCGCTTCTATCTGGGCAGATGTCTTCTCAAATTCCTTGTTGACCTTCTTTACGATTTTATCAACGCTCGATTTGGCATTTTTCGCCATGGTATTCACTCCTTGAGGCGGGTAGAACGGATAATAATCAGGCCATATGCCGCATGCTGGACACGGAACCTGAGGAACGTCGTGATTTCAACGACTGCTTTTTGGAAAGCACCTCTCTGATACGGCGTAACTTTTCTTCAAGAGTGGTGTCACCGTCAGACTTTAAATCAGAAAAATCGATTGAGTAGAAAAAGTTGCTGCAGTGTTTTCTGCGTTCGGTAATAAGTCCAGGCACGTTCTCCGCCCGAATTTTATCAAACGGCATATCCATAACCAGATCAAGCGTGACTGTATCGCCGGGGTTGAACATCTTGTCCGTCTTCATAACGCAACCGTAAGAGTCCAATTCAAATAGCGCAGCTTCAACCCGTTCCTTGCGGAACAGGCCGTGCCGGATTGTGAATTGGGCGACCAGATCGGGCAACGCTTCGTTCATGAATACCAAGTCTCTACAGAAGCTGTTTGAATACTGATTAAACAATAGACACTGATAGCAAGATTTGCAACGCCATCAGTGTCATACGATAAACCTTTAATACTGTTCTTCAACACCTATCGGGTGATAATTTCATACATGTCAATTCTGCGGTCTTTAAGGTTGGTAACAGAGCCTTCGTTACGCACCAATGTGAGTTTTTCGAGATCCATGTCCGAGAACATAATCATCTCGGTATTTGGCGTGGTCTCTGCCATCACTGCATCGTGAGGGAAGGCAAAGTCAGAAGGTGAAAACACCGACGATTGCGCGTACTGCACATCAAGGTTTTCCACTTTCGGCAAGTTACCAACACTGCCAGTGATTACCACATAGCACTCGTTTTCGATAGCCCTGGCCTGGGCGCAGTGGCGAACCCTCAAATAGCCGTTCTTGGTATCTGTCCAGAATGGCACGCAGATTATGTCTACTTCTTTCATTGCTGCAATTCGCCCGAGTTCGGGAAACTCGATGTCATAACAGATAAGAATCGCAACACGGCCAGAGTCTGTGTCGAAAACTTCAAACTTGTTGCCACCTTCAACCACCCAATCACGGCGCTCGTGTGGGGTAATGTGGATCTTCCGCTGTTCGTCTACACGACCATCCCGATGGCATAGATAGGACACGTTATAGACCCGGTCGTTCTCCAACAAAGGCATGGAACCGGTGATGATATTGATGTTGTAGCTCACCGCCATCTCTGACATACGATCCCGGAACTGCTGCGTGAAACCGGCGAGGAAACGTATGGCTCGGGTTTGATCTACTTGATCGGTCAAACCCATCAGAGGCGCGTTGAAAAACTCCGGGAAGAGTGCAAAGTCACTCTTGTAATCGGAGAGTGCATCCACAAAGTACTCAACCTGCTCCAGCACTTCCTCAACTGAACCAAACTCTCGCATCTGCCACTGAACGGCACCCATACGAACCTGGGTTTTCTTTTCGTTCAACACAGAGGAGGGCGGGGTATAGAGAATGTTCCGCCACTCGAGCAAGGTTGCATACCCCAGAGACTTTTCATCCTCTGGCAGGTATTTGTGCATCAGCCGGGTTACCTGAAAATCGTTGGAAAGCTGGAAGCTCAAAATCGGATCGTAGATGTCTTTGCGGTCAACGCGATCAATGTACTCGGCCGGAGTGTACTGCTCGGAATACTTGTGATAGCCGGGTATACGCCCGCCCGCAAGAATGGCACGCAAGTTGATTGAACGGCATAGTTCCTTGCGAGCTTCGTACAGCCGGCGCCCAAGCCGATACCCGCGATATTCCGGATGGATAAACACATCCAGCCCGTAAAGTGAGTCGCCCTTCGGGTTATGCCGGATCTGCTCATTGCTCAGAATCAGGTCATCATAGGTATGAGGGTTACTGAATCGCTCGTATTTGACGGAAACAGTCAGAGCAACGGCCACAAGCTCGCCATGATCTTCAATACAGATCTGCCCGTCGGGGAATTGCTCAACCAACGCCTTTATGGTGTCTTTGGGCCAAGCCCCACCAATATCGTCGTAGACCCGATCCATGAGTACCTGAAGCTGTTCATAATCATCAAGCTTCAGGTTGCGGAGGTTTAGATGCAGCTCTTCATGGGCCATTCAGTGGGGCTCCTGTACGGCGTGGAAATGAATTTACGAAACAAGTTTATCAGAAGGCATTAAAGAGTTCGCACAGACGGCCGTTAATCAGTGAAACAAAATAGGGAGCGCGCCGTGCATCTTACATTTGGTCAAAAGCTACTCGTCACTTTCAGCATTCTACTCTTGCTGGTTATGGCCGCCTTCACAATTTCCGGCAACCTCCGTTTGCAAAACACGTCGCAAACCTATGTGGATTCATTAATCGAAAACACTGCAGAGCAGAATACGTCAAGCATTGCTGAATGGCTCAACACCCGGCTTATAATGACCGAATCAACGGCTAAAGCTCTCGAGTCAGTGGCAGACGATAAGCAAGCACATACGTTGCTGCAGGCAATTTCAACAGGCGGCAATTTCAAGGATGTGTACGTGGGCCGTGCTGACGGGTACATGTTGATGAAAAGCCAGGCCGATACTGACACTCTACCTGAGGGCTATGATCCGCGCACCCGCCCCTGGTACAAAAGAGCCATGGAGCTTGGCCGCTCATCCTTTACTACTCCATACCTGGATGCTGCAACCGGCGAAATTATTATCTCTACATTTGCCCCGGTGAAGCGTGGGACGCATCAAGGTGTTGTGGGTGCGGATATTACCCTTAACGCCATTGAGCGCATGCTGTCTGTGATCAATCTGGCAGGCACTGGTTATGCTGCGCTGATCAGCAATGACGGCACGGTGCTGTACCACCCAACCCGGCGCCTGATAGGTAAAAATATCAGCTCGCTACTTGGTGGGGCTCCAAAGCTGAAAGAAGGCTTGCACAGCTTTAAGCAGGAAGGTGCTGACTGGAGCGCCAGCTTTCATGCTATCAGCGATGCCCGCGGTGTTGACTGGTATTTGGGTACCTTCGTTAACCAGGACAAAATAAGCGCCCCTGTTCGAAACGCCATGATAACCGGCGTGATAATGGCTGTTGTTGGGCTTCTGGTATCACTTGTTGTACTGCATTTGGGAATTCGTACCCTGATGGCTCCGATTCGCAGGTTGAATGCAGCCATGGCAGACATAGGCTCAAACGATGCAGATCTCACCCAGCGTTTAGACGACAGCGCCCGCGACGAGTTCGGCCAGTTGGCTGCAAGCTTTAACCAGTTTGTCGGTAAAATTCATCAGGTGGTTCGTGAAGTGCAGCAGGGTAGCAGCGAACTGGCTACCAACGTAACGGCGCTCAGAAGCACGGCCAAGACCAGCCGCAGCAGCGTTGAAAATCAACAAACCGAAATCGATATGGTGGCGGCCGCGATTAACCAGATGTCCGCAGCAGCCCATGAAATTGCACAAAACGCCCAGCAAACGGCAGACGCAGCTAACACAGCGGATGACGACAGCAGGGCATCGCTGGAAACCATGTCTGCATCACGAGATGCGGTGCAGCAGCTGTCTCGCGAAGTAAGCACAGCTGCAAAAGTCATCGATTCACTAGGTCGCGATGTTGCCTCTATCACAACGGTGCTGGAAGTTATTCAAGGCATTGCTGAACAGACCAACCTGTTGGCACTGAACGCAGCCATTGAAGCTGCGCGGGCCGGAGACGCTGGTCGCGGTTTTGCCGTGGTTGCAGACGAAGTAAGAAACCTTGCGCGGCGCACCCAAACCAGCACTGAAGAAATAAACGATATGATTGAGCGGCTGCAGACCGGTGCCAATGATGCGGTAGATGTAATGAACGCATCAACAGCGGTATCTAACGTAAGCATGGAAAAAGCGCAGGATGCCATGGATTCCCTGAACCGCATCACTAGCGCCATTACCGCTATCAGCCAGATGACATCTCAGATTGCCACTGCCTCAGAAGAGCAAACCTCGGTTACGGAAGAGCTGAATTCGTCGATTACCCGCATTGCGGATCAAGGCCAGGAAGCCGCTGCCGCTGCCAGTGAGAATGACGTTTACAGTGGACAAATAGAACAGATTGGCCACACCCTTGATGGCAACGTATCCCGTTTCCGGGTTTGATTGGGGCTTAATCGCGAAGTAGCTCAATCCGCCAGCGCAGGTTGTTCAGCGTATCGCGGCCAATGCTTCCTGACTCTTCACTCAGGAAGGGGTTGTCCAAAACGATGATGGTGCGTTTATCCAGGTTAAGATTAGCAACCGCCGCACCATAATACTGCTCAAGAAACACGCCAAAACTGCCGTCCCGAATGGCGCGCTCCATTCCGAGCTGCAAACGGTGCGCTGTTACCTGGTCTTCAGGGCCTACAAACAGGTAAGAGGGCATTGGATAGGCCAGCACCAGGTTGGGCTCTATCGTCATCTCGGGGTCATTTTCCATTTGCAGGTCGTTAATTACCTCACTGACACCCCTGGCAAAGCAATCGAAACGGTGTTTTCTTAACATTCCAAAGAGAATTTCGTAACGGGAATGGGTAATAACTGGAATCTCGTTGTTTCTGAGTATTGGAGTGTCTGGCCAGTGATCCCCTTGGCCAATTCGCACGCCCCTCTCACGAAGATCGTCTAGGGAGTGAATACCCTCAAACAGTGAGAGACTTTCTGGCATAACCACGCACACGCGAAAACCAAGCAACCCTCCGTCTACAGGAACCGGCACAGGGGTCAAAAACTGCTCCCGCTCCGCTGATGTGGCCACGTTTGCAATATCCACCATACGGGTTCCGCCTCGACCCAGCTCGCGCAGTGCTCGCCCTTGGCTAAGCTCCTGGCTCCGGATAATGCGGAACTCCCCATACTCGGGTGTTTTTTCCAATGCCAGAGTAACCAGTGCATAGATAGCAGGGCTATCGTAATTCCGGTACCAAAGGACATACTCTTGTACAGGGTTGTGTGCGGGGTTTGCATGAGCAAAGCAACTCGACACAAGCGCACAAAGGAGTGTGAGGGAGAGCCTGGTGGCAGCAAACAGTTTGGTGCCTGCTTGGTCACAGGTTAAACGGCGTTGGGCATATCGCACTATCCGAATCCTTGTGAAATGTTCCGAATCCGTTCCAGCTCGCATAGGCCAGCTGTTTTGACGTTATGACTAAGATTACGGGTAATCAAACTTTAGATCAGAATTCTCCGGAGAGCCGGCAAATCTCTCCAGAAATATGTAAAAGAGTGTTGCGATGTGTGTCCGGCATTGTAATCATCCGCCTCAATACAACTTACGGAGCACAATGATGGCCTTAATAGACAATATTATCGGGGCGACCGGTCAATGGATTTCAACCACAGACCCCAAGGCAACCCTGGCGCAACCCGTCGAGTGGCTGAAGAAAACCGGCGGCTACGCCGCCGTTAACCGCCTTATAGGCTTGTCGATTCCGTTCGCGCCCCGAAACCGGTTCAGCGTTGAAGAGGTTCGCCCGGGTTACGTGCGAGCGCGCATACAGCTCAAAGGTAACAAGAACCACTTTGGCAGCCTGTACGCAGGGGCTTACTTTCTTGTGGCGGAAATTCCGGGTGGGGTACTCACCTTGTTTGATCTTGGCCCCGCCTACACACCAATCCTGAAGGAAATGACGCTGCAATTTTTGCTGCCCGCCAATTCGGATGTGACTGTCGAGTTTGAATTGTCACCGGAAGAGGTTGCGGGCATTCTTGCAGACGCTGACGCTACTGGTCGGGCGAAATTCAGCCTCACCGGAGAACTGCGGGATATGGACGGCAATCACGTTGCTACATCCATTGCTCAGTACCGGGTTCGCAAGAAAGGCTTCAAGCCCGCGGCATAAGGAGAAGCCTGAGGTTGTTCCTCAGGCTGGATCCAGCTTGGCAATGGCGGCGAGGAATATCTCGCCGTATTTCTCCAGTTTTGCCGCACCCACACCGTTCACGCCGGCTAGCTCATCAAGCGTTTGAGGCTTGCGTTCCAGCATGTCGAAAAGAGTGGTGTCGTGGAAAATAACGTAAGGCGGCACGCCTTGTTTGTCCGCAAGCTCCTTGCGGCACGCCCTTAACGCCTCCCAGCCCACGTGATCTGTAACCTGATCTTTAACCGGGCTTCCTGTTCTTCCACCTGAAGAGCGGCCTGAAGACTTTTTAACGACGGGGTCTTTGCGCAATTCGACCTTGTGCTCGCCTTTCAGTAGTGGACGGCATTCTTCAGTGAGCTGCAACGCGCCATAGCCATCGGGATCAGTTCTCAAGTAACCGTTAGCCACCAGTTGACGGAACACCGATTTCCATTCGCTAGCCGAAAACTCCGCACCAATGCCATAGGTTGATACCTGATGGTGTCCCAATTGCAGCACGCGCTCATTTTCTGAACCCCGTAACACATCAATCAGGTGGGTAACACCAAAACGCTGACCCGTACGGAACACACAAGAGAGTGCTTTTTGCACCGCCACCGTGCCATCCCAGGTCTCAGGCGGGTTCAGGCAGGTGTCACAGTTACCGCAAGGCGCATCCAGTGCATCGCCAAAATAGTTCAGCAAAACTTGTCGGCGACATTTGGTTACTTCACACAGCCCGAGCATAGCGTCCAGCTTTTGCCGTTCAATACGCTTGAAATGATCATTGCCCTGGGAAGCTTCCAGCATCTGCCGGAGTTTAATCACGTCCTGAAGTCCGTACACCATCCAGGCGGTAGAAGGCTTGCCATCACGGCCCGCACGGCCGGTTTCCTGGTAATAGGCTTCCAGGCTTTTGGGTAAGTCGAGGTGTGCTACAAAGCGCACATCCGGTTTATCAATGCCCATGCCGAAGGCGATGGTGGCCACAATAATCACACCATCTTCCCGGAGGAAACGCTCCTGATTACGTGCCCGATCGTTGGCCGGAAGCCCCGCATGGTAGGGCAGTGCGGTGTAACCTTTCTGGGCTAGCATCTTCGCAGTGGCATCCACTTTGTTGCGGGATAAGCAATAAACTATGCCACAGTCGGCTTCATGTTCTGCTTTAATAAAATCAAGCAACTGCTTGTTTGCGTTAATCTTAGGCGCTATTCGATACTGAATATTAGGGCGATCAAAACCGCTAATGAAGTGCCGCGCCTCGGTGAGGGACAGGCGCTCCGCGATCTCTTTGCGGGTGCGCTCATCGGCCGTGGCCGTTAACGCAATCCTGGGGATGTTTGGGAATTCGTTAGCGAGCACCGCCAACTGCAGATAATCAGAACGGAAGTCATGCCCCCATTGGGAAACGCAGTGGGCCTCGTCGATAGCAAATAACGAAATGGACGCATCGTGCAGTAGTTGCAGAGTACGGGGCTGTATGAGCCTCTCAGGTGCACAATAAAGAAGATCAAGCTCACCGGTGCCAAGTGCGTACTCGGTAGCGCGCGCCTGCTCGAAATCCATTGTGGAATTGAGAAAGGCCGCTTTCACTCCCAGTTCACGCAGTGCAGCAACCTGATCTTGCATCAAGGCGATCAGTGGCGAGATAACTATCGCCGTACCGGAGCGAACAAGCGCAGGCACCTGATAACAAAGAGATTTACCGCCGCCGGTGGGCATAAGCACCAAGGCATCGCCACCAGACACCACCTCATGGATGATATCTCCTTGCAGAGGGCGGAAGGATTCGTACCCGAACACTTCGTGCAATACCTGTTCGGGGCTTCTGCCAGAAGTTGTGGGCCTCTCGGCAGAAAGCTGTTCAAAGTCCTGGTCGGGATACATAGAATAACCGGTCAATCGCGAGGCTGGAGTGAAATCAGGTAGCGGATCATACCAGATTCACCGCAAGGAATGGCCGGACAAGCCGTGTTTTTGGGAAGCAAACCCACGGGAAAACCGATACAATATCGCGGTTTTAAGCCTAGGTTTAACAGCTCAAGATAATCGATACACACAACAACAGGGCAGCCATGCAGGAATTTGACGCCATCCGTCCCTATTCGGACGAAGAAACCGGCCCGGCGATTCAACGGTTGGTTAACGACCATGAGTTTTTGGATATGGTCGGGCGCTTCAAGTCGCCCTTACTTGCACGCTGGGCCCCGGCACCTTTGCGATTTTTTACGCGACGCTGGCTTTCCAGCCGATTTGGACACTTCACAAAGGTAGATGATCTGCAGGCTGGGCTTTCTGGCTATATCGGTGAACTGATTGAAAGCACAACGGCCCGTGTAACCACCAGCGGCCTGGAGAATTTGAGCAAGCAGGGCGCCTATCTTTTCATATCCAACCACAGGGATATTGTTTTTGATCCCATGGTGGTGAACTACCTGTTGTTCCATAACGACTTGCGTACCACTCGGATCGCCATTGGTGACAACCTGCTCGCAAACCGTGTATTTGCTGAGATGATGCGGCTTAACAAGAGCTTTATTGTGCGCCGTGACATGACCAGCCCGAGGGAAATGCGTGACGCATATATCACCCTCTCTGGATTTATCAACTACAGCGTTGCCAGTAACGAGAATATCTGGATTGCCCAGCGAGAAGGGCGCGCTAAAGACGGTCGTGATTTTACCGACCCGGCAATCATCAAGATGTTTTACATGAGTTGTAAAAAGAGCGGGTTGAGCTTTGCAGAAGCCATGAACAAGCTCCGCATTGTTCCGGTGTCCATATCCTACGAATACGATCCTTGCGACGCTGATAAAGCCCGCGAACTGGAAACAAAAGCCCGCAGTGGTAGCTACAAAAAAGCAGAAGGTGAAGATACCGAGCAAATCATGAAAGGGCTGACCCAGTTCAAGGGCCATGTGCACGTCCATTTTGGCGCCCCCATTCTCGATGCGCCCGAGAACGCCAAAGAACTTGCTGCAGTGATCGACACCGAGGTGCACGCAAATTATCGCCTGCACGCCTCTAACCTGATCGCCTACGAGATGCGCGGCCAGAATGCTGAGGGCGCTTACAGCCTGGATGTTGTTCGAGAGTCAGTGGTAACCGCCGAAAACTGGTCAGAAGCCGAGATTCAAACCGCGCGCGCGGAAATGGAAAGAAGACTCGAAGCTTGTGATCCGGCAATTCGACCCTATCTGTTGGATATGTATGCTAATCCGGTTCAAAGCGCACTGGATGCAAACGCCAGGTTAAACGCACCGGAATAATCCGGACAACAATCTCCCTTTCAGAAAACGAGGTACTGCGTGCAGGATCTTCAATATATCGAGCTGGAAACCCGAGCCAATCCCACCGCTGCTGTTATCTGGCTGCATGGCCTTGGCGCAAGCGGGCATGATTTCGAACCGGTAGTGCCAGAGTTGGGTTTGCCAGACGATGCAGCGGTACGTTTTATCTTCCCCCACGCGCCCAATCTGCCGGTCACCATCAATGGCGGAATGTCCATGCCAGCCTGGTATGACATCAAAGCGATGGATATTGACCGAATTGTAGATACCGACCAATTGATGGCATCGGCCCGCGCCGTGGGCAAGTTGGTTGATCGGGAAATTGAACGCGGTATTCCTTCCGAGAACATCGTTATTGCAGGGTTTTCACAGGGTGGGGCGGTTGCTTATGAGCTTGGCCTGACATACCCGAAACGTCTGGCAGGCATTCTGGCACTTTCCACCTACTTCGCCACAGCGAAAACGGTAAAGCCTTCCAAAGCAAACGCCGGTATTCCAATCAATATTTATCACGGAACCTTTGACCCAATGGTTCAGGAATCGCTTGGTGTGCGTAGTGTGGAGGCACTCAAGGAAATGGGCTACGAGCCGGCGTACATGACCTTCCCTATGGAGCACAGTGTGTGCCTTGAGGAAATTCAGGAGATCGGGCGCTTCATTCACAAGCACGCCCTCTAAAAACCATTAAAACGTGCCGGCATTCAGGTTCAGAGATAAAAGGTTAGCTGCGCCAGAATGCCGGTGAGAGCACAATCACCACACTAAGAATTTCCAATCGTCCCATTAACATGCCAACCGCCAGAATCCATTTGGCGGCATCCGGTAATGGGCCAAAGTTCCCCGCAGGACCGATGATGTCCCCCAACCCAGGGCCTACGTTGGTGAGTGCCGTCAATGCACCTGACAACGACGTGATAAAGTCGAGCTGCATGGCTGCCAGAGATACTGTGATCAAAAGCAGGCACAACAGAAAGATAAACGTATAGGCGATCATAGACGCGATAATGTCATCACTGACGGCCCGCCCATTGTAGTTACGGGAGAGTACCGCCCGTGGGTGCAGCAAACGGATTAACTGCTCACGAAGCACAATCAGAGAAAGCTGAAAGCGGAAAATTTTCATGCCGCCTGACGTTGAGCCGGAACAGCCGCCAATAAACATCAGGAAGAAAAACAATACGAACGCCAGTGGCCCCCAGGCGGAATAGTCTTCAGAGGCATAACCGGTTGTCGTCACCACCGAGGTCACGTTAAACAAGGTTGCTATGTAATTATGAACCGGGTCAAAAGGCACCGGTGAAACCGCCCACCTGTATAGGGTGAGAAGCGCCGGCACAACCAGTAATATGGTGAGAAACAATCTCACCTGTTGGTCTTTGAATAACACTCCGCGCTGACCATGCATCTCTCTGACAAAAAGAAAGAATGGCAGGCTGCCAATCATCATGAAAAACGAGGCTTCCACAAGGATCAGATCGTTGAACTTACCCATGCTCATATCCGACGTGGAGAACCCCCCGGTCGCAATACTGGTTAAGCCATGGTTAAACGCGTCGAACAGTGACATTCCGGATAGCCAGTATGTAACAACTGCGATTGTTGAGAACACGAGGTAAACAAAGAGCAGCCCACGGCTCAGGGTTTTCATTCTTGGAAGCGCTTTGTCTGTCCATTCTGAAGACTCGGTGGCAAACAGGCGCATGCCGCCTACACGCAGGAATGGAAGCACGGCTACGAACATGCCGATTATCCCTATGCCGCCAATCCACTGCAGAATCGAGCGCCAGAGAAGCAGGTCTTTATCCATGGTGTCCAGGCCACTGAATACCGTAGCGCCTGTAGTTGTGATGCCTGAAGCACCTTCAAAAAACGCATCTGCAGCAGAAATGCCGTCATCGCTAAGGTAGAAGGGAAGTGCAGAGAGCAGGGCGATAATGAACCAGGACGACACGGTAAGCACGAACATGTACCGTGGTTTCAGATCGCGGGGCTGTCGGTAAGTAGTGGCAATGCCGAACAGCCCTATGCCGAAAACGATGGCCGCGGACTCTACAAACGACGCTGCATTCGGCGCATCCGAGCCCAGCATCAAAAACACAGGCAGCGTCATGAATATGCTTAGCAGCACAAACATGAGACTTACAATAAAAATAACAGGGTAGAGGTTTCTCAATGGATGCCCGAGCTAGCTGAACCGAGAGAGGGCGTCAGAATACCTCCGGGGGCGCTCAACCGCAAGAAAACTCACGGTTTGCAGCAGGATTACCCAAGTATTAAAACACCGTCAGCAAAGGGCTTTTTAGCATTCCTGGTGTGGAAATGCCGGGCAGTTTGTTGCAGTCTGAATAACACAGCTCTGGAACCGGGGAACAACATTGAACCACCTTGCGCATCTTTTTCTTGCCCCCGACTCGCCTGAAGCGCGGGTGGGTAGCATGCTTGGGGATTTCGCCCGCGGTGTCGACGTAGCAGCACTCCCATCTTCTGTAAGGTTAGGGGTTCGACATCACCTGGCGGTAGACAGCTTTACCGATAAACACCCCGACGTACTGGCCAGCAAGCGGCTTTTTTCTGCCCAGCGCCGCAGGTTTTCCGGGATCGCGCTGGATATCCTCTATGACCACTTTCTTTTACAGCATTGGAGCGAGTTCACTAATGCCGATCAGAACACCTTTATCAGTAACGTTTATGCAGAGCTGCAGAATAACGAAAACCTCATGTCACCGGATATGACCAAAACCGCCCGACATCTTGTTTCCCACGACTGGTTTGGCTCCTATCGGGATCTAGATAACATCGGTTACGCCCTGGACAGGGTGGCCGCACGCATACGCTTTCAAAATTCATTTGCCGGAATCATTGACGAAATACGGCCTTTGCATTCAGAGCTAGAGGATTATTTCTTATCTTTTTTCCCGGATTTACAATCATTTGCTGGAGGAATTGAATGAGGTTTCTGATCCCTTTAGGTCTTGCTACCGCGCTTATTGTTCCCGCCACAGCTTTCGCCGAGAAAGCAGACAAAAGCGTCGTACCTGTTCCCGAAACACTCGGCTTTGTGGAGTGGGTGGTGATGAACGATACCGGCCTGAGGCTAAAAGCCCGGCTGGATACAGGTGCAAAGACTTCCTCACTCCACGCGGTGAATGTGGAAGAGTTCAAGCAAGACGATCAGAAATGGGTGAGATTCCAGATTCCTCTGGCCGACCATAAAGATCACCCCATAACAGATGACAGCACGATAGATCACGAAGAGGTGATTCTTGAGCTGGAGCGACCTGTAGAGCGCACAGTGCTTATAAAGCGCAAAGGAGCTCCATCCCAACGACGTTATGTTGTGATGCTGGATTTTTGCATTGCAGGCACCAACCACAAAACCCAGTTCTCCCTCACCGACAGGGGAAATTTTTCTTACCCGGTTTTGCTTGGCCGCAGATTTATGAAGGATGACAATATCCTGATCGATTCTGCTGACAGCTTTATTGCCAAAAAAGACTGTGAGTACATGAATCTGGAGGAGCTTGCAGACAAGCAACAGGCGAACATTGTTAAGGCAGATGGAGCGAGTTAATTCTGCACATACCCACAGCAAACAGATGCCGTGGGTATGTGCGAGTGGAGCTAAGGATGCATGGGGAGCCTGTAAATAAATCTGTGTAACTGCCCACCCCATTACAGGTGGCCGTCCAGGCGGTCACCGAATTCGATAATAAAACGATTCAATGCCGGCTTCCAATCCCGGATCGGCATGGTCCATTTCTTCGAGGCCTGCTGGATCGCCAGGAAGGCCACTTTCAGTGCCGAGTCATCACTGGGGAACAGCTTGCGGCGCTTGGTCGCTTTGCGGATCACGCTGTTCAGCGATTCAATGGCATTGGTGGTGTAGATCACCTTCCGGACCACTCGACGGTTTCTTCAAATAGCGGTATTGCAACGTCTACGCCTTCCTCCTTTAGCCTTTGCGCAATCTCAAAGGATCGATCATTCAAACGGAGAAAATCCCAGGGGATGAAAGGTATCTTGTTTGCGGTACAAAAATCTGCGGCCCATTCCGGGGCAACCACGATATAGCGGCGATCAAACTTTTGCGCTGCCTTGATGGCGTTGACACTCCAACCGAGCAGGGCAATGTAACCTTTGTTGAGATCCTTCGGTGTCTCTGTTCCTTTTACAGAGTCCATCTCTGGATCAAGCCAGGCCTCTATCGCTGCGGGCATTTGTTTTTCTGATGCTATAGACATCTACTATCCTCCTTGCTGATTAACCCAGACAAGGCGCTAGCATTAAAAATGCACCGAGAAACTGAGCGATTTGGTCGTGCTCTGAATTCAATATAGCCCTATTAGTTGCAATTAGAAACGAAATGGGCGGAATAGTTCTCTTCCAGTAGTGCGTGGGAGTGCCTGGCTGGCCCCAACTCTTATTTCGCCACTACACCTTGTGTAGCTACGTTCGACGAGAAACCGAAGCAGTTTTCTCTAGATCGGCACATTTCACCGTCATCAAGGCATTATCACCGTTTGTCGAATTTGCATAACGCCAGTGTGTCTTTCACTATGATTCAATAGAAAGGGGAGAGCTGCCTATGGTTCCCGGGGCAGACGTTGAACGTGCAATAGAGCTTGGCCGTGCCAGTTGGGCAGTGGGTTATGAGTAAAGCTCGACTGACTGACATCAGAAACATTGAAATTGGCGGATCGACATCATGAACATAATTATCATTGGCGCAGGGATTATGGGTACCACCTTTGCCACCCTGGCAAAGGAGCTGGCGCCCAATCTCGACATAACCATTCTGGAAAGGCTCGACAGCGCTGGAGCTGGTAACTCGTGGGCATTCAACAACGCGGGAACCGGGCACGAGGCAAACTGCGAGCTAAACTATACGCCTGTGGATGGCGAAGTCCTTTCCGTTGAAAAAGCCTTGAAAATCCACGCCCAATTCAACGTAGCCAAGCAGTTTTGGGCTTATCTGGTTAAAAAGGGGGCCATCAATCAGCCTACAAGCTTTATCAATCAGACCAAGCACTGCACCCTTGTTTCCGAGTCAGCCATTGATGAATTGAAGTTGCGGTTCCAGGAAATGTCCGCGCACCACTTTTTTGAGCAGATGCGTTACTCCGATGACTTCGACGAAATTAAAAGCTGGATTCCCCTGACAATGGACGGCCGCCCTCGCCATGAAAAAATGGCGGCCACCGTTATTGAGACAGGCACGGACGTTAACTTTGGCTCTTTAACAGAACAAATGGCGGCCTATGCGGTGGCAAATCTGGGCGTTAAAGTCGAGTACGGCACTCATGTTACACGGGCTCACCGGAGCCCCACCGGGCGCTGGGTTATAAACGCCAGTAAAAACGGGCGAACTGTTCAATACCGGGCTGATGTGCTTTTTGTAGGCGCCGGCGGTGGCGCGTTCCCGTTACTGAAAAGAAGCCATTTACCCTCCCGGAATCGATATGCCGGCTTTCCTGTTGGCGGGAGATTTTTGCAGGCCGAAATCAGCGAAGAACAGGCGCAGAATTACAAGGCAAAAACCTACGGAAGAGCCAAGGTTGGGGCGCCTCCCATGTCTGTTCCGCACTTGGATTTACGGTCAGTAGATGGCAAATACTATTTGCTGTTTGGACCATTCGCCTCGTTCAAACCTGCGCTCGAGAAGGGTCGTGGATTTTTTGACTACCTTACCTCAATCCGGCTGCACGACATTCCCAGTTTGCTTAACGTCGCCATGCGACACTCCCACTTGGTCAGATACCTGATTTCAGAAACCTTTAAAGGTGAAAAAAGCCTGTTTGAAGAGTTGGAAGACTTTGCTCCCGGACTAAGCAAGAGATTTGATTGGAAGGCTATTGAGGCTGGCCAGCGGGTACAAATCATTAAAGATCGCGACTTGCAGATGGGCACTGAAATTCTGGTATCCAAGGATAAATCCTACGGTACATTACTGGGAGCCTCACCGGGCGCATCGGTTTCACCGGAGGTAATCTTGCGTTGCCTGGAACTGATGTTACCGTCTGTTTTTTCAGAAGAAGATGTGCAAGCAAAGAAAAAACGGATCTTTCCCGAGGATAATCTCGACGCTTTGATCGCTCAGCCTGATCGATACCGGGAGATTCGCGATGCAGTTAATAGCCAGCTGGGAATAACCCAGTCCGTGAGTTAGTAGAACCAAATGCACAGGTGAGGGCGGCCACACTTGGCAACTTTAATTTTTACAGGAGATTAGTAATGAGCAATCTTACGAAACGCCCGGACGAAGCTTTCGACCAGGAGTGTTCGGAACCTGCCGGGTGTAAGGAGGTTGAGCTATTGATTGAACCTCGCGACAGGGATTTGGGCGGTTTTTCAGTAAGACGCGTGCTCCCAACTATTCAGAAACGTATGGTTGGTCCCTGGATATTCTTTGATCATATGGGACCTGCGGAGTTTGCCGCCGGTGACGGCATCAACGTGCGACCACACCCCCATATCAACCTGGCCACCGTTACATACCTTTTTGAAGGTGAAATTCTGCACCGGGATTCACTGGGAAGTCTTCAGCCCATTCGCCCAGGCGACGTTAACCTAATGGTTGCAGGCAAAGGTATTACCCATTCTGAGCGAGAGCGGCCAGAAATTACGGCAACAACACATCGCCTGCACGGTCTCCAGCTATGGATGGCGCTGCCTGAAGCAGATGAAGAGATCGACCCGGCTTTTTATCATTATGCGAGTGCTGACATCCCTCGGGTTGATGTAAACGAGGTGCCCATTCGAGTCATTATG
Source organism: Marinobacter xiaoshiensis (assembly GCF_031631795.1). Taxonomy (NCBI): domain Bacteria; kingdom Pseudomonadati; phylum Pseudomonadota; class Gammaproteobacteria; order Pseudomonadales; family Marinobacteraceae; genus Marinobacter; species Marinobacter xiaoshiensis. Next base: position 43,208 of record NZ_JAVMBO010000016.1, read on the forward strand.
GGCAGCGCTTTCGGTAAAACGTCGCCAGTGAAAGTGTTTGCAGACACTCTTTACGTTGAAGCACATCTGAAGGCCGGGCAAAGCATCAAAGTGCCAGATGCAGACGAGCGTGCAGTTTACATCGCTGCAGGCGAACTGTGCGCCGGAGACACGACAATACCCGAGTTCGCCATGGCAGTGTTGTCCGATAAACCTGGGCTTGAGCTAACTGCAAAACGCGATGCCCGCATTGCGATTGTTGGCGGTGAGAACCTGGGCAAGCGTTACATGGAATGGAACTTTGTTTCCAGCCGTCGCGAACGCATTGAGCAAGCCAAGGCCCAGTGGAAAGCTCAGACGTTTCCAAAGGTGCCGGGTGATGAGGAAGAGTTTATTCCGTTACCGGAATAGTGTTGGGTATCGAGCGTCAGCAAGCAAAGAGAGGGCAGAAGGCAAGGTTAACGGAAGGTTAAAACGCCGTAAATTTGGATTTCATCTATGGCTATCACACATTTGATGGGTCAGATTATAGGGAGATGGAAAACAACGCTGTTTATTTTGAGGAGAAGTGCTGATGACTATTAGAAAAAACTTGCTGATCGCATCTATTGCTACCGCTGGTATCGCTACGGCAGGCACAGCATCGGCCGCAGATATGTACAAGTCTGGCGTTGGAGCGCTGTATGCAGGGCTGAACTACACCTTTATAAACATTGACGGGCGACTCGCTGACGCAGACGTTGGAACTCTGTCCGGCAAAGTTGGAGTAATGGCAAATGAATATATTGGCCTGGAAGCGCGCGCCGGCTTTGGTGTAGACGACGATAAAATTGCCGGAGTTGATGTAAAGCTCGACAACTTCTTTGGCGGCTACGCTACCTTCAATATGGTTAATGAAAGCCCGTTTACGCCATATGCAGTTCTCGGTTTCACTCGAGTTGAACTTGAGGTTGGTAACCGTTCAGACGATGAGTCAGATTTCTCTTACGGTGCCGGCGTAAACTTCGAGATGGCGCAGAATCTGTCCGGTAATCTCGAGTATATGCGCTACTACGATGACAGCGACGTTACCGTAGACGGTATAGGCCTGGGTGTTCAGTTCAATTTCTGAGCCAGCCTCGCAACAAAGCCCGTGCGCCCAAAAGCCACGGGCTTTTTTTTGTGGTGATTACGTTTTGGCTGGAAATTTTGGGTATCGTGGAATCAGGGACTTAGAAAGAGAATACAGATAGCGTAAATTTTTCCTTAAAGCTAAAGCGTAAGTTATTCGAAAAAATAAAGCTAAAACGTAAGTTTTTTTCCTTTAAAAATATTTAAAAACATGAATATAGGCGGTTCACTTAAAGTAATATAGCATTACCGCAGTGAATGGCAAATAGCTCTGAAAGACGTTGGTTTTGAAAGGACTGCTATCAGGATAGTGTCAATTCGGAATGGTTGCGAAGGGGAGAGGGAGTGCCGCTACAGATCGCAGCGGTTGGCGGGTGTCACTTGAGAGCAGCGTTCCAATTATCGATTAGATCGTCGTAATCCGGATCTTTGTCACACGAGCCGATCTCGTCAAAATTTACGTAGAACCCACCCCGATCAAAACCGACGTCAGTGATGACCAAGGTTTGACCGAATTTGTGGGCACGCCGGTTAAGCTGTTCGAAAAGAAGGTGTCGCGAATCGACAGCCAGATCTTCTGGATAGAGAAAAATGAGATAGGGGAATCGTGACGATGGCGGCGGTAGAGATGCGGCATATTCATCAAGCAACCGTCGAAGACCTCTTCTGGCCTTAAAAGCTGACATTGAGGAAACACCGCTTTTCTGCTTGTCATCGTCCGTCATTTACGCCGCCTCGCTCACTGGCAGTTTGTCCCGTTTAACAATACCCACAAAATGCCCACCTGGCAGTTCTGTCAAAAGCACATCGGCCTTTGAAGGACTGAGTCGTTTCCATATTTCTGAAGTTGGGATTCCTTGGATGAATGATTCCCGTCTGGCAATGCGGTAACTACTCAAGAATTCTTTGATAGTGCTGAATTCGTAGCGAACACCAGGACCGTACCACCGCTCACTTGGCAGCATTCCCTCTTTGCCGAGAAAATCGAGTACATTTTCCGGCACCGCAAGCATTTTCATTACGGTCAAGCGGTCCAACTCTTCATCAGCGGCTCGTCTCATGAACGAGGACTCGCAGTGCTCAATGAGTGTCTCCCTTTCGATCCTAATTCGTGCCAAACACCCTGGAGCATTGGTCAATGAGAAAGATAAGCTTCCCGAATGTAGCCATTCGATGCAGTCCACCAGGTCGAATCCGTACCTCTGTACTATGCCATCCGCTTCATCGATAGTAAGCCTACTGATTTTTTCCGCCGGTTCGGGAGATACCTTTCCAAAGAGATGCGAAATATCATCGGATACCTCTCTTAAGTTGAAAACGCGGTCCCGAAGAATCTGTGATGTTGATAGACACCGAATGACGTTCCTGGAGACTAGTTGGTTAACTTGAGAAATGGACAGTCCTAATACTGCCGCTACAGTATCGGACTCACAGATATCCTCGGCTTGCACCGATATAAAGTGCTTTTGATGTTTTTTCGGTATCACCAATTCAGGAACGTCGGGTAAGACCGGTTTATCCTCGCCGAAGGACACATGTGCCGCTGCAATTGGGCTCGCCAAGTTCTTTATTCGTAAGGCATGCGTCTCAGCTAAACCGTTATCAAAATGGCCCTCTGGTCGAAGGGAGTGATACCTCCTGGACAGCGCTTCGTTCCACTCTGGATCACAAACCAAACGGTAAGCGCTTTGCATAAGCTGAGAATGTAGCTTTGGATCGTAAGGAACCTGGGCTCTAGGCCAGACACTGTGCCCTTTACTGAACGCAGAATGGAGGTAGCCCCGATACAGCCTGTCTAGATCAGAGACCGACTGTTGCGCCTTCAGGTAGTCTTGCCATTGCTGAGGGTTTGGGCCCCTTGATCCCCAAATGTATCCACAGCTTTTACAGCCACTGAGGATATTCTCGTCCCACTTGAACGAGCACTGGCACTCAGGACAAGAATCCAGGATTGGACTGACGTGCAGGTCGCAAACAATCCGGTGAGCGATCTGCCATTCAAAGCGATGGTAGTGGCTTTCTGAAAGACAATGCTCGCAGATTCTCGGTGAGCCAATAGTGATGTCCGTTATGATCCGTCGCGAATCCTCACACTGATATTTCTGCCTTAGATGAACAAAATGCTCGCTAAGGGATGAAGGATTACAGCCATAAATGCTCTCAAGCGAATCCAGCCATTTATCCATTGAAACGGACTTATCCGGCAAGAAACGAGGTAGTGAATCACCGAAGACTTGGCGAGAGAAAGCGTCCGGGCTTCTGAAGCCATAGATTGTGGCTAATCTCACACTGAATCCCGGTAGACTCTCATCCGGACTGGGTAGTGGTCGATATGGAAGCTGCATCACAACCTCCCCGCAATTTCTTTCACTTTTGCAATCGGCAAAAGAAACGGATTTTGGGAAAGAAAAGCGCCTGCCGTGGTGTCGCCTGACCCGACAAATGCCCTTTGGTGCGCTTGAGCCAGGTGATCGAGGGTGATTACCTCGTCATCCTTCTGAAAGTCGATCAACTCATCAAGTAGATTGGCGATAAACCCGGGTACCCCGAGGGTTGCGCAGTACAGCCGAAGGAGATTGTTTTCCTCGGTCAAATGCTTGCAGTGAAAGGGGAGCGCCTGTTGCAAGAGATCAATGTAATCTCGAAAAACCAAGTAATCTTCACGAGACCGAATTGAAAACGCCCGGAGGTGATAGGCTCCTTTAAAACGACGACGCATCTGGTTACCGCCCAACTCGAGCGTCGACTGAACTTGATCCGTGCCGACAAGTATCCAGGGCACGCCGGTCTCATTCATAGCCCTTTTAATGAAGCGCACAATTTGCGGGAATTCTTTTGTTTTCTGAGGCAACACCTCCTGGAATTCATCAAAAAAAACCAGTTCCACACCAAGTTCTTTGAATGCCTTCTTCATGAGAGCAAACAGCTTGGGCATCGTTGCGGTTGAGGGGTAGGGCCAATTCAGGGCATGTAAGACCTCTTGTACAATCATCTTGTCGGTCTGGCCGCTGTGAGTCTCAATTTTCACAACTGGAATGCGTGTGCGATCCCTTTCTTCAACCCTTGGGTTTTCCATGAGGTACTCATCGATTAGCGTGGTTTTCCCCACACCGGAATCACCGTAAACAATCGTTCCTTTCGCCCTCGGCCCCCGATTTGCGTGGATTCGCTTAATGGCATCCAGGGCTTGGCCAAAGGCCGGGTGTTCGATGATGGTATCCAGAAAAGCTTCTCGTTTCTCGTTAATGCGGCTCATGAGTTACGCCTCCTGACCGTCATTTTTCGGTCGTTGGGCGCTTCCGGCAGAGTTGCTCGCTCCGGGTCTGATTCGGTTGCACCGATGAGAGGTTCTGGAATAGCCACTGAGACAGATTTCGTCAGATCTGAGTTCTTCTCCCCCTGAGAAAAGTAACCCTCCAGCTGCTGGTCCGTAATCAACTGTGCTTCAGTTGCTTCAGGCTGTTTGCGGCTTCGCTTAGAACCCTCGATTTGTCGTACACGAGACTGGGAATTTTCGAATTCAGCTGAGTCCTTGAGTGTGTCTTTCTGTGTCCATTGCTGGACCACCTTCGACTGCGCCTTAAACTTCGTCAAGGTCATACCCTCGGGAAGATCCTTTGTGCAGGGGACGGATAAATACGTCCTCGATTTAGGGTCAAGAACCATGATTTGCGTCAGATCTTGCGATGACGAGCGCACCTCAACCTTGCATTTTTCACCGTATTTTTTGACTGACTCAAAATAGAGATTCTGTAGTGCAACAGAGTGGTAGCGAAGTTTGTTTTGATAGATACCCTTGTTCGGATCAAGTACACGTTTAGTCAGGGTGCCACCAAATGAGTTTGCAAAGCTCAAATCATCAACCATCTCAGGTTCGCCATATTTCTCAACGCCCTCCAGCCATTTTTCATGAGGCGTCATACCATTGAGCTTTGGTTGAGCCGCATGGTTATAGCCTTCGACCAAATAGGTAATCATCATTTTTTCGACTTCATGGGCCATGAAACCCCGTATGTCCTTGAGTTTATGGTCCAGTTTGAAGCCGGGAGATCGTTTAGGAACATAGCCCCTCAGTCGTTGTAGAAAATCTGCTCTTAGAACTTTGAAATAGCTTTCGATGTGGGGTTTTTTCCAGCCTTGTCGAGCCTCGGTTACCTCTCGGTGAATCTGGTAATGCCCAGCGAGGTTCGTGAACGACTCAGAGATGATCGCGGTGCCAGGATCACCGACAATGGTTGTCGGCTTTCCGCCTGGCCAGGGTTTGGTGAGATACGGAAAGTCATGATGCTTATCGTGCAATATTGACTTCAGGCATTCAGTCACTCCCTCGGCATTCTCTGATTTATTGAACCCGTATTGCATCGCAAAGCCAACGATCGCTTTGGAGTAAACGTCTATCGCAAGGTAAATAACCAACTGATTAGCAATCAATGTCAGATGCTCGTCCAGCAAGGCCATGGTCACATGGACAGCATCAATTTCTACTCGTTCAAGAGGGTGTCGCACCTCGTAGGTCCGCAGAGCAATTCGAGTTGCCTCGACAAGCGCAGAGTTTCCCTGCTGCTTTTTGATTTTGATTCGCGGGTCGGTTCGATGGAAATGGTCGTAAAAAGCCTGCTGACTTGGAATGCGATTCTTGGACTCAAGAGCTTTCGCTCGGCACCGAAATTCGCGGTAGGCTCTGGCAACTGTGCAGTGATTGCGAGTTAGTACCAGCTCATCAATAGTATTGGTCATCAACTCCAGATACTCAGGTGCGATCGAAGATTTCCTCCTCGACGTTCTGCCAGCGGGGAAAAAGACCAATATATCTTTGCCAGCTTGTGTCCACTTTCTAAACCACTTATACAGAGTGATCGGACGAGGCACTGGGTTTACGGCATCTCCGTGCTTTTTCACTACGTCTTTAATGACTGTTGCGGCGGTATTTGTACTGCCGGTGTTGTCGTAGTGGGTCATGGGCTCAAGATAGGCGAGCAAGCGCGCAGCTTCTTTTGCTTCTTTCGTCGTCAAAAAAGGCTTTCGAGCGATTTCTGAGTCTGGGCTGTCGACGTTAAAACGCATTCGCCCCTCTTGGTAAGCGATCTGAAGTACCTTTTTCGAAACTTCCTTCTGCGCGGCGTCCTCCGTAAATAGGATAAAAAAGTCTTCATTCTCGTTAGCGATAATGGCGTTCTTACCGTCCAAGACAATACGGCTACCCGGAGCAAACAATGACTTATGCATAGTCAGCCCCCCATACGGTTGTCCAAGGGCCAATTTGTTGGCGACTGTCGAAACCGAGCAGTCCTTGAGCGAGACCAGCATAGACTGTGTTTAAATCAAGCCTTACTCCATTGGAGCGGGCGAGAACACTTTGAACCGTGGTGGGTTCCCGAACCGATCCAAGCGCGGAATAGGCCGTGTCACAGAATGGGTATCCCAGGTATCGGTACAGGAACGCCAGGTTCCCTCGCCATTTACAGTTGTAGGGAGCCGTCGATAGGCGCAGTTTCAAAGGAACGCCAAGGACGTCATTAAATAGTTCGGTCAGAAATTGATGTTTGTTCTGGAAAAGTGGCGCGTTCGCACCCCTCCAGCTCTTAATTTCCTCAAACCAGAATCGTCCGTCAGTGCCCTCACAAAGAACGTCAGGGGTATAGCGTCGCTTACAGCCGTTTCTTCGGTAAGAGAATGTGTCCGGTTGGGTTTGGTAGCGACGGATAGTTGTATCAAATTCTAATTCGTATAAAGCACCGACTTCGGTTCTGCTCTCACAGAACATCTGTCCTCGGTTTTTCTTCGAGTAGAACTCGATGGCAGGTTTAATCCGGGAATACTTTTCGCGATTTTTTACAGGCATGTCTTAATCCTCAACTTGGGGAAAGACTAGCGCTACAAATTATCTGCGTCCATACTAGATTTTATATAAAAACCTTAAAAATCATATATTTAATTTTTATAATATTATGATTTTCGAAGTGTTCATCATGGTAAATACATGAATTCTAAATGTATAATTAATTATATATAAAATATTATATATCGCATTTTGTTATAAGAAGTTTTGATCAAATATGAAAATAATTGGTAGTAACACGAGGAAATTTGATCATGAAACCAAAAGTTCCAGTAGGACACCTTCGTCAAACGCAGATTTTTGATGGGCTTTGCTGCACAAGTCACGTTTTGGAAGAACTTAAGAGTCAAGTTTTTCTGGCCAGAAATGGGACTTATCGGGGCGAAGGTATGGAGAAACGTGTTGTTGCTCCTGCGAAAACTGTGTGGAAACCTTTGTTAAAATGAGAAAAAATGGACTCAGGAGACTAAATATGGCCATTGAATTCGTAAGCAAGTGGTTAAAACGGCGTCTCTCCCCAGAAGAAAGGGAAATCATCGAACTGCTCAACGACAATTCCATAGTGTCCATGAAGGTTGTGGGTCGAGGCACCTTGACGATGGATTTGGATGAAGCCCGAAGCGCCATGGTCAAAGACGCTTTTGGTGAAAAGTCAAAGGCGGAGTCACATTAATCATGCTTGCTCTTCTGCTGGTGTCTCTGGCTATTTTGCCTTGCAGCAGCATCTTTACCATTTCTACCTCCAATTCCCCTGCTGTTACAACGCTTTCATGGGTATGGTTTTGAACTAACACTTTGAAGCCAGGCATCAGTGAGTCCCATTTGGGTCCTCGGTTTCAGCAAGTAAGGCCAAGCCACGTTCGAGCAGTGCTGGGCTGAGCAAATAGCCAATCGTTTTTCCCCTCTTAGTAACAGCTACTGTGCGATCCTGAAAACAACGAGTAGGACTGCGACTTAAATCGCTAACCGTCACTGTTTGTTGAACTGGCAGGAGTTCTGGGGACTGTTGGTGGGCCATCGAATACTCACTCCTTTGAACACTTTTTAACTATTAGAAAGATTCTTGTTTCAGCTCATGGAAGCCTAAAAGACGATCGCAGACTATTCGTTGCGACGCATGGGGAGGGTATAGCATACAATTGAGGGTTTATCCTCGCGCCTTTCACAAGAGTCCTCCTGCGCGCGTATTCCAGCGAGCGTGAACACCGGTACTGGGAATGTGAACACCGATTCCGGAAAATCACCGAGAAGGGGTTCTACCCCTTTAGTGCGAACACTTTTAAAAAGAGGCACACTGTGCCATAGGGGGGTTCATGATCTGGCGCAGAAACGGAGTAGAACCCATCCTGGATCAGGTAGAGATTGTAGGGTCATGCGGTCGGTGGGGTGATTGGGCTTTTGAGGTGCCCAGTATTAACTAAGTAGGAGACAATTGACGTGCGAGGTCAGTGGACAGGGACATACAGGGTACAAAACGTTGAAGGAGACATGCTAGTCAATATCGATGAGGTGGGTGACCACTTCGAGTGTGAAGTCTACATTGCACCCTTCGATAGTGACATTCCTGCTTCAATTGGATATGCGGCAACTATCGATAAGGGGAACCAACAACGTGTAAAGGCATTTGTGAACCCGTTTGATCCCAGAAGTGCGCAACAAGCAAAATGGGATTCGATTAAGCATCTTTATCCAGAATCTGTCTTTCACAATGACGAACTTGATGTCGATATAAGCTTAAAGGGGGGTAATTTATCTCTCCAATCGGTTGATAGTCCAGATCGGTTCAGCGGTGTTGCTTCCAGGTTTTATGCACCTAAACGGTCTAAAATTAAAGCAGGCGTATTGGGATGGGGCGAGTTTAAGGCCAACCTTTCGGACTTTGCCGACTCGAATTTTCTCTTCCGTGGACAGGCACAAGACTGGCCACTCAGGACATCATTTCATCGCCGAGGACGATATCGAATAAATCAGTTTATCAACACTGATGTTCGCACTCTGCATAGGCAACTGAGCGGTCTAACTGATCACTTATTTGATTTGACTGTGCCAGACCAAAACGGTGCATTTCTCAACCTATTACAGCACCATGGTTATCCGACACCGCTTCTTGATTGGTCCTACTCTCCCTACGTAGCTGCTTTTTTCGCGTTTCGCGATGTTAAAAAAAACTCGAAAGAAGAAGGCCACGTGAGAATTTTTCTTTTCGACGCTGAAGCATGGAAGTTGGACTTCAACCAGCTGACACAACTCGTCTTGCCTCGGCCCCATCTTTCGGTGATGGAGTTTTTGTCAGTGAATAATCCCAGGCAATCGCCGCAGCAGGCAGTAACTACTGTCACCAATGTTGCGGATATCGAGAGCCATCTCCTTTTTCGCGAACAGATGAATAGCACCAAATACATTCATGCAGTGGACATACCCTACATAGACAGGGAGGAGGCGATGAAGGATCTCAAGTTCATGGGTATTACTGCGGGCTCTATATTCCCAGGAATCGATGGGGTCTGTGAGGCTTTAAGGGAAACAAAATTTGATGCTTAGAATCATTTTCCTGGAGTTGACTAACCAGCAAATATTCAGCGTCGCCAAGGAGACGTTCCAACAAAGACAGGTGAGTTGAAAATTTTTCAGCAACCGCTGACAAAAGATTTCTTGGTAGCCATCCCCAGATACAGGCTGGAGGAGGTTATCATTGTCTGGTTCCAAAGGCTGCCATCTGCAAGGCACTAAAATACCTAAGTCAAGCCTCATGGCCGAACGTGATTGGTTAGAGTTTTTCTTTGGTATTCAGGGACTGGGCCGAACATGATATTTGGGAAGGCAACCGGACTCACTGCCACAGTTAAAACGCCAGGTCCCGGTGTAAACACCCCTGTTTTAGCAGCACTGCTGATTAGAGTTTTCTGCCCGTTGGTGTTTCGCCAGATATTCCCATGGCGTCAGGTCTTCCAGTGAATCGTGGGGACGCTCATCGTTGTATTCGGTCATCCAAGATTCAGTTAGCTGTCGGACTTCAGTCAGATTCCGGAACACATACATGTTCAGAATTTCGTCCCGGTAAGTTCGATTGAAGCGCTCAACATAGGAGTTTTGAGTTGGTGTTCCCGGTTTGATGAACTCCAGTGTTATGCTGTTTTGCTCAGCCCAGTCGGCCAGAGCGATGGAGATAAACTCCGGTCCGTAGTACCTGCGCAGTTTGGCTGGATAGCCTCGCCAGGCGATGATGCGTTCCAGGACCCGAATAACTCTGGGCGCGGGAAGGTTCAGGTCGATCTCAATGGCAAGCGCCTCCCGGTTAAAATCATCTACCACGTTGAACGTTCTGAATCAACGCCCGCAGAACAGACTGTCACTCATAAAATCAATGGACCAGCACTGATTGAATGTTGCTGGCACGCTCAACGGCTCGGGGTTTCGTGTTGGAAGCCGTTTTTTACCTCGTCGCCGTTTGTTCAGGTTCAGCGCGCAATACAACCGGTATACCCACTTGTGGTTCCAGCTGTGACCCCAGCGCCGCAGAACCTTGAACAGCTTGCTGAAACCGTAGGCTGGGTAGCGCTCAGCCGCAGTCTGAAGGGCTGCAATCACCGGAGTATCTCGGGACCTATCCGGTCGGTAGCGATACACAGAGTCACGGATGCCAGCGATTCGACAGGCCCTGCGTGTACTGACACCGTCAGCCTGTTTGAGATAATCCACCAGTTCTCTTCGAACGGCTGGCTTTACAGCTTTTTTTCGATGACATCCTTCAGCAGTTTGTGATCCAGACTCACTTCAGCATACATCTGCTTCAGACGCCGATTTTCCTCTTCAAGCTCCTTCAGGCGCTTCACATCAGAGGCTTCCATACCGCCGTATTTGGACTTCCAGTTGTAGTAGGTCGCATCGGAGATGCCATACTCACGACACACCTCTTTGACCAGGCGACCGCCCTCAACCTCTTTCAGGATCTTGACGATCTGAGACTCGCTGTAGCGCGATTTTTTCATGTCGTTCTCCGTTTGCCTCATTGTAGGCGGGAGAACTCTAATTACGCATGCACCGATTTTAGGGGATGGTTACAAGGCCACCTCCTAATTTCCCAGCCCATCATGACCCCAGCAACCAAAACTCGCTCATTTGCAATGTTCGGTAAACCGGTCTTTAATCTGAGCAATAGCCAACAAGCATGACTCACTGATAGCTCATGCCCCCGCTTTTGGCACCGGCAAGGTTCGCTGGTGGTTTTCCTTTCAAGTTTGGAGGCGCTGGATTTCCAGTCAGTCTTGCTTAAACGAATGTGTTACCGCCGACAGTCTAGTGCAGGGGAGGTCGTTCATTAAACCTTTACCGTTCTGCGTCTTGCTGCCCGGTCACATTGACACGGCTTCACAGACGATGCCTGGTTGAACCAATGCTTCCTTTGTTTAGGATCGTGCTCTTGGCTGGTTTTCTTACTGGATGCTCTACTTCTAATGTAACGACTGATGATGCTGGCCGCACAGTAATTCATCACTGGGGGTACACCAGAATCATCAAACCGCCTGTTTCGTCTTCGGACGATCAGTTTTATGTGGCAGGTTACAAACTCATGGGGTTCAGCATCGGCGAGGGGTTCACCCTTGGATACAAAAGCGATGAGTTCATCCAGGTACCAACGGATTGCCGTGTTCTCGTTGTAGTGAATGACCAAGTCCAGTTCAAACACCTTCTGGATCACATTGATACGATTGGAGCGAAGGATCTATGCGCTACCGTTTCCCCCAAATAGGTTCGTTGATACCGCTTCTCACCATACTTGCGGGCTGCTCAACACCCCATCACACCAACACTATGGTATTTAGTACCAATACGAAATTCGCCCTCGACTTATCCGTTAACCCGGCCGGAGGCACGCCTGACTTTACCTTCGGCTATAAGCGGCAAGAAGTTGTTTGGATGCCTTTGCTGGCAAATAAGAATTTTAAAAAAGAACCTCCAACACCGATCAACTGTGGCGAAAAATGCATGTTTGTTGGTGTGGATGGTAACCAAACAGATACCTATTCCGTGTTAGCGAGTTTCGGGGCTAAATTTGGGGGCAAAGCATCAGCCAGTGGCACCCAGGAGACCTCTACATCGGGCAGTGGTGGCCTTGCTCAGTTCTTTGCAACCGGCCTTGCTGCCCGAAATCTCGCTACAGAGGGGGGCGCTCGCCTCGTTTCCATTCAGGGAGCCGATTCCGACGCGTTGGCGTTGGCTGAGCAAAACCTCAAATATCAGGCACGTGAGGCTGCGCTTATTGAAGCCAGGCTCAAAGCGGAGATGACCCCGGAAAAGTATAATGAAGTCGCAACCGGCGTTACTGAAAAGAAAAAAGTTCTACAAGCTAAAGTCGCAGAAATTATTGAGCACATTACCACCGAGAATAAGGCTCTGGATAAAACCAAGTGGGAAGAATTGGTTGGCAGAACAGAGCTAACCAATGCAAATCAGAGCGTACTCACCGGACTTGGCGATCTAACCGTCGTACGAAAGTACCTAGAAAGTAGGGCCCGCGAGCCCTCCGAAGCAGAGATCAACGCGTTACACAGCAAAATAGGAGATTTCTCCGATGACGAAAACTCTTAGAGTTCGGGCTGTTAAGAAAACTGACGTCGAATCCATCGTCCGGTTAAGGACAAGCTATCAGCAGCAGCAGCAGGAGGCTTTGCGGAACAACGATCCAGATAAATTCCAGTTCGTTTATGAGTCGGACAATGTGGACACAGCGTTGATTGATGCCATTGAGCAAGGCATATATCGTTCTGAGGACCTCAAAGAATCTCATATTTTTGTCATTGCTGAGAGGGACTGATCAACACACCGAGCGTTCATCGAGGCGCTGCAAAGCGTCTAGTTGTTAAGAGCAAATCCGAAGGCCGAACTTACTTTTTAATCGATGCTCCTGAGCTTAGTTACTTAAAACCGTCCAAGATAAGGTCGGGAAAGGTATAGCACACAACAGAAGGGTCTTCTTGCGCCTCGTATAGACGCCCCGAGCATCTACACGCGAGCCCACGCTCTATATCTTTAGGAGCGAAGAGTCGGCCGTCTTTCTGACCAAACGGTACGCGGAGGGCTCCGTATTCCGCCACATCGAATCCTTTAAAGAAGCAATAAAAACATAAACATACCGAAACTCTCAACCGATAGCTCGGACTGGCGGGAGGTTGGTACCCTGAGGCATACAAGAAAAAGCAGGTATGGGATCGGGGAGGAGTGAGTGGTTCCACTGAAGCCACTCACACTTCATTCATATTAACTAGGAAAGTAATTTATCAGGCTGGCTCGGAACCTGTCCTATCCGACAGTTGACGAATCAGTTTTTCCACGTCATCTACACTAAAACCTTTTTCGAACAACTCTTTCTTCAACTCTTCTTCAGGTCAATATTTATTCAAGCACTCATCGCGGAAGCGAAGCATCATACACAGAATCGACTAATATCAGATATTGGGGTTCATGGCATAAGGAGAAGACCGTGGAGATGATCCAGAGCGCGTGGAGATCTAGTGGGCTAGAAGGCGACGAGGTTGCCTTATTCGCAGCTGCCATCAGCATTGTTGCTGCATGTCTATCGTGGGTTAGCTTTAAACGCACCCTTCAACTCGATGAAAATAGCACTGCCGCCGCATTATTCTTGCAGCTGCGCTCTCAATATAAGGATTTCTATTCAAGGCTTCATGAAAGGATTCAGGACCTGCACTATGCGGACGAGATTAATCTTCCAAAGAGTTGGGGTTTATACACGGAAGAACAAAAGCTCTTAGCCAAAGAATATTGGATAATTTCATTCAACGAGTGGTTTGCCTCAACCAAGTTCGCAACCGCTTCATCAATCTCTCTGTGGGAGGAATTTTATGGTCCCGCCATTGCCTCAGCCCTCAGACATTATGTACTTCGTCGTGCACTTGAGGAGGCCGTTGACAGTCTTTACTCTTTTGGCCGTGATGAGCACAAGTTTGTTGCCGCCCTCTACGCAGTGATTGAAAAAGATATAGTGAGACTCCTCCTCGGACAAGATCCCGATAATCTGTCATTGCGACACGCAGAATTTGCCGATATGGAAGACCTAGGTAAAGGTGAAAAGACCGACCAGGATTTCTTTGAGTCAGTTAAACAAACCTACAATTTGCAGCCAGACCGAAATTACGCTGACCTTCAGGATTCAGTCGTCGATCTTAGCAAACTGGACTGCCGTCTGGATCACGTAAGAAACCTGTTCACTTTGCTCTCCAAGCTGACGACGCGTGCAGTGCCGATGAAGTTCGATTCGCCTGCACAATCAATTGCCAGTAAAGCCAGCCAGTTTCTTATTTCGATGGATCCTGGGCCCCAGAGGGATCTGTATAGACGTCTATTGGCGGAATTTTATGACATCTTTGGCATAGATCTGCGCCACCTTGCGGAGGCCGAAAAGCGTAACCTTGTGCCCATCCCGCTGGTGCATGAGCAGATTAAGTCGTCGGTCGACATCGCTGCGGCTGAGGCCTTGCTGGTTTGTATTGTAGCCGCCCAAGCATCTTTTTCGGGTAACTATGGCGTTGCGGCTGTTGCATTCAACGCGCAGGGCTTTCCAGTTGCCATTGGCGAAAATGCGATTTTTAAACCGCGTTTTGACAGTCAGGCTCATGCAGAAATGGTGGTGATGAATAAGCTTGAACGGCGCGTATTGTTTGACGATCTACCCGAATGTCGGGTGGTGACGTCGCTAGAACCTTGTCCAATGTGTTTCAGCCGGCTGATATCCTCAGGCGTCAGAACCGTTCGCTTCCTATGTACAGACGAAGCCGGCGGCATGGTTCACATTAGTGATCAGCTACCGCCGGTGTGGAAAAACCTCTTCAATAGTGGAAGGGATTTCAACGAGAGTGAAGAGATACCCCTTTATAGTACGAGGCCGACAATAAAACTTGGCAGCGCCACCGATCCGAATCAAAATATCAAGACATTTAGTCAGTTGGCCCAGGCGATATTTGAGCATGATCGCCACAAACTAGATGTTTTGCTCGAGAGGGTGAGTACAGTGGTTCAGTGATTTTGGAAACCATCTTCAAAGTTTCACGATTAGCGACCAAGAGTCGTCGTCCCAGTGACTGGGCCTTTTAAGAGTCTTTGCTTAATTCGTGTGCTTTGCTATCGCTTGCTCTATCAAAGTAAATCATCAACAGACCCGGTGGTTCATAAGAAAACAGATTTGGACTCCCGATAACTCTGCATCCATTCTGTTGTTATATCTGATAAAAATCGGGTATTTGAGCAGCAGCTATAAAAACTGGTTCTTGAGCCATGCATGTGCTCCGAGCAAATCAAACATACGACGCCCATAACCTTCCGTTAGTAAATCCTCCGGTAACAGCTCGTCAAACTTCTCTATGTGCTTTTCCGGCACCATGTCGGCCAATTCATATTCCGATGGCAGCTCTTTCTGAAGGACCCCTTTAAAACATGCTAGGACATCATCAGATGAGGTCTTCTGAACTTCGATAGCGCCAGCATAATGACTTGCCTGGAATCCGGCTCTAACGAGGATCGCGGAAAGGGTATTTACCACTTTGTCTCCCAGCCAGGGAAACACATATACATGCCCATGTTGCTCTATCACTGAACTATTACTCAGGCCCGTACGTTCAAAAAACTCAACTCCTTCCTTAAAAAGACTGCGAGCCTCGCTATCGGCGAAGTCGACCTTGCCATTGGCGGTAGCTATACGGTAGTCCCCGGATTTATAGATCGAGAACATTTCTTTTCGGATAATGTCGTGAATACCTAGCCCTTCACCACCAAACCTTGGTGGCTTGCCACCCTTCGTTTGTTCGACATAGATGACCTTGCCATCGGTATCCACGTCGATGACTTTCCATCGTCTACCAGCAAAGATAATGTGTTGGTTGGGCAGAATCATGGCGTCAACAGGGAGTTGCCCAATCGTCTTTGCCCCGTTGACTACGCGGAACTCCTCCGGAGTCTTAAAAACAGCATAGAAAGTGTACTGGTTGACTAGTCTTTCACCCTCAATACCAAGTACCAGTTCTCCGCTACCGAGCTGGGTAACACAATCTTCCGCACCGAGATGGCGTAAAAGCGCCATGAATTGTGAAGGGCTAATCTGTTGAAATGGCCCCTGACGACAGAGCAGGGCATACAATTGATCAGCGCGAATCCCCCCCCACTGGGCAATTGTGGCCATAATTTGGTGCACGAGTGTGGAAAAGTGAAACTGTCTCGTGTCCGCCGGTTCGAACCATTTGTCAGTAATCATTAGTCTAATCATCGCCAGCGACTGAACAAGCTCCATGCGCAATCTATCATTAGGACTTGATTCCATTTTGATATCGCTTTCGGAAATCAACATTCGCAGAATTGCTGGATCGCCTCTTCGGCCTGACCGGCCCATGCGCTGGCGCAAACTTGATACTGAGTGGGGAGCTGTTACTTGAATGACCGAGTTAACCTTGCCGATGTCAATTCCCAACTCTAGGGTCATTGTGCAAATCGCTGTAGTCGGCAACGTTTCTTTTTGTAGACGTGATTCCAGCCCCTCACGAAGTTCTTTCGACAAAGATCCGTGGTGCGGAAAGAACTCATTTGGTACGACTGCTGTTTCGCAAAAATCGCTGAGCTGAGCTGCGATAGCTTCTGTTCGCTGACGACTGTTTGCGAACACTAAGTGAGACCCACCTCGACAAAGAGTATAAAGCTCCTCACAAATCCGATACTCGGCCGGGACCCGAGGATCATTTGCTTTAAGATCAACCGGATCCCGATATCCCTTGACCTGCATTTTCAGCGTGGCCTGCCCTTGGGAGTCTGTGATAGTGATACACGGCATGCTGCCATTTGGCCGCAATGATCGTGGCACAGACCCCAAGTCGCCCAGAGTTGCGCTAAGTGCCACTCTGGGAATTGGGTATTCCATACGCACGAGCAGGTGGTCTAACCGGTTTAACAGTGACAATAACTGCTGGCCACGCTCCGTACCGATGAATGCGTGAAACTCGTCGATCACAATGTATTTGGTATTAGCAAAAGCGTGACGAGCCCATCCGGCGTGTTTGATAAGCATCGCCTCCAAGGACTCTGGCGTAATCAGCAGAATTCCTGAGGGGTTCTTCCGAGCGCGATTTTTTAAGCTTTGCGAAGCGTCGCCATGCCATGGGGTTACTGGCATTGCCATCATCTCGCAAAGAATATCCAAGCGACGATACTGGTCATTGATCAATGCTTTGAGAGGGCTCAGATACAGAATACCAAAGCCCTCGTCGTCATCTGCAACCGCAGACATTGCCGGAAGAAAGAAAGCTTCAGTTTTACCAGCAGCGGTTGAGGCGCTTATCAGAACATCCGTGTCGCCGGACAGGATTGGATCTATTGCTTTTTTTTGGATCTCCCTGAGATCAGGCCAGCCTTGTTTGAAAATCCATTTTTGGATACGCCTGTCCAGCTTCTGATATTCATCCATTAGATTTTAAATCCGGCTAGTCCATCGTCGTCTGCTTGATAGTTTCCAGAGACCGGCCCGCGCTCGCTGTCATCAATTTCGATATCTACATCGCTGGGTAGATCCTCCTCAAGCTGTACACTTGCCACCAAGTCTGACCATTGGATCTCTGGGTTCTGATCCATGGTCGATAGCATGTCGAGGAAAGCCTTTATAATGCTTCGAGGTGTTCTGAAGTAAGCTTCCCCAACATTCTGATGACAGTGATTGAGAAAGGATTTTAAGGCGTCATCAGGAACCAGATATTGCTCTGGGTCACCGCTGGAAAACACATGCCTAAGGTTTCTTAAAAGAATGAACAACTCTTCCGGTGTCAGGCTTGCCAGGTGCAGGGCGGGGGAAGAATAATCAGCAACCCCTGCACGTTGAGCGAAACTGTTTTCAGCCAATCTGGATTGAAGAGCCTCGTAACTGTAAAGGCCTTTTCGAGGATCGAGAAGGAACTCCGGTGTGCCACCGAGTAAAAACCCGAGGCCTTCAACGGATCCTTGCAAACAGTCATTGAGCATCCGGAGAATTTGTTCGTAGTTTGAAGTCCGAGCCTGAGTGGAGTTCAATTTGTACAGGTTAACCATCTCATCAAGATTAACGAGCAGGCCAGTGTAGCCAGCCTGGCGCACAAACAAACTCATCAACTTAAGTGAGTCATAAAACCCTGCATCATCAATGATTGTACGGACGCCAAGATCGCGGCGGGCATCGGTTTTAGTGGAATATTCAGCACGTAGCCACCGAATAGCATTCGCTTTGAGGTCGTCATTACCTCGTTCATGGCCATTCCAATAGGCCTCAATGACAGTGGCAAAGTCGTAACCGCCTACCATTTCAGATAGCTTAGAGAGTTTGCTGTGAATTACGGCATTTACCGTCTCATTATCACTATTGGCTTCTTTACGCGCCTGAGTGACAAATCGCTCAACAACACTGGTCAGCGCGTTTCCATCAGGTTTATTGCGGGTAGACATATTCCGCATCAGTTCCGAGTATAAATTACGCGCTTGACCAGACGATGCTTGGATCCTCCGGTCAGGAGACAGGTCTGCGTTTACAGTAACCATTTTTTTTTCTAACGCTATGCTTCGCACAACGCTCAAAAAAAACGTCTTACCTGAGCCATATTCACCGATAATCAAGCGGAACGCAGATCCGCCGTCTGCAATCCGCTCAATGTCGCGGTAAAGAGCTTTAATTTCATTCACACGACCCACTTGGATATGCTGAATACCAACCTTCGGTGTAACGCCGGATCTAAGAGACTGAATGATCGAGTCCCTCTCCCTTGGCCGGATGCGCTTCTCTCTCATGAATTAACGCTCCTTATCGGTTTGCGATGTCTTCGGCGACATCGAGCATGACTAATATGTCCTCATCGTCCTCGAACACAGGCTCGTCTGAGAGATCAAAAGACCAATCATTGATTGTTTCCAAGGCTCCATCCACCATTAACCCTAGTACTTCGCACATGGACTCAACTTCTGCACGGGCCCACTTTTCTCGTGTAATCAATTGTTCAAATAGCCTGCGATGTTCGGGATCCAGATTGCCCTCATCGCTTTCTTCCAGTTCTCCTTTGGGTTCTGGCTCATCGATCACCAAATCGTCTTCATCGGACTCTGTAAAGATCGACCCAAGCATTTCCTGCACGTTTTTGGTCTCGGATTCATGCAGGGCTAATACGCTTTCATCCAACCTAAAGCCAGGAGTCCTAGCAGGCTCCGAAGAACTTGCAACCTCCGTCGCGCGCCCCGGCAATTTCGTAGCCGTTAAACCATGAATATCACTGGAAACCAGTGTCTTATCTAGACCAAGGGTAGTGTATAGTTTCTCCATTTGTTTTATTTCGTCTGGACTGATATTACCATCCGCTAAGGCGACACTGACTAAGATTCTGCTTATTCCATGCTTGCCTGTATCACTGAGGTTTTCAATTTGCCGCTTTAAACTGGTGCTATTCTGAGGTGAGTTCAATCGCCAGGTAAGATATGCATGGAGGCTTGCCCTCGCGCTTTTGGATAAATTTGATTTACTCTCAATCAGTTCTTTCAGGACGATGACTTCCGCGTTATGCACGTGATCGTCGATCTTGGCTACCATTGCTCCAAGCCGCAAAGCCATACCCACTTCATTAAAGGTCTTTGACGGCTCCTGAAGGTCTTTATGACCTCCAAGAAACAACACCACATTGCCAGTAGGTGAAGGCTTGGCATGATGAAAGCGTGGATCTGGAGCTATACCAAACTCCGTCCTGTCGAGAACTGCTTGAATGAAATCGACTTCTCTTTTATTTACCTTCTCCACCGGAGTGTCTGAAAGTTTTGACCAGAAGTCCGAGAAGGACGTTAGACCCTGGTTCTGTTGAACGACTGTATTAGCCCATTCTGCAAAAGAGGAGAGGGGGGGTGAACCGGAAACATCTGCCAGTTCAACTGGTAGCAGTAGTAATCCTTCAATGTCATCACGAGAGTTCCCTTCCTTGCCCAAATAACGACTATAAGAATCGAGCTTTTCGGATGCTACGTCTGCTAACTTAATAAGTTTATTCGCTACAGATTTTAAGACTGTAGGATCAGGCACATCAGTTTCATCAAGAGTGGTTTGGGACAGAGATCCACTAGCTGGACGGTATGAAGGTTGTACAAGGGTTTTGTTGGGTTTGACCTTCAATCCCTCAGCATATTGTTCTCTATAAAGGTTGCAGAAAAGTTTTTTGAACTCAGCGCGGCACCGACGTGCAGGAGTTCTCGGAACAAAGTCGGTAAAATTTAACCAATCGAAAGCCATTTTAGCGGGTATCGGTTGGCCAGCCTGAACCAGTCTTCCCGCAGACAACGAAAACAATAATCGGAGGTTATGCTCATCTACTTCATCACTTGAAATGGAGATTTGCTCAGGACGCAGAAGCTTCATCCATTCAAGAAGACGAAACGCATAATTGTTGAAGGCTGGTTTTTTCCCGTAGATTGTCAGCAGACGCCGTATTTCTGAAGCTATAGCTGCGAATTCTGTATCGTCTACTCGACCAGACACTAGTGAGTCAACGATGATGCGACGTTCCAGGCCATAAAAATAAAGGAACACGTAGCCAAGCAGGGCATCGGGATCTTCACGCCTAGATGAGAGCCAGTTTAAGTAGGCACCTCGACATTTTGGTGACAGGCCGCTGTATCTGGGCCAGTAGCCCAGGGATTCATCTGAATCCCGGCAGGTTGCTTGTACAACTTCCAAGCTTTCATCAATCAACGACGCTTCGGAGCCATACTGATTCGTTGCACTTAATCTGCCACCAAAATAGAAGTTCCCCCCCGCGATCTCATAACCAGCAACTTCTACAGACTCCTCAGGTGATACCCATCGTCCGGGGCTTTTGTTGCGGCTTTTCTCTTCTGTTTGTCCGAATGAAATGGTGAAAGTTGCCAACCCATCTTCATCATCACCGTAATCCGATGAGCCACGGACATCACGATACTGTGGTCGCTCGTGCTCTCGTGCGTTGATCGCTGGAGCATGCTTGTTGCCTGACTTTCGAGATAAGGGAGCAGGTTTTTTCGAAGGTGATAGATTTCGAAACTTTGAGAGAACTAGCCCGATTATAATTACCACCCCCACTATGACTATTGCGTCCATCCGAGATTCCTCATATCCAGTTCCTTGAAAAAGCAGGCAACAGCTTATAGCAGGCTAACAGACTTGCAATGTTAGGTCAGTGTTGTAACTTCAATCACGAAACTCATCGCTAGGAATTCATTCGATTTTTTACGCCCAGAGCACGCATCCCTTCTGCTATAGAAGGGAGTTGGTAAAGGCACAGTGGAGGTTAAAATGAACACCAAGTCACTAATAAAAAGGTGCAGCTATGGGTGAGGCACGCCGAAGAGGAACATCGAGAGAAAGAAAATCAGCGGCAACAGCACGATCTAAACGTGAGCTGATTGAAGCGGCAGGTGGAAGAGATGAAATCAGGGATAGCCATATTCGATCTGGTCTTGAACTGTTGAAAGAAAGGCTCCGAGATGGGGAGTGGAATAACCGTCGGAAAAAAATTATCAGCGCTCTCAACACCAATCCTCAAGGTCGTCGTTTAGAAAACGCTAAGTCCATAAGAGTTAGAGAGGATGAGATCGGCTGGTATATTTTTTTAGCGGAGCAATGGCTCAACGATCCTTTATGCATAGATGTAAATCAAGCGGCTCGCAACCTTCCGTTTGTATCTAGTCTAGGTGAGAAATCCCAATACCGGCATCGCATTACTGGCCTTGAAGAGAAACTTGACGAATTGCTGGGGAAATTCAAATCTGAACCAGACGGTACTATTTTTGAAATACTGACAGCGTTTTCTTATGCGGCTGAGGGATGGGACGTTGAATTTTTGGCTGAGATCCCTGGAAAAAAAACGCCAGATCTCCTTGTTAAAAAGGATAATCGCGAGCTTTTTATCGAATGTAAACGCCAATCTAGGCGTTCTGACTATGCGGAAGATGAGCGAAAAGAGTTTTTAAGGCGCTGGGATAAAGCAAAAGGCGTAGTTTTTAAAAATAAACAATGGCTTTGGTTTAAATGCGAAATTCACACAGAAGTAAAACTGCTGCCTGAAAACTTTTTGAAGGACATTTTTGAAAAAAGCCTGCCAATATCGCAGGATGAGGTTTTAGTTTTTGATGGACCAGAAGCCACCGTTTCCGCGAGAAGAATCGATTGGCGGCCTATAAAAAAACACTTTTCTGAAAATCTTGTGAAACAAAACTCCCCGACGCTAAACGAAATCCTCGGTGGTGATTGGGCGCTACCTACAGACTGCGTGACTGTTCAGATGATTGCAAAAAGCAGCCAAGTCGTAGATTGCGACGCTGATATATTAGGGTGTTACATAGAGGATGTTGATTGGGTTTGTGGGATATCCCGGATAGTCGACTCCGAGGATGCAATTAACAGCAAAGCTCGCGATATTAAAAAGCTACTAGCCAGAGCTGTAAAGCAAGTCCCAAAAGACAAGGAGTCTATTATACATCTTGCGGTAGAGACGCTTGAGGGGAATAGCGTAGAACACCGGAGGACAGAAAAAGTAATGGCGTCGATTCCAGCGTTCACGATAGAAAAATTAGTTTCTTGTGTTCGGCTACACAGTTTTCGACCTCAGGCTACAACCGACAAGTTGTGGGATTTTGAGGAAACTGTGCAAACTTTCAATCGAAGTTGGGCACGCTTGGAAGGAATTCCAGACGCTGTTGTGTTACCAAGTGAATCTGATCTCCGTGATGGCAATCACTGGGACTAGAGTTACCCTTGAAGCCAAAATGCAAGTTAACTCCGGCATCTTAATCATCAAACGACCTAATAGTACATCTTTTTCTCGGTTGATTGATTGCATCGAAAATGCCCGAGCCATATATACTTTCCGCAAGAACGTGTCTACGGTCTGACAAGGATGTATCCGAATGATAGAAATACATGCCAAGATAAGAGAGTGGCTCCTTACACAACCGAATTGGTTGCAGGAGGCAGCAAAAAGGCTTTTAACGAAAGGTGAAATGGATCAGGACGACATTCTTCAAGTAAGCGAACTGCTGAAAACCGACGATAATCCAGCTTCCAACAATCAAACCGAAAGCTTTTTTCAAAACTTCGCGCTCACATCCAATTCTAACGAAACAGTACGAATCAGCAGCATAAGTGAAGTAAAGGGAATCGAAAACCTGTCTCCTCGGGTGCCTTTGGAGCTTGGAAGTGGGAACCTGACTGTAGTTTATGGTCACAATGGCTCGGGAAAATCGAGCTACACGAGAATCCTTAAAAGAGCATCGGGTAATCCCAGAGCAGTTGTATTGAAACCAAATGTTTTTACTGCAACGCCCGTAGAGCAATCCTGTAAGATTACTTATCAAGTTGGCGAGAAGTCTGAATGCCGTGAATGGAGCGCCAACTCAACCCCTATCGACGGAATTAGGGCACTCGATATTTTCGATACTGACGAAGCGCAGCACTACCTTTGCAAGGAAAGCGCCGCTTCATATATTCCCCCAGTTGTGGCGTTGTTCGAATCTTTAGTGTCTGTCTCCAACAGGATAAAGGAGCTACTACTAGCCGAGCAAAACCAATTAATTAGCTCGCTGCCAGTCCTCCCGGTAGCTTACTCCAATACCAATTACGGAAAACTTTATCGATCACTGACTGCAAACTTCAATAAATCGGAGCTAATGGGACTAGTCTCTTGGACGGAGCCAAACGAATCTGATCTAAAAATGATGACGGAGCGTCTTAATGTTAGTGACCCTAGCGCCGCAGCAGCAAAAAAGCGGACCACGAAAGAACAAGTCGATCGCCTCCTCGCCAGCCTGGAGCAATCGGCCTTGGCTTATGGTGCCGAAGGCCTAGAGTCACTCTCTATCCTGCGCAACAACGCGATACGCAAGAGAAGAATTGCCAGCGAGGCCGCCCAAGTTGTTTCCGCGAAGCTAGAAGGAGTTGGCGCACCGACTTGGCAAGCTCTGTGGGAAGCGGCACGAAACTTTTCTGAAATGGCGTATCCTGGAGCAGTTTTTCCAGTAACCGGTGATGGGGCGCGCTGTATATTATGCCATCAAACCTTGGAAGCAAATGCTCAGGAACGGCTCAACGACTTCGAAACGTTCGTTAAAGGTAAGCTTGAAGAAGATGCAAAGAGTAGTGAGTCCACGTACAAGCTTGCTTTAGAACATCTGCCACGTGTCCCAACGCAGAATGAAGTAAGTACCCAATGTGAAGCCGCAGGACTATTCGGACAGGACTGGAAAGAGTGCCTTTGGTCGTTCTGGAGCGCCGCCTTAAAAGCACGGCAACAACTCTTTGATTACTCTGAGCATCACATCACCCCAGTTGCTGACATATCGCCAAGTCTAATAAATCTGAAGGCCTATTCTGAAAACCTAGCGGGCGAAGCGGCTCAGTATGATCAAGATGCGTTGAATTTCGACCGGCAACAGGCACAAAAAACTAAATTGGACCTAGAGGCGAAGCAATGGATTTCAGCGCAAGGATCGGCAGTAAGTAAAGAAATTGAAAGACTGCAACGCTTTCAAATCTATGAGCGCTGGAAAGCACAGCTCAACCCGACAAAAATTTCCCGAAAAGCGGGCGAGATTTCAGAACTGGCAATTACCAAGGAATACGTGAAGCGTTTTAATGACGAGCTAACAAGGTTGGGTGCCAAACGGCTCAAAGTTGAACTTGCTAAAACTCGCGTTAAAAGTGGAACCGCTCTTCATCAACTGCAATTGAAAAACGCACAGAAAAAAGAAATGCCTGATGCTGTTCTCAGCGAAGGAGAGCGGCGAATTGTTTCTTTAGCAGCGTTTCTCGCTGATGTTTCGGAAAAGCCGCAAACCGCGCCATTTATCTTTGATGACCCAATTTCATCTCTTGACCAAGATTACGAATGGCACGTGGCTCAAAGACTCGCTAGCTTGGCGAGAGATCGGCAAGTAATTGTTTTCACACATCGCCTATCTCTCTTTGGCACTATGGAGGATGTGGCTAAGAAGTTGGGTTCGAATTGGAAAAATGCAAACTACACAGCTTTATGCATCGAAGCGTACGGTGGAATTTCCGGACATCCTGTGGATCCAGCGACGTGGAACGCCAAGACAAAAGCTGCCAACAATATCCTTTTGACTCGATTGCACCATGCAAAGAAAGCAGGAGAGCAATCTGGGAGGGAGGCATACACCCAATTCGCGCAAGGAATATGCAGTGATTTCCGAAAACTACTTGAGCAGACCGTTGAAGATGATCTTTTGAACGAGGTTGTCAAACGCCACCGCCGAAGTATTACTACTGATAACCGCCTGGAAGGCCTTATTCACATCGAGGCGCAAGACTGCAAGTTCATCGATGATCTGATGACGAAGTATTCGTGTTTCGAACACAGTCAATCCCAAGAGATGCCTGCTTTTATCCCAGAGGAACCTGAATTGCGAACCGATATTGAGTCTCTGAAGATCTGGCGAGAAGACTTGGTAAAGCGCAGAAAAACAGCCGCTCCCTAAACCGAAGCCAAGGTCTTTGGACTGACCTTTTGTTGGGCGATGTCGCCTAACTCGACAATTTTCTCCATGAAAATATGAGGATAGGGCGGTTTCCTCTAAGTTGAATCATTTCACTCCAAAGTTTAATCACCATTTGGTCTCTGGTTCATGGCACAACATAATCAATTTAACATAATATACATTATGCGCAGTAGTAACTGTGGGTAAGAACGACGTTCGGTATAGTACTTCGGGTGGAAATCAGAATCTGCCATCTATTCCGGATTCTACTTTAAGTTTGTTAAGTTCATGCCAGTACGTCGTAAATACTTTCGTAATTGCCTGCCACGCGTGACCAAATGGCGACCTGGCCGTCACCTTTTCTCTCTCGGATATCAACGTGCAGCATGTTGCCAGGCTGGGTATCTGTGTAAAGACCAATGCCGGTGAAGCCTACCTGCTTGGCTGTGTCGTAAGCGCGCTGGCGATCAGTGACGCTTTCCATGTAGCTGTAGTCGCCCGGACGAACTTCAATCAGCGGAAACACATCAACTGCGCGGACTTCACCCCACCTGTCGACGTTATGTTGGCTGGTGCCGTTTGGACCATCGTGTCGACCAATGCCTTTTGAGGCCGGGCTTATCCGAACCGGTGCACCCCAAGCTTCGCGAAAGGCGTCGAGCTTTACTAAAAGATCGGTGCTCATTAAGGAATACCAGTTGCGGAACTCTGAGGGTTTGAAGTACTTCAGAGTTGGGCGTGTTGCGGTTTTGGTTGTCATATTCATTTCCCCTGCCGCCAACAGTGAGTCATGTTGTTTATACTCTTTCGAGTAAAGACCGGTTATGTGTGTAATGCAAGCATATGACTGGCATTCAACCCCGGCCAGACACCAGCCAGGTGTAAAACCAGTAGCCGCAAACATTTCGTTTAAACTTTTCCACTCCTTCATAACTCTTGCGCAAGTTATAACTGATTGTTTGTTAATTAAATAATACGGAATCTGGTCATTTAAATGTCCTTGTTGTCAGGTAAGTGTATGCAAATAGCACATATACACATACATACACATTTAGGTACATTCGGTTACATGGTGAAGGTCAGGGAGTAAACAGACGTCCATCACCTGTACCAGAAGTAAACGGTTATAACGGCTGTAAAATGGAACCAGTCAGAGTTTTTCTGGAAAACGGATTGCCCTCTTTGGCTTAGCTTACGGGCAAGTCCCCCACCCTGCCGGTTCCTTATCTTTTTGTAAGGAGAAGCGCATGTCTAACTATCTGGCACCGGGTGTTTTTGTTGAGGAAGTCAGTTTTCGTTCCCGCTCCATTGAGGGAGTCAGCACCAGTGTTGCGGCCATGGTCGGGCCTACACGGTTCGGGCCAGTTCGGGGCCGCCCTGAGGTTGTAACCAGTTTTGCCGACTTCCGCCGGATTTATGGTGACATCCAGGATCTGACTCTGGGTGGAAAGCACACGCTTAATTACACCGCCATCGCTGCAAAGTCCTTCTTCGATAATGGTGGAAAGCTGCTTTACGTAGCCCGCACGGGGAATTTTCCGGATCCCGACAACAGCTTCGGTATTGCCAGCGACACCGACAACCACGTCACTTTCAGTAGCCGTTTTCCAGGTGCTATGGGTAACTTCACTCTGGAGTTTGATTGGCGTGACAGCGAAAACCTGTTGCAAATACAGCCAGTTTCAAGCCCCGCAGTTGACGAAGTCCTCTTTCTTGAAGCCACCGGAGTTACAAGTTCAGCCCGATCAGGGGCTAGCCCTGCTGATGGCGCCTTCCCTGTAACCATCCGCGCGCTGGTACGGCGAGTATCCGATACAGCCTACGCGATACATCAGAACCTCTGCCAGATTACCGATAAAGACGACGCCCCTGTTGATCCAGCCTCTTTCGAGACGAATGCGGAAGGAGAGGCCCTTCTGGAATCTGCCGGACTGTCACGCGATAAAACCGAATCGTTGCGTTTCTCAAGGGTCAGTATTCGCCAGCCGGCATCAGGCAGTCTTGATGGTGGCGCTTTCGGCGCGCTTAGCTTCTCAGCACCAACTGACCTAAGTGCCTTTTATGAAGGTGATCACTGGGGTGATCGGAACACGTTGCTAGGTGCCATCAATACTGAAGGAACCAGTTTCCAGATTAATAGCGAACTGAATGAGGGGGTCGACAGCAATATTGATTTGCCACTGGCCGCCCTTGCTGCTTCTGCGGACACTGTGCAAGCAGTAATGGTTCAGCGAACCTTTGACATTGCTGTACACAGCGGCGGGCCAGACGGGCCGATCGTTCACACCTACAGCGGAATCTCTACTGCCCATGATGCGGATAACGGTCTTCCGCACATACTTCCCTCAGAACCGGATTCCCGAAACGACCAACTCACCAGCCCGGTAGCCTGCGAATTTGCGGATGATATTTCCGCCGGTGAGGTGCTGCCAGCTCTTTACAACATGTTCGATGAAGAGGCCATGAATCCCAGCGGCCTCTCAGTTGAAGGCCCTCGTTTTCTGATTACCCTTGAAGGCGGTTCTGACGGCGACGCGCCTCAGGCACTGCATTACGGCGGTGCAACCGATGAAGTGAATGGCAGTAGTGGATTTGCCGCCTTGGAAGAAGTGGAAGATATATCCATTGTGATGGCCCCGGCTGCGGCAGCCGATGCGGATCAGCATCAGGCCGTGGTGGCAGAAATGCAAAAGCACTGCCGCCGAATGCGTTACCGCATTGGTATTGTAGACAGCAGGGAATCCATGGCGCTTTCTGAAGTGCGGGAGTTCCGCTCCAATTTCAATGACTCCCGGCTTGCACTTTACTATCCATGGGTAGTGATCTCCGATCCGCGGGGTATCCGCAAGACAATCAATGTGCCACCCGCAGGCTTTATCGCAGGCATTTACGCCTATACCGATGTTCAGCGCGGAGTGCATAAAACCCCTGCGAACACTCCTGTTATCGGTGCATTGCGCTTTGCGCAGGAGATCAATCAGTTCCAGCAGGAGCTATTGAATCCCACCGGTATCAATTGCCTTCGCTCATTCCCTGGCCGAGGCCACCAGGTCTGGGGCGGTCGGACCCTTTCTGATGATCCCGAATGGAAGTACCTGAGTGTACGGCGCTACTTCTTGTACTTGGAGCGCTCCATTGAAAAGTCCACCCAGTGGGCTGTGTTTGAGCCCAACGGTGAACGGCTCTGGGAAAACGTGCGCAATGCGGTGGACGCTTTCCTTTTCAATGAGTGGCGCAACGGCCGCCTGCTTGGTTCCGAAAAAACGGCCTGGTTCGTGCGTTGTGATCGCAGCACCATGACTCAGAACGATCTGGACAATGGCCGGTTGGTTTGTGAAGTCGGCGCAGCTGCACTTAAACCAGCAGAGTTCGTTGTCTTCCGGGTTGGCCAGAAAACTGCCGATAGTTGATAAACAAGGGCTCAAACGGAACCACCCGACACTGCTCACCTGAATCTTCAAGAAGGATCGCGATATGGCACAGTACAGAGAAACCCCATACGGCGTTTTCAACTACTTGGTTGATCTGTCGGATTCAGACGCCGGTGAAACTGAGATAGCCGGTGGCTTTTCCGAAGTTTCCGGTCTGAACATGGAAGTAACCGTCGCCGAATACCGGGCCGGTAACCATAAATCAAATTACGTTACCAAGGTTCCTGCCATCCACAAATCCGGTGATATCACCTTGAAGCGTGGAGTGATTGGCGCAGAAAACCTTTATAACTGGCTGGACCAGGTGCGATCCGGTGATGTGACTGCCAAGCGTAACGTGGTGATCAAATTAATGAGCGAGAACCATGGCGAGTTAGCAGTCCAATGGAAGCTGATCAACGCAATGCCCATTAAATGGACTGGGCCAACGCTGACTGCAAAAGGTGGTAGCGATGTAGCCATCGAAGAGTTGGTGCTTGCAGTTGAACACATCACCCAGGATTAGATTGCCTTATGCAAACCTTGCTGGCATCCCGGATTGAGCTAACCCCTCGCCCCCACCAGAACCATACTCCGGTTCTGGCGTGTGGTATGGCGGGTCATTGCCCCGGGAGAGTGCGTAAAGAACGACTTTTTGCTCTCCCTGAGGCGATCAGTGCAATCCGATCTGCCGGGTTTGATAGCAGGCTCGCTCAATTGGAGACGGCGGACGAAGCTATTTTCCATTTGCCAATCCCGCTAAATTCCAGTGCAGAATTTCATGACATATTCCCGGATGCCGCAACCGCCACAACCAGCTACCGAAGCACTCTGGCAGGATCAAACGCTTGGTTACCAGGCTGTGTCGATGATTTTTTCGCCAATGGCGGCTCCCGTTTATGGGTAGTTGCTGTACCGGAAGAGAATGACCACCAAGCATTTCTTCCCGACCCTGGAGTGGCACTTCATAACACAGGCTCTTTACGCGGCATCGCGTCGCTTCTGGTGATATCCGAAGTTGGACTGATAGTGCTACCGGATCTTGAACGCCTGCAAATTCCGGCAAAACTTCCGGGCGTACCTGCACCGGCCTATACCAGCGAATCTGTGCAATTCATACCCTGCTCCACTTCACTACCGGGTTCTGAAAGTAGCTTTCAACCATCGTCGCCACTGCTCAGCGAACCCCTCGAAACGGAAGTATTGTTGAAGGGTATCTTGCCATGGCTGAATCAGCACCGCCCAGACATACAATGGTTGTGGCCAGTCTCACTGATCTATGATCAGGATCGCCAGATACCTGCAGTCAGCGACAAGGCTCTGAATAAAATCCGCAATATAGCCAATAGCCCAAGTGGCCACCGGCTGCGGCAGTTGCAGTTTGTTTTCCCCTACCTGGCCCGAGCCGACGGCCAACTTTCAAGCCCCAGTGGAGTGCTTGCAGGTGCACAATCCAGAGTGGCTCAAACTCAGGGCCCTTGGCGATCCATTGCCGGCCAGGTTCTGGTCACCAGCGGCGAGCCTTTCCCGCTACAGTCGATCCCCTCACAAACGGCCTTGAGGAATAATCCGGGAATCAGTGTGTTAACCCGCAAACCTCAGGGCGTGATGTTGGATGATGAGCGTCTCGCTGTTCCCGCGCTGCACCCTGACGACTACAGTTATTTCCAGCAGCAGGACAGGTATGACTCGTTCAGAAGCGCCGAGATCATGAGGTTTCTGGGCCACCTGCGTCGCCAACTAAAACAACTGGGCGAACGCCTGGTGTTTCGCGCTGACCACCGTGATTCTGCTCCCAGGCTGGCTTTGGAAAACTTTCTGCGCCAACTGCATCGTCAAGGTGCACTTCGAGGCGGGCTCCCGGAAGAGGCGTTTTACATAGAGCAAATACAGAGCCAGGAGGGAGTGATCCTCATCGAAGTCATATTGGCCCCCTCGTTGCCCATCGACAGGATTCGCCTTACGTTCACCAACCGATTCGGCGAATGGCAGGGAGAGCTGAAAAATGACTGAATTCGTACCTTTTCGCTTTCTCGTCAACCTGCATGATAGCCGTTCCGGCGATCTTCTGTGCAGTGGGTCCTTCAGCGAAGTTTCCGGTTTTGAGCTAACCATGGAACCAAGAAGCATTGCTGAAGGCGGCCGCAACTGGGGTGAGCATCAAAGAAGCGGTGTTACCCGATTTGCTCCAATGGTTCTGAAGCGCGGGGTTACACACGTAAACGACCTCTGGAGCTGGTTCGATATTACCACTAGAGGGGCAAACTACGGCTACCGTATGCACGGAGAAATCATTCTGCTTGGTAACCCTCTTAAAGAGAGTGGAGGGTACGAATACAACCCGGTAATGACCTGGAAGCTTACTGGCGTATTGGCGACGCGATTCAAAGGACCTGACATGAACGCCACGGCAAGCCAGGTAGCTATTGAAGAACTGCATCTGGTACATGAAGGGCTGGAACTGAAAAGAACTCCAAGCCCCGGTTCGGGAACTGCAACGGAGGGCTCGCAATGAAGCAACCTGAAAGAGGCAGGCTGATACCCGTATCCGGAAAAGAGAATAGCCCCGACCTGGAAAACGCGGTAGACGTGCAATTCAATCCTACAAGTTTGAAGGTTGGGCTCTCCAATTCATTGAATACCGGTGAGCAGCAAAAATCTGGTAAAGCAGCTCAATATGTTTCATCCAGCTCTTCGAATCTCAGCATTGAGTTGATTTTTGATACTACCCTTCCCGATGACTATGTTGGAGAGCAGTCCAGCCAGGACGTTCGGCTTTTAACCCGAAAAATTCCCGACCGGTTCATGAAGCCCGGAGACCTCCTCAACGAAGACACAGAAGACAGGCAGGCACCGAGTCGCTGCCTTTTTCAGTGGGGAGCATTCGAGTTTGTAGGGCTGTTGGAAAGGTTCGATGAGACGTTGGACTTTTTCTCCCCCGAGGGAACGCCGTTAAGAGCAACTGTATCCCTAGCCCTGAAAGAAGACAGCTATCAATTCCGCAACCGTGATGCCGCTGCGACTGAACGGGCTATGCCAACGCTTACTTCAACCGGCAACAACAAACTGACTGGTTCACAAGAAAACACGCGTCCTGTTTCTGGTGCGAGCGACAGCGAAAAAGGAAACTGGCGCGATACCGCTCTTTACAACGGTGTGGAAAACCCCCGACTGCCATCAGGTAGTGAAATTGCCAACCCTCCCCTTTCCCCTGCCAAAGCGCTGGGGATGGCCAAAAGCCAGACTACCACCGCAGTTAAAAACGCAATGAGCACGGCCTCCCCGGCTTTTCGCTATGGAAATTCCTCCAGCCTCGGCAGCGCGATTGAGGGGGCATTCAGCCACAGCCTGAGGGCCGACCTGACAGACGGAGTCAGTGCAGAATCGTTGCGCGCTGCACGGGATCGAAACATTAAGGATTTACGGGAAAACATGGATCAACCCTGGATGGAAGGGCCGCGACGGGCGGCCAGGGATTCAGGTGTTGGGTTTGACTGAACGACACAAGGGCAACTGATATGCCATTGCTGATTGACGAAGTTATTGCGGAAGTGGCGAAAACACCCACTCCAGATAACCAGGCACAGGTAGCACCACGGGATAGCGGAAGCGATCAGAGCAACATGTTTGCGCAACTTGAAATACTGCGTGAGCGACAGCAGCGGTTGGAGGTGGACTAATCACCATGCAGAGCCAGCCACTGATTAATATTCGCCCAAGAATATCGGTAAACGGCGAAAACCGTGCCGACCTGGCAGCCCAGCTGAATTCTTTAACCATTCAGCTCCCCTGGCATGGCTGTGCCAGCGCCGAACTGTCAGTCACCAACTGGGGTCTTGCAGACGGCAGCCCATACCCATCCTGGTTGTTCAATCATATTTCCATGGGAGACCAAGTACATATTGCCCATGACACGCCTTCTATTACGCTGTTTGAGGGCGAAGTAACCGGAATTGAAGAGCAATACGGAGCATCCGCTCCTGTGCTGACCCTGCTTTTACAAGATCGTCTGCATTTGCTTGGCCGGCTTCGCCAGAGCCGTTGCCACGAAGACCAGACTCCTGATCAACTGCTGCAGACACTGGCCAGCGATGCCGGGCTGGAAGCAGATACCCGCGTGTCTGATGTGGCTGCAGACTGGCATCAGCTGAATGAAAGTGCCCTGGCTTTTGCCCTCAGGATTTGCCGGCGGTTCGATGTGGGTTTACGGCTGGATCGTGGAGCTTTGCGAGCCATGCCCGAGGACCCTGATCCTGAACCGGTTGTATTAGGACCAGGCAACGGAGCCCTGAACATCCGCATTTTGGCAGACCTGAACCACCAGTATCAGCATTCAAAGGTAACCGGATATAACCCCACCACCGGAGAACCTGTCGAGGCTACTGCCGATCAGCCCAGGCAATCTGCCCCGGGAAAAACAGCCGGTGACACCCTTGCGGATTTGGGTTGGGAGAGTAGCGACACCCTGCCCCACCCGATGGCACGCAGCCATTCTGAAGCAGAAGCTTATGCTTCGGCAGGGTTCCACAGACAAGCCCGTAAATTCCTCCACGGCGAACTGATCTGCATGGGTGAGCCCAATCTGAAGCCCGGCAAGGAAATCGAGCTTGAAGGTGTCTCACCCAGGCTTGCAGGAATCTGGCAGGTGGGCCTGTGCCGACACACCTTTGATAGCCGCAATGGCTTTCGCAGCCATGCAAAAATCCATCGCGCTCAATGGAACCCGGAACCATGAATAGCCACATCCCCGGAAACCTTCAGAGCCTACAACTGGCTGAAGTGATTGATAATGCCGACCCGGAGAACCGAGGTCGCATACGCGTTCGCTTCCACGCCACGGAGCTGGAGTGCTGGGCGAGCGTTATTGCCCCCTCTGCCGGCCAGGGCTATGGAGCCAGTTTTATACCTCGCTTGGGTGAAACCGTGGTAGCCGCCTTTGCAGCTCCGGACATGCCGCTGGTATTAGGCAGCATCTGGACTGGCACCGAGAGCCGCCCGGATGAAGCCGAGCCACAAGAGGAGCACTACGTGGTGCGAACGCCTTCCGGAACCGTTATGGAGTTTGACGATAGCGCCTCAGGCCCTTCATTCGAGGTTATAACCCGCTCGGGATACAGCGTTCGTATCAGCGAAAGTGGCGGAGGCGAAATCAACATAGAGCGAGGAAGCCAGAAAGTCACGCTCACATCTACCTCTATAGAAGTGAGTAGCTCGGGGCCCGTAGAAATCAGCGCCGCAAATGTCAGCATATCCGCCAGTATGGTTCAGGTGGATGCCAGCATGTCACGGTTCAGCGGTGTAGTTCAGGCAGACACAGTCATTGCCAACTCGGTAGTGGGAACCAGTTACACCCCAGGCGCCGGGAACATCTGGTAGGAGGCATAAGCATGAACATGCAACAAAAGCTGCACCCAGTCAGGCTTAACGCCCCCTTCTACAAGCCCGAGGGCGGCGCTGGGTTACACCGCTATCTGGATTCGGATTTCATAAATCGATTTCGCCAGGATGTAATTTCGGGGCACCTGGATGGCGAGCCCTTCAGCCAGTGGCAAAACGAAGAGCGACACAGCCAATGGGATAATCGGCCAGTCCTCCGCCTTCCCACCCACCGCACCTTCCACCTGGTTAGCTGCGAAGCAGTTTGTGATCAGCTTGGGCAACCTGCTCTGAATCCACGAAGAGTCACTTCTGCAGGTTTTGTTGTTCGCCGGATAACACCAGAGGGTGAGCAGGCATGGATGCTGGATGGCGGCGATGCCCTTGGCTGGAAGCCAGCCCCCACCCACACTGGGGATCCGGATCTTGACCGCAGGCTCTGTGCCAGCGGTGTACTCGGGAAGCGTGCAGCGAACCCCTCCTACACGGGCGAGCAAACCCACCCTATGCATATCCTCAGTGCCCGGGATATGGAGGGAAAAAACCACACTTTACTCTATGGATACGTGCCTCTGGGGGGCTTTCGCTATCATCGGGAAGCCGAATCTCCAGTCAATACAGACGCTCTGACGGAAGCCGGCAGATTCGATGCACAGCAGTTGCACTGGCCGTTCGGTTTCAAAAATCAGTCTGGTGGCCACTGGCGGGATGAGCATGCCAGTCAGGTAGCTTCCGGAGAGACTTCGCCGGCATTTCTCGGCCTGCTGAAACTCCTGGTAGAGCGCTATCGAGTTGGTTCTGACATAGCCGGGAATAGTGAGTTGGAAGAGCTTTGCTCGAGCATTTGGTTTCACGACATCCCTTCTCACGTTTTGTTGTCTATCCCAGCACAGGAATTACAAGAGGGCGACAGGATCCGGAAATACCGAACCAAAACGGTATTGGCTTACCTGCAAGATAGTTTCGGGCGTGCCCAAAATCCTCTTATTGCCTGGCTGGATCAGCAGGAGGAGCGCTCTTCCAACGGCCTGGAAACGCAGCCTTTGCCAAATCCAAACGGGTCAGGATCTATCTCCTGGCACCTGTATGTTTCTGAGGAGCAGGCTCTGGCCTTCCGACAACTACTCGGCCAGCGTTACCAACAACTTGTACTTGAACAGGCCAGGGAGATCCCGGTGCCCAAGTTCGGTGATGGTAAAAGTGATCTCTACCGGATTATTCCATTCCTCAGAGCCCGTAACGATCAGGGACGCGAACAAATTTACTGGGCAGACGAAGGCAGCCAAACAGAAACGTTTCGGGTAGCCAGCCCCCTGGATCCGGAAGCTTGTCGACCGTCACCTATACCGGTTCCAAGCATGCGGGATCTGCGACGAGGTATGGCTAAAGGCGCCAGTCTTCTCACGCCTTCAGACACTTTCGCCATGCTTAAGCGACTGCGACCAAAAAAAGGGCTTGGCAAGGAACTCATGGGTGGCGAGGTATCGCAATCCGGCATGCAGTGGATACTGGTCTTCAGTTTGCCCGTGATCACCTTGGTGGCAATGATTCTGCTCATGGTGATGGTGTCACTTCTGAATATCGTTTTTTTCTGGCTGCCCTGGGTGAAAATCTACTTACCTTTTCCGAAGATAAACAGGTAACCCGACTATGCAGGCACCTACACCTAACATACAGAGTTGGCCTCTGGGCGGCATTGATGAAAATGGCCAACTCGACTGGGCCAAAGATGATACCAGCATCCGCGAGGTGATGCTGAATATCCTCCTGACTCGCCAGGGAGAGCGCATCCAAAAGCCCACTTTCGGCGCTGGATTACCTGATTTTGTACACCAGCCCAATAACGAAACGACACGTAATCTGATTGCCGGTGTAGTGCGCAAGAATCTTGCACTGCTTGAGCCCAGAGTGGTCGTAGATCAAGTGCTGGTGCAGCCGGGCGGTGCTGAGCGACTTTCGGATGTACACATAAATATCCGTTACCGGCTGAAACATCGCCGGGATATGGCGGAACTCGGTTTCACGCTCAATCTGGGAGCATAAAGAGGACTGTCTATGCCATTACCTGTTCCCAATCTGGATGACAGACGCTTTGACGACTTGGTTAAGGAAGCCAGAGAGCGTCTTGGTGCCCACCTTCCGGAACTTACCCAGATCAGCCCCGGTGATCCGATACACACAATCACTGATCTTTTTGCGTGGTTTACCGAAACTATTCTCTACCGGGCAAATCTCATTCCAGAACGCCAACGGCGAGCCTTTCTGAATCTGCTTCAGGTACCCGTGCGCCCCGCTAAGGCTGCCACGGGCGTTGTGTGCATCGACAGTGCACCAGGCAGTGCAAGCTTGCCTGCTCTTGTGCGAGATGGTGCCCAACTGAGAGGCGGCAAACAGTTTCTGACCGCAAGTGGAGAGTTGCAGCCCACAAACCTGAGCAGCAGAGTATTGATAAAAGAGGTTATTGGGCCGGAAGCTTTGGGCGAATTAGGCATCACGCCCCGAGACTTGAAAGAACAGTTCGGTCTGGCCGATGGGCAAGAGCCTACCCCTTTTCGCCCCCGCCAGTTCAGCGTGGGTCGGGAAACTCTGGCATTGGCTGACAGTCTCGATCAAGCGCTTTACGTAGCCTGCGTCGCCCCAAAAGCTCTCGCAGGCCAACTCAGCGTTCTCAGAGACAACCTGGCTGGCATCGTTATCAACATTGCAATAGCTCCCGCTGATGATCAGCCCGACGATCTGGTCGACAGCATTGCACCCCGGACTCTGGTTTGGGAGTTGGTAAATCAAGGCAACGATGGCAGAACGCGTTTTCTCCCTTTGGAAATAATTGCCGACAGTTCCGGTGGTGGACGCCTGGCTGGTGTTGTTCGCTTGAGAATTCCACGTAACCCGCACCTGCTGCAGAGCTTTACCGATGCAGATCCGATGTTCACCGGGTTTCAGGATTTGCCCCCAGCCCTGGAAGATCCGGAAGAGTCTGCTCGCACCGCTTTCTGGTTGCGCTTGCGATGCCCGGATGAGCCCGGGTTGGCGCTGGGTTATTTGGATCTCAACGGGGTCGATGTTGTTGCCCAAGGCCTCCGAACCAATCAGATAGTCGGCATGGGGACCGGTATGCCTGACCAGGTGATCGTCTTGCCAGACAATCAGGTTGATGCCGCCTCAATTCAGTTGCAAGTAGAGGAAAATGGTCATTGGCGAACCTGGGAGCAGCAAGATTTCCTCGCCGGACAGTCCCCGGAAGCAAGGGTGTACAGGCTAAATCCGCAAACGGGCTATGTGTATTTTGGTGATGGTGTCTCCGCTGGCAAAAGGGTATCTGCCGGGGTCCGGGTTCGTGCTCTCGAATACCGTTACGGCGGCGGCCAGGAAACCAACCTTCCAGCAGGGTCCATAAAGGAAATTGTCGGAAACAGCAGCTTGCGCGTAAGGCACCTGTGGCCATTAACCGGGGGGCGGGATGCAGAAACCGTCGAACAAGCGGAGAAACGCATCCCTAAGTTTTTAACCCACCGCAATCGTGCCGTTACGGCTGCAGATTTCAAAGTAATTACCGAGGGCAATCCTGTTAATCCGGTTGCCCGCGCAGAAATCATTGCGGGTTTTCTTCCAGGCGGCAGCATTCACGCCGTGCGCAGAAATGTACCAGGTGCAATTAGCGTATTCGTGCTTCCACCACTGGCGCCCGCCCTCGGATCCACTCCGCGGCCCACCCGCGGTTTACTCAAGGATGTATTCGGGTATCTGCTTGAGCGTATTACCATCGGCACGGAACTGAATGTGCTGAGTCCCGAGTTTATTCCGGTGGCGGTTTCTGTGCGAGTCGAAGTCAGAGACCGGCAAACGGAACAGCAAACTCTCCAGAATATTCGCGATGCGCTTATTCGGTATTTGTGGCCTCTCGCACCTGGCGGCGCTGACGGTGAGGGTTGGCCCATGGGGCGGGCAGTGAGTGCCAACGAGCTTGCAACCCAGGTTGCGCGGGTAAACGGGGTTCAATCCTGGCATGGACTCGCGCTTTACACCCGGCCTGACGAAAAAGCTCCGTGGCAACCGTTGGATGAGGGAGAGCAGCTCGCACTGTCAGATTACCAGCTACCGGAATTGCTCGGTGTTCGAATCGAAAGCGGGGCAGGCTCTCTGAAACTACCCGACGGCATAGGCCCTGCATCGGGCGAACAGGCGGTATCTGTTCAAGGCATTGCCGTCCCGGTTATTCCGGATCTTTGCTAGGTGAAATATGGACATTAATAGCACCCGGTATTTTCTGCTACGCACCGCCGATGAGTTTTCGAATGCCTCGGCTCGACTGCAGTGGCACCCACTACGCCAGGCGCTGACCCTCGCACAAAATCAAGCTTTGCGCATTCCAGTAATAATGCCCGACACAGCCATGGAAGTATGGAAGTCAGCCACGCCGATGGCACAGGATAGTTTTGGCCAGATTGCATACCTGTCAGATGATCGCACCCGGGTATTGTTCAACAGCGGCCATGGCGACATGCCATTGAGAGACGCCCAACTGGATGAGGTATCACCACCAGATGGCTGTCAGTACCTCGACATGAATCTGAATCGGGAAGGCCTGCTGGCATTGCCATGGAGCAACGGAGAGAACCTGCACGGGCTAACGCTGTTTCATCTGGGAAAACGCTGGCAAGCGCAATGTTCACTACCGGAAAAAGCACACCGGGTCTGGCTGGATCCAGAGAATCGTTCCTGGTGCCTTGGTGCCAGCCAACTCATGCTGTGCGCAGGTGAGCCATTATCTCTGCCCTATAATCCGCAACCTGGCCGCTTCGAACCAGAAACAATCAATCCGGACCAGCTATCAATGTCCTGGCAACAGGCACTGCCTGAAACTGAACACACACTGGCACTTTGCGGCGATGACGAGAACCTGTACGTCCTGGGCACAAGAGCAGACAACGTGCAATCGGTATTCGCCCGCCCATTAACATTGAGCCCGGATATTTCATGGCTCCAGTACGGGATGGATGAGCAACTTCCCCTGTGTATAGACCTCGCCGTTACCAGAGACGGGCGGCTGGCAGCCCTGGCACCAAGGGAAGATGACGACAAGGATTATGCAAACCGGGATTGCCCTGTACTCACGCTGCAACGGGACAATGAGCACGGTAACCACAGGGCGCAGTTAGTTCGTGAACGCTATCCGATGTTGTCCCAAGCCATACCCCGTTTTGTGACCAGTGCCGATGGAAAACTCCGCTATCAGGCCTCTTCGGGCCCAGGATTTGAGGCAAGCCCCGTGCGCCCCCGGGAACTCCACCCTCTGCGCCAGGTTTGCTATGAAAGTGAGTCCAGTGCCCTGCTGGCTCACACACTTGATTCCGGACACCCGGATACCCTCTGGCACAGGGCGTACCTTGACGCCTGTATTCCTGTGGGCTGCAGCCTCCGGCTCTCTGTACGTGTGTATGACCATCCAGACGATCGCACTTCAACTGCGCTTCTCGATCAGCCAATGCCCACGTGGAACAGCTTGCCTTCCGAATTGCCTTTCCAGCCTGCGTTGTCCGGGCACGAACCTGGGCGACGAGGGCTGTTCGAAATCCTGTTGCAGGCACCAGATGGAGAAGTACGGGAACTCCGGGGGCGTTATTTACAGCTGCAGGTGCACTTCAGAGGAACAGCGCGACAGACACCCGCGCTGCATGCGTTGCGCATTTACCACCCACGCTTTTCATACCAACAACGTTACTTTCCTGAGCTATACCAACAGGAAAAGCGTCGTAGTGATGGAGCAAGTACCGGGCCTGCCAATGGTGCTGATGTTCGCGAACGCCTGTTAGCCAGTTTTGAAGGCATGTTGACCCCTCTGGAGGGTCGCATCGCTGCCTGCGAACAGTTAGTACACCCGGATTCCGCGCCCGCACAACACCTGCACTGGTTGTCAGGCGCCATAGGCGCAGAGCTTCCCGGTCACTGGCCACTGGAGCGCCAACGCCGCTGGTTAAAGCACGCAACGGTTATGCAGCAATACAAGGGAACCCTCGCAGCTACAAACCTGGCTCTGGACATAGCCTGCGACGGAGCGGTCAGCCGCGGCGAAATAGTGCTGGTAGAGAATTTCAGGCTGCGTCGCACCATGGCCACCATTCTTGGCCGAAACATGGACGACAAAGATCACCCTCTGACCCTTGGTACCGGTATGAGCGGCAATAGCATTGTCGGTGAGAGCCTGATTCTTGCCGACATCAAGGCCCGGGAATTTCTTTCTCTGTTCGCGCCAGAGTTGGCGGAAGAAGAAGATGAAAACCAGGCCGTAGAAACCTTCTTCCAGGAATACGGCCACAAGGTGAGTGTTGTATTGAACGGGCCCGGGATACTGCTTCGCACTCAGGTCAGCGACATCCTTTCCGACAGTATGCCCGCCCATGTCCAATGGCAATTTGTAGAGAGCGAGCAACCATTTGTTCTGGGCACCTCTCCCCTGCTGCAAGTAGACACTTTTATGCAAAACCGGCCCGCAGTACGACCGATAGAACTTGATAATACCTGGCTTGGACGAGAGGGCGTGCTGCATAACCCTGCAGCGTTTTCCCCTGCTGATGTCCA
Source organism: Marinobacter xiaoshiensis (assembly GCF_031631795.1). NCBI lineage: Bacteria > Pseudomonadati > Pseudomonadota > Gammaproteobacteria > Pseudomonadales > Marinobacteraceae > Marinobacter > Marinobacter xiaoshiensis. Next base: position 84,020 of record NZ_JAVMBO010000016.1, read on the forward strand.
CGCCAGAACCTGATAACAAGGAGGCCACATGAGTAGTGCTGAGGACTTGCCCACACTCGAACAGGACGATCAGTTGGCGGAGCCGCTGCGCCGGGTTGCCTATGAGGCCGGTATGATGCTGGGGCTTGAGGCCACAAGAGACGAGCAGGCTTATCACCGCCGCCGGCTCACACGGCATCAATACTGGCTGAACGGTTACGGCACCCTGGCAGGCATGCGTGTGACCATGACTCCCGGCACCCACGATAACACTGCAGACAGTTTAACCGGCCTGCAGCTTAGGGTGAGCCCTGGAACAGGCATAGACGGTCTTGGCCGGGAAGTCATGATGCACGAAAGTCACTGCATTCGGCTTGCACAGTGGCTTGCGGCTCAGCCCAATGAACGATTACTTGAAGGTTACGACAGCGACGCCGGTGAGCTGTGGCTTAAAGTAACCGTGCGCCACAAGGACTGCCCGATCGCCCGGCAACCGGTTCTTACCCGAAGAATAAATGCGGGCAGTGATGCGGTTCAACCCAGCCGGACGGCCGACAGCGTTGAACTGGAACTGATTCCGGAATTACCTCCTGGCTCACCGGATGGCCGATTTAAGCCTTGGGGAAGCCACAACCCGATACAGGATGAACTGCCAACACTGTCTGGTGATGAACAACAGACGTTAACCGACTTGCAGGCCAGCAACGCAATAGCCGGCAGGCAGTTGGCCCTGCATGCTCAACTGCTTCACTCGCTGGAAGATAGTGGGCTGTCTACACGCAACCTGGCCCATGAACTGGAAAATGGCGCTCGTCTTCTGCTTGCCCGTATTCGTATCGAAACCTCCGATCCGCTGAATACCGTGGTTAATCCGGGTCTGATTCATATCAACAATCTTGTCCGCCCATTTCTGGCAACTGCCAGCCAGCTTGCCTGGCTCGGCAGCCAGAATAGTAACGGATAACAGGCTTAACAAGGAGCGGTTATGAGCGACATACTCTTTCAGCCACTCGGCGATCCTATTGCCGGAGGCGACAACCTGCAGACACTGGCGGACATTGATCCGCGGATGACACGAACCCATTACTTCGATGGCCGTCTGTTGACAGCAGAAGACCTGGAACGCGACCAGATATACCTGGATCAACGGCTGCGGGAAGTTGGCAAAGCCCTGGGCAGCGGCATCATCAGGGGGTTGGAGTTAAGCTTCAGCTCCAATCCTTACCGTCTTATTGTTGAACCCGGCAATGCCATGACACCCGCGGGGAGAGTATTGCATCTTGGTACCAGAATGACGGTAAACCCGGGAGACAGGGGCCTGATATCACAGCTCAACCAAGGCCAGCATACCCATTTAAATCGCGGTCTCTATGCCGTGGTTTTGCGCTATGTAGACGTACCCACGGATATTGCCGAGGTGTTCCCTACAGACCTGAAAAGCCGCCGGGGCTCGGACTATGCTTTGGTAACTGAATCGGTCCAGCTGGGTCTGGTTCCACTGCCCCTTCCGTTACCCGCCACGGATACCCTGCGGTTAAGGGCCCGGCTGATGGCAGAGTTGCTGGACAATAAACTTGCCAGCAGCGTTATACCCGAAGATTCAGTGGCTCTCGGCTTGTTGTCTATCACCAACGACACACCCCAATGGGTCGACAGCGAACTGTTAAGACACCCGGTCCGCCCGGAACCAGACCATGATGACCTGCAAGAGGATCTTTACCGTCAGTACCAGTCACTACTGAACGATATTACGGAGTATCGTGCAGCAGGCGGGCTGGCACAGCCCTTTGCGGCCTCAGACTATTTTCAGGTCATTCCTCCTGCTGGCCGACTGCCGAAAAACACCTTGGACCCTGAAATTGGCCTGCAAAACTATTTCCCGGAATCATTCGATGTTTCTGTCACGCCTGTCAGGACGGCAGACCTTGATCTCATCCGGCGGGAGTCAATGGCGCTTCCACCAATTGATCTTACCAGGGACGCCAATCTCGGCATCATGGTATTGGCACCGCTTTCCGATGCAGATTACCAAACCTTGTCCAGGCAACTGGTATCTGAGACACCGAACATTGAAAGACAATTTTTACATCCGGATCCGTTGGCTTTAAGGCTATACCGAACCCGCGCATCCCACGCTCTTGATACCGATGCCAGTGTTTGGGCCGATATCTGGAAACGAACAGATAGTGACAACCTGCTTTATGTTCGCCGGGCGGTCAGAGTTGCAGAAACAGGTATCAGCGCAATTGTTCTTGCAAAAGGTTCCGATCCTGACTCCCTGCCCGATGCATCTGATGGTGGTACCGCGGAACCTCGACTACCACCTGCGATAGAGGATGAGCACACAGTATTTCTGCGCATGGTGAACGTGCATTCGCTTGCAAAAATACGACAAGCAAACAGTGAAGAAGGAAAAAGAGCCATAAAGGTGCTTGCCGATATTCTGCCAAGAGAACCGAAGGCCATTGGTGCGGTGCTCGACATACTGCTGTGCGTGGAAGCGCACTACAACCCGGTTATTTGGCAAACCCTGGAGCAAGCACAGCAGCGTGGCAATCTGCTCAAACTACGCGAACTTTTAATAAGCGCAGAACCGGAGATAAGGAACACCGCCAAGCAAGTTATTACCGCTGGAACAGACCTTGGCCTTGCGGATGGTTTGCTGGCCCAATGGAAAGAGCGACTGAATGCCCTGCGCTGAGGATGCCACCATGACACTGATCACCCTGAATCGCCCTGTTCGCAGTGACCACAGGCTGGAACGAATTCACATGTTCCCCGGCCGGCACCTTGGGGAACAGGAGCTTGACCGCCAGCAAGCATGGGCAGACGCTCGGTTATCCCAGTTGCTTGTGCACTGCCACCCCGGAATCGTTAATGGTCTTACCCTGGCCGATGAATCGTTGGATAGCCTGACCATTACGCCCGGCCTTGCTGTGGCGGGGAACGGTAAAACCATTCACCTTTACTCTGAACTGAAAACCAGTTGGCAGGCGCTGATCGACCAATATCTGGAGCCTCTGGCAACGGGCGATGCAACCGGGGTGTATTACCTTACCTTGAGCCAGTCACTGCGACATGTAGACAGCCCGCAGGTTGAGCCGTGCCAGCGTTCGGAGTTTGATCCTACCCGTGATGCCCAGCTAATCACCGTGACCACCCTCGCCCTGCGCCGGCTTGCTATCAAGGGCATTTCAGCCCGGGACCAACCACGCTCGCTGATCGAAAACAGGGTAGCAAGTACCGGTGTAACAGCCGCCCTTCTGCACGAACATCCAGACTCGATTCCACTGGCAGTTGTATGCATCGATCCAGGGGCAAGTGAAGAATCACCAGTGCGCTGGGTGTCGCCCGCCACAGGCCGATACCGAGCAATCCCGAACAGCGGTTACCGCGTACTTCTGGAACAGACCAGCACAGCCATAAACCGTGCAATGGAACGCTTTGCAGCCCGTGAGCTGGCGGAATCGGACGATCAGCATGCATTCCTGAGAGAGAACCTGGCTCTGGATTACCTGCCTTCAGCCGGCCAGTTTCCTGTTAGTTGGTTGCGTAATCCGAACACGGGGGAGGCAAAGCTCGACTGGCTTCCAGCACACTTGGCTGTAGATATGGTACCGGTGCCGGAAGCCCGAATACCGGATTTGATCCTCCGCAACCTTCCTGGTCCGCCCATCAGCCTGCACACACCCCGAGGGGAACGGCTAAGATTATTGCTGGCTTTAAAGGCTGCCGATTACCGGCCCGACTTACTGGACATTCCGCCCACTGACAAACGCCTGGAAGATGATCTGTTCCGCTATCACATGCACGCCCACAAAGCCTGGATGCATTGGAAATCCCAGTTCTATCGGCTGTACTACATTGTGATTTTGCCCAGCCACCAGCCGTCAGGTGACACCAGCGAGGAGGAGGGGGAATTGGAGCCTATCATCCACGACCCCTCCAAGCTCGGCGACCTGGGCTTGCCCAAGCCCGATGGTCCACCAGTAGCACCCAAATTATTTTTCACAGAACTCAGAAACAACGCCAAAGGTAGCCCGGAAGCTCCCGTCTACCCATATGATCAATTCGGACAAGAAGGTCCAGACGGACCTGAGGATTACAAGGCATGGCTTGGCCACGAAGGCGACAGTGAAAACCAGTCCCCTGAGCCCGCGAAGCCGAAAGACGATGGGCTCGTGGTTCGCTATGCCGCCTTGTTGGTGGATATCGAAGAAACGCGCAATCAGATTCGCGACTTAACCAGCCGGGGTGGGCGCCTGCGGGACTTTTTGCTGCTGCAACGACAGCAACTGGATGTTCAGTCTGCCTCCATGTCTGCTTTGGCAAACGGCGTGGCGCCTGGCGACAACGCAACGAAGGGGAAAGGCACCTTGCAGTATAGCTACGCTCTGACCCCTGATACCTACAGCCTCGCCACCACTGCTCAGAACACCCAACGAATCACTCAACAAATAAAAAAGTATCAGCAAAGTGGTGCGTTCAAAAATGCCTCTATGGAGCTACTTGAAAGAAGCGCAGTAAAACAAGCAACGGCCCAAAAAGACAGGTTGCTCCGCAAGAATCCAGATAACACCTCAACCTTTGAAATTATGGCACAGACCCACGGCCAACCATTGGCTCCGCTGGCGGGTGCCATACCTGTGGTGAAACAGGCATTCCCGTCATCTGTCTCCGGGTTCACGGTAATGGAAGATGCCAGCCCGGCTACGGCTCAGTATCAGAAAAATCACGCCAAATTACTGGAACTGAGCACTCTTGCCCATCAGCAGCTGGCAAAGGGGGATGCCAACAGTATCTATAAGCTGCTCAAAGCCGACAAACTCATCGACCCGGGAAAACTGGACCTGAACAAAGACGATGTTAAAGACATCATAAAAGACCAGTACGATGCTCTGCTGGATGCGGGCAAGGCATTAACCGGTTGGATAAAAGGTACGGAATCCCGTTTCAACAATCTGGAGCGACGGCGGGAGGCAAAAATAAGCCAACTCACCCGCATGGAAGCTGAAGCGAAGAAACTTTCAGCCAGCATACGCATTGCCCGCGAACAACTGGACAATCTGTCTCAAACACTGGATGAATGCAAAGGGGATTACAGCGTTGCCCAGCAACTGTTAATGGAGGACTGGGAACGGGTTCAGGCTCGAAATGAGGAGCGTACCCGCATACTGACCACTGGTATACGCGGGCTCTATTATGTTCGTGTTCGCAGCGCCGAGACCTCTCTGCCTCCGGCCGACCCTCTGCAACTCCGCTTCAGACAGGGCAACGACAAGATGCCTGCCTGCAATCCGGAGAACCTGTTGGAGCTACCCGAGACTCTTGCCGGCTTTATGGATGCGGTGACGGAAATTCCCCTTGCAGACTGGGGAGCACTGAAGCATTTGATCCCCCAGATACAGCCAGGCTGGAAGATGTCTTTTGCTGACCGGTTCCGGAAGGTTCGGTTTGATAGCAAACGGCAAAACACTAAAAGAGGCAATCTGCCTGCAATTCTTGAATCCCGAATGGGATCCTTGCGCATGAGCAATCAGGCTCTGCTCATCAACTGGTCGCAAGGTTTTATACCCGCCAAGTCCAACAGCCTTCGGCAAGAGCAGAAAGAGACCGCAAAAATACTGGCACTGGATGATGTTAGCAACATCCAGTCCGGCGCTCTGCGAAAAGCAGCAGAGACGCTACGCGATGACCTGGAACTGGCACAGCGCTGCCTGTTACAGCACCTGCGAGGGCTTTCCGGTTCCTTGCGTCTGACCTGGGGACAGTTGGCAGAAGACGACCGTCTGCCGGCAGCAGATGTAAACCGCTGGCCGGGCCTTGAGCGTGCAGAGCAGGAAGATTTCAACCGGGTAAGGACCCTCTCCGAGCTGGTCGACTGGTGGTTCCGGCAACTGACCGATGAGCCATCGCCGAACAGTCGACAGGCCATGGAAAACATGATCCGCGCAACGCTGATTGTGGCTTCTTTGGGAGATCCCGAAGACATTATTCGAGGCGCGGTGACCGCACCACCGCGACTTGTTCGTCTCGGTGAACGGCTCAAGGTACGCCTGAACCGGGCTCCCCTGCCCGGCATGGAACTCCAGCTACTGGATGAAATGCAAAGGGTGACAGCTATATTGACTGTGGAAGATCAGGTTGCGGACAGCACCGAAGTCCGAATCTCCCGGGTCCTGCAGAAAGATATCCATATCAGCACCCGGTCCAAGGTTACCGGCAAGGTGCGGAGGTAACAGGGCATGAGCTTGCACCAGCAACCCGACACCACTCATATCCACAGACTGACAGTGCGTGGGCCCCGGGGTACCCTAAGCAGTTTGCAGTCCCGTTTGCAAGCTGGTAACTGGCCTGCACCATCGGATGGTAGTTGGGTGCTGGTTCGTGAGGTTCATGCTACAGCAAGCACCAATTATCTCGCTGACGAATTAATGGAACGCACTCAGCGACTGATCAACAAGGGTGACCCTTCGGATGTGGTGCGGTTCCCCTGTTTGGCGGCATTGCTTGCAGCTCTGATTGGAGATATATGCAAAGGCTTGGCGCAAGACCGCTGGTACTGGCAGCGCTGGTCCCGATTCTGGCAAATGGCCCCAGGTGACGCAGCTCAGAGAATGATACAAGAACATCCGCAGCAACTAGCCGCAATCTGTCACCAGCTGGCAGTTGAAGGCAACCTTTTGACACTCTGGCAGAAGCTCAGCCCGGCGAACGCCCTGGAAATTTTTTATTCTTTCGCCCATGAGCTGAACGTATCCCCTAACCGCTTCAGCAAAATAATCTCGACGGCGACGACTGGCGAATTTGAACTAAAGATATCGTCAGCCGGGGGGAAACGATGGCAATCTGTATTCGCCACCTGGCCCCATACCGACAGTCGAGCCAGACTTGCGGCATTGATACTGGCTTCGGAATATACAAGCCTGGCCTTACAAACCGCCCCGAATGAAACCCTGGATGAAATTCTGCGGCGATGGGTTCCGATTAGCACCAGCACAAAAGCTCCTGTATCTGAACCAAACCACGAAAATCGCGCCTTTCGTCCAGCTGTTGCAACCCCAAACCGGAATACCGACGCGCCGGAGCAATCTATAAACGTCGATCATGAGCACTCAACCCCCAAGCTGAAAAGATCCGCAACCGTTTTTCTGCACCCCGCGGAACCACTTGCAAACCCTGCGGGCCGGATCATCGATGGAGAGGCCAAAAACCTATCAGTTCACCATAGCGACATACCAGCCTCAGTTGCTGAACAGAATTCAAGCCAGGGTATAGAGACCAACAGAGTGTATACCAAGATGGGCGGTGTGCTTTATCTGCTCAATGTACTTAACCGCCCGCCCATACAAGCTCTGATTGAGAAAGCATGGCAAATAGCTCCTAACGGCTGGTACTGGCTCTATCAACTTGGATGCGAGCTTGATCTGGACTCCGGCGACGCACTTTGCGAATTTCTGGCCGAGCGCCTGGGTCTCGATACGGTAACTGCTCTGGGGGCATTGCCCCCTCTTCCTTACAGGGAAGAAATCCTGTCACTCACAGCGCAATGGTTAAGCCCGGAAGACCTATGGGTTCCGTCCTTAATCCGGGCCCCGGCAGAGTTCAGCTATACCCCCGGGCATTTTGATCTGTATCTGGACAACAGTCAGGTACGCCTGGAGCTTCGGCTGGCGGGACTGGACTTCAATCCCGGATGGCTACCCTGGCTGGGGACAGTAGTGACCTTCCATTTTGACGATTTTCCGCACCTGCAGGGAGCAGTAAATTGAGCAACTACACCATTATTGAGCGGGTCAGCAAAGAAATACGCCAACAAATTTTCGTTGCACTGAGCGAGGCCCCAGGTACCCAATTTTCGGTAACCGGTGCCGCCAGCAATATTGTCTTCGCAGCGCCGGGAGAAAATCTCAACAACCAGGTGGTTGTATGCCTTTACCTTTACAACATCAGCCAGCAACAAAGACAGCGCAACCCCATGCCACTGCGCTCCGGAGCAGGCGAGGAAAAGTTCCCACCACTGCCTGTGCAGCTAAGGTATCTGATGCTGCCGGTAGATAACGAAATCAACAATCAGTTGATGGTGGGCCGTATTCTCCAGCACTTTCACGACCACCCGGTGCTGAAATCGGTTGGCGGCGAACCGCTGGATAGCAGTTTTGGCCGGGAGCAGGATCAGATACGGGTCATACCCGAAGATATTCCAATGGAGCAAATTACGCAGCTTTGGAATGCCTTCAATCAGCCCATGCGACTGGCCTCCTTTCTGCGGGTAGACGGCGTGGCAATCGACTCGCATCGCAGTCCACAGCAGTATGGGCCCGTTCGCGAAACTTACACTGTGCTGGGCCAAAAATAGCCCGGAACAAAGGATGGAGCAATGAGCAACACCCAAGTGATCGTCTCGCAAGCCATCATCAGCGGCCGCATACGTAACCTGATAAGTGGGCAAGCTGTGCCCCAGGGCCTCATGGTTAAGCTTTGGTACCGCCCTGTTCCGGAAGGCGCCGCCAGCCCCGCCGATTACAAACTGTCCAGGCTATATCTCAAATTGACTGCAGATGGGTATTTCTGTTTCTCCGCCAGCGGAGGCTCGGTATTCGGAGGTCGATCCCCAGCGCCTGATATGCAATTCCGGTTGGACATAAACGCCCCTGGATTCCAGCCCCTTAGCCACAGCTTCGAGCTGGGCTCTGAGCAATTGACCAGCATGCGTTCAACCCTTGAACTGGCAGGAGCAGAAGAGGAAGTAACGCGGGTCGCAGGCCCCTTTGAGGATCTGGATGTACAAATCTCACCCTTGCCTCTTCGGCTTGCCGGCCAGGTGCTTAAGGACGGCGACCCGGACACACCCCTGGCCCATGCCAGCGTAACCGTGTCTGCGCCAGAACCAAGGCCGACTGTGACTACCGACGAGCGGGGGTTCTTCATCATCGATAATCTTCCCCTGGCAGGAGAAGTCACAGTGACTCTGAGCGACGGCAACAATGATGTGAACCAAACCCTGGTTCTTGATTACCAGCGACCGGTGAACAGTCACCGTTTCACGTTCCAGTAAACCGGGAACCACCATGACGCAACACGAGCAGTTGGCCGGCTACCAGAATGATCTGGACTACCTCACGGACGTTCTGGAACTTATCACCCTGCAGATGGAGCAGGCTGTTGCCCAATTTCGAGCAGTAAGGGGTGACCACAACCGTGAAGGTTTTCTTGGCCTGTTTCTTAACGATGAAGACATCAACCGCACGCTGACACAACTCAAAACTGTAGAAAGGCCACCAGCAACTCCGCAAAGCATTCGCCACTTGCGCCAGAACATCATTCTCAAAACCCGAGCCACCGCGCGAAAGCTGCCTCCCCAGGCACTTGCCGAATCTCTTGGCCTTGGGCAGCAGGAATCAGACCTGGTCCTTTACCTGCTGGCCGGCGAGACCGACCCTCGTTTCAATCGTGTATGGGCATTCCTGCAGGACGATGTTCAGCGACGTTATTTAACACCCGGGCTAGTAGCACACCTTTCTGATCTCCCCCAATCCAACCACACGGCAGTGAATATTCGAGCCATGCTGTCTGCTGAGGCGCCACTGCTCGAACACAAAGTCATTTCCATGGGGGAGCCAAACCGGCCACTCCTTGAACGCCCCCTTAAACTGGATGACCGCATTGTCGACTTTTTATTGGGCCGCGATACTGTCGACCGGGAGTTGTCGGGATTATTAGAGGTTTTACCCTATCCCCAGCCCCGTGTTCGCCCGCCACTGCCTGAGGCTCTGCACTCGGTGATTCGTCACCTTAAAAGCAGTCAGCCCATGCCACCTTTACACTTAACCGGCGAGCCGGGCCAGGATCATGAGCTTTGGCTGGCACGCAAACGCGGTCAGAACTTACTGCGGTTGCGAACAGCGGAATTGGCAAGAAACCCGGACTGGCGCGAAAAGCTCATTTACCTTCGGCGCGAGCAACTGCTACGGGGTAGTCTTTTAAGCGTGCCAACGGCTGAACAGCTTTCTGGCGAACAGCAGTCGAGCCTGTTGCAAACCATTTCCGATAACCTTGTGCTGCAAACGGAAAATCCCGGTGCGTTTCCGGCAATTTCATCAGCAGTAGAAATAGCCCTTCCTTCAGCTACCCCCGGCATTCGCGAGCTGGCTTGGCAACAGCACCTTCCCGATTACTGGGTGGCACACCAGTATGACGGGATGATTCGAGATCTTGCCCTGACATACCGGCTGACACCTGCCCGTATTGCAGATGTTAGCCAACGGTTAGGCAATTCCCTCAGACTCGACCCCACTATGGGTGCCTTGGATCTCAAAGCAATGTGCAAAGCTGCAGCTGCAGAAACCATGTCCAGTGGTGCCCAGCGCATGAAGTGCGGGCAGACCTGGGAACAACTGGTACTGCCTTCTGCAAGCAAGAAACTACTTGAAGAATTGATTCTCCGGGCAAGCTATCAGCAGCAGGTATTGCAGAATTGGGGTATGGAGCAACTATTTGATCAGCAGCCCGGGTTAAGCGCTCTGTTTGTAGGTCCCTCAGGGACAGGGAAAACTCTTGCGGCGGGCGTGATTGCCCGATCGCTGGGGCTTGAGCTTTTCCGTATCGACCTGGCCACGGTAGTCAGCAAATACATCGGCGAAACCGAAAAAAACCTTCAGAGAATTTTTGACAATGCTACCCGAGCCGATGTGGTGCTCTTCTTTGATGAGGCGGATGCCTTGTTCGGCAAACGCTCCGAAGTGAAAGACGCCCACGATCGCTATGCCAATATCGAAACCAGCTATTTGCTGCAAAAAATCGAGGCCCATACCGGAGTGTGCATACTCGCCTCAAACCTGGCGCAGAACATTGATGAAGCATTCATGCGACGCATACAGGTAGTGGTGGATTTCCCCCTACCCGGGCCGAAGGAGCGGGAGACAATATGGCGGCAACTGCTCACAACCTCAGCCCCAACAAGAGAGAATCTGGATCTGCCTTTTCTGGGTCATCAGTTCGAGCTTACCGGAGCCAACATCAAAAGCATTCTGTTGCTGGCCGGCTGTTATGCAGCTGGAGAACAGCAGCCTATAGGTATGGACCACCTGGTTCAGGCCATTGCAAGGGAATACAGCAAACTGGGCAAGCCCCTGACCAAGACCCTGTTCGGCCCTTACTACAGTCGATTAAGGCAATGAGACCAAACCATGAGCCAGCCTCCTACTACAGTCAACACTCAGGTGCAGCGCCCTACCCCAGGCACTCATACTCAAACGGTGCCTGCGGCCCAGCAACCACAGAGTGCAGAGCAAGGTGCCAGCAATGCCGCGGTTACTGGCCTGATGGAAGATGGCAGTTTTATGGTTGGGCTGGGGCGCGGCATCCGCATCAGTGCCGACACCATTGAGGGCGAGAACCAGCTAAGTGCTGATCTAACCACCCTGAACTTGGGTATTCCGGGATTGCACCTACAAGCATTCAGGTACAACAGCCGCCGTAACAGTGGGCAGCTGGAGGCCAAACTTTCAGTTCCTTTCATGGAATCCGGCAGAGCAACACTGGCACTCGACAACAGCGGCCTCGCAAGCCTCAGAGGTGAAATCACCGCCGCTGCCCAGTTACCTGCGCTGAACAACCCCACACTGACACTATCCCTGGATGAAAACCGTGAATTGTCTGCCGCTGTGGACATTTCGGGAGCAAGTCTGGTTCCGGCGCGCATGAGAAATCTCTCTGTCACTGGCAGCGGCCGGATTGAACTGACCCAAGGAAAGCTCAACGGCAATCTTAACTTTGATCTGGAATATGAAGGCTTGGGCTCCGGCCAGGTCAATATGCGTTTTACCGAAAGCGGTCGTTTGGCCGGTGGCGGCCATGCACTAGTCACCCAGCCACTGCTAGCCGGTATTCGGGCAGAGCTTGGTATTGATGAAGCAGGTGATCTGGCCGGCAGCGTATCGCTGCCGGCATCGCGGCTGGAGCCCCCCATACCTGGCCTTTCTATTGCAGAGGGCACCGTTACTTTGGCCTACCGAAACCAGCAGCTTTCCGGCGACATCGCGGGGGTAAACCTCCGTTACCGTGAATTGGGTGATGCCACCCTGAACGGAAGGTTCAACGGCGATCATGCGGAGGGTAGTGGCGAATTTAATGTGGCTATTCCCGGCCTTTCTCAAGCTACTGGTAGCATCGGGTTCAACAACCAGGGCAGATTTCATGGTGGGTTTCAGCTTGCTGCAAATGATTTTCCCGAGGGCCTGCCCATTGAGTCCAGCGAAATTGCCGGAAGCCTCAATGAATCCGGGGAATTAAGCTTCAGTGGCAAGGCTGTTATTACCCTGGCAAGCGTAGGCCGGGGCGAATTTTCTGCCGCCTATGAAAACGGAAGCACACGAATCTCTGCGAACGTAGAACTTACCGACCTGCCCGGGCTGGAATCCGCTACTGTTCTGATCTCTCTCAGTAATGGCCAACTGGAAGGCGAAGCTGACATAGAGGTAGACAGCGAAGCACTACCTGGTATTGGCACGCGCCTGCATATCACTTACCGCGAAGGCCTTTGGTCTGCGGAACAGCAGGTCGATTTCAGCGTGGACAATAACCGGTTGCATGGAACCGTAACTCTCGGGGTTGCTCAGGATGAAGATGGAAGCCTCAATGTGCACGGTGGAGGCGACGTAACTGCAAAGATTGCCCCAAACCTTGAAGGTACCCTGGCCCTTACCATAAACCCGGAAGGAACCATCGATACCCGTGGTGAGATTCGCGTACCGGATCCCGTTGAACTATTTCCTGAAAAGCGGCTGGAAAAAGAGCTGTTCAGTCACAGCCAGAATATTCCCCTGTGGGCGATACTGGTTGCAGTTATCCGTATACGCGCAGGAATGAGAGCCGGCATAGGCCCTGGTGAGCTGCGCAACATAGTCGTTGCGGGTGAATACACTATCGGCGAAGAAGAGCTTCCATCCTTCTCGGTAACCGGCGAGCTTTATATCCCGGCATTTGCGGAAGCCTACTTGGGAATTGGTGCAGGCCTGGGGCTGGATGTCGTCCTGGGCTCCCTCACTGGTGGGATCGAGGGCATGGCCACTGCTGGTATTTATGGAGCCATTTCCGTAGTTCCAGAGTTGGCCTATGAGAATGGTGATTACATGATTAACGGCACCGCCACCCTCGCCGGTGCCGCTAAATTCAAACTGGGTCTCAATGCCTGGGCGGAAATCGAGGCCCTATGGGTTACTGTATGGGAGAACGAATGGGAGCTGGCGGAATGGGTCTGGGATTTAGGGCCAACCCTGGCCTTGCAAGCCAGGCTCAGTTACAACTTCTCTAACCCCGAACCCCCGAGCCTGGAAGTGGAAACCGGCGATATACCAAATGCCGATCAATTGATTCAGGATGCCATGCCCAAGGATGGCCCGCCCTCCTCTGGCGCTCGGGACGCCATGAGAAATCGCGCAGAATGGAGTGGTCCTGCCCGGCAGCCCGGCAGCGACAGTGAGCTACCTGACCAGCTTGCAAACCAGGCCGAGGGCTCACCCAGACTCCCCGGCCGCCCCTCCGCGCGCGGTGGTGGCCGACCTAGTGAGGACCAACACCGGGAGCAGCAAGCCCTGACTCAGCGCGAGTTACAGGGACAGACCGAGCAAGCTAACCCGGAAAGTGAGCAGACAGCCAGCAGCGAGAACTCAGTTGCGGAGACAGAGACACCTCCCCAACAGCGAACCCGGCATCCCGCCTCGCCGAACCTTGCCAGCCTGGATGAGCCCCCAGTGCCTATGCCAAGAACAACCGCGCAGCAGCACGAGGATCTGCAGGCGGCCAGTAAAGTATTGAAGCTAGCGTTCCGGCAGGCGGAGGATTCAGAAGATCTTAAAACCCGCTACTTTGCAAAAATTCGCCAACGTTACCAGCTAAACCGGATCCGCTTTGTTGAAAAAGGTGATAACACGGCTGTGGAGCTGGCAATCAACCCCGAGTTGGATGTTCTGGAAACAATTGAGGCAACCGGGCTGGGCCTGGGAGGCAAGCAAACCCGGATAAGGTACGGAACAGAGTCGGTGATGGGGCACACCGTGGGCGTACTAATGGAAGCTGAGCTGGGACCGGACCACCCTTCCGGCAGTGATGCCAATGGTATCCACTCGCTTATGAACAAACTTACCACAACCCCCACGAATCTGGCTGGCGATCGACGCTACATACGCGGACATCTCCTGAATGGGCAGCTCGGAGGCGAAGGCTCAGACATGAACCTGTTTCCGATCACCCACCAGGCCAATATGGCGCACCGTGATCAGATTGAAAACAAAGTAAAAGACTGGGTCAATATAAAGCGCTACTGGGTAAATTACCGAGTGAGCCTGGAAACTCTTGGCGATCCTGTTCTTAGCCACCCGCAAGAGAACAAAACACTCAATTTTATCAACTGCCACATGATCTGCGAAGCAGCAATTATTACCCTGGACAACAAACAGGTTAATAAGGTCGAAACCACGATAATTTCCAGGTACACACTGCCGGCTGAAAGCGACCGGGAAAATCCGAACTCCATGGCCAATGTCGAAGCAAATACGGATTATTTCGAGGCATCTCCTTCAGACAGAAATGTTGCCGACCGCAGGAATGTAATCCAGGCAAGACAAATTGACGGTGACGCTACTATTAATGAACAAACCGGCAGCCGCACCTATAGGCGCAATGCGCTAATCAGCTCGGCTATTGCCGGTGCCCGTGCACGGGGCTCCAGTAAGGATAAGGTCAAGGAGGCTGCGATGGTGAGTGGCATTGGAGATGAAAGGGCAAGAGTTTTGTTAAAGATTTATTGGGAACCCGGCCCTGATGTTCTCACCGGGCTTACCACGGCGGAAAAAAGTGCACTCACCACCATAGACAGACTTGCTGGAAATATTATTGAAAGAATTAAAGCCCTGGGCAACGAATCCTGATAAGCCTGCCTACCCGGCAAACAGTTTACGTACTGCCAAGACATGCTATATTCAAAGATGCAATGCTGCGGTGCGCGACGACTGGAGGGCAGCAACACGCTGATCCCGTTCCCTTAGTCGGTCGGTGAAGAGGCAAACCAAGCGATCCCGGGCAGAAGGTTACGCAAACTCAGGGTCTATTCGGGCGTCATGCGCTAATCAGTCACTAAGACTGGGCAATTGACTCTCTCGGAAAAGCTCTATAGAGAATGCTGGCTCGAAGCTCACATGGGTTCTGCGCCTCACAGGTAAATTCATCGGCTGACAACGGTTAACACTGTCGACGACTCAAGCGGTTGGCCGGTGGATGATCCACCGGCCTGCTATCGTCCCCTCTCAGGCTTACTGCCAATGCCACAGTCAGCCCCTTGCGTTTGGCCTCAAACATAGCTGCGTCGCTGGCTTCCATCAGGGATTTTTGGGTTTGTCCATGCTCTGGGTACAGGGCTATTCCGATACTTACACCAACGCTGATGATGTGTCCGTGCACATCCAGAGGCTCAGTGATGGCTTTAGCAATACGCTCAGCCACTGCGCAATACTCGCTCTCTTGTTCCAGGCCAACAACAATCCCGAAGAACTCATCGCCACCGATGCGTGCAATGGTATCCATAGAGCGCACGATGCTCGATATTTTCTGGGCAATCACCTGAAGAACTATGTCACCCACTGCATGACCATAACGATCATTGATCGGTTTGAACCTGTCCAGATCAAGGTACATGCAGGCAAACGTCGTTCCTTGGCGAATGGAGGTATTCAAAGCAACCTTAAATCGGTCGCTCAGGAGAAGCCGGTTAGGCAATTTGGTAAGTGAATCATTGCCTGCATAAAACCGTAGCGTTTCGTCTTTTATGCTGCGTTCGGAAAAATCGCTCAAAATTAGTGTAAAATGAGCGGCTGCATTTTCCGTTTTATTCACTTTCGTTATCGCAGCCCACGTAGCCTGAATGCCACCTTCTGCGTCCCGCAGCCATAACTCTCCGCGCCAGTTTCCATCCGCTTCCAATGCTGGCCAGATAGTCGACGCAAACAAATCTTCGGAACGGCTATCCAGGGAAATCTCATCAAGACGCCGGCCAACCCAAGCGGCCCTGTTATTCCGAATAATGCGCAAGAATGATTCGTTTACGTCTTTAATCACGCCATTGGCATCGGCAATAACAATTGCCTCGCCACTGAATCGATAGACCGTAGACCATCGCCTTAACTGATTCTCCCGCTCTATTTGCTCAGTAACGTCGTTGAATGAAACAACCACCTTGGCCCGCCCAGGCTCTTCACAACCTTCAGAGTGGACTGATCGTGAATTGATGGAAATCCAGCGGTATGAGTTCCATTGGGAATTATGAACACCCATCAACACTTTGCTGCATGCCTCTCCCGAACGCAGAGTAATCGACGCAGGATGCGCCTCTGGAGGAAATGGAGTCCCGTCGGGGTGTATTGATTGCCAGTGCGGATCTCTAGGCGCCCTGCCCGCTAGCTCATCTGTGCTCATGCCAAGGATGTCGGCTGCCCGTGGGTTGTGCGCGATGATTCGGCCTGCTTCGTCATGGACAACAACCCCTTCTTCCAGGCTATCCATAGCAACCCGATATAGGGCCTCACTCTTGGCCAGTTCGTGCTCAAGACTGACCTGCTCTGTGACGTCTCTGGATATCGTCTGAAGCTCCAGAACTTCACCTTTGTCATTCTCGATTGGCTGGGTTAGCGTTTCGAACCAGATGTACTTTCCCGAAGCGTGGCGGATGCGATAACGGATCCGGATATTTCCTTCCCCGGTTACCGCGGGCTGATGGGTTTTACTTCGGATAAGTGTCTTGTCGTCCGGGTGGAACAGGTCATAAGGGTTTGTTCCGACAAGCTCCTCTGGGTCGTAGCCGAGAATCCTTTTTACGGATGGGCTGACCCATACATAAAGCCCATCCAATGAATGGAGCGCCACGAAATCACTCATGTTCTGAGCTACACGCTCGTAGACACTGTCGGTTAGGAGCATTGGTAAGTGCGGCCGAAGTTGTTGACTCAACGTTTCAATCTTTCGTGGGAATTTACCCTACTACAGGAGGGAATACTAATGACTGACGTTAGCCGCTCATGTTGCCATTTGTTCCTGGTGTCTCCAAGGTGCACTTGTTCATGACTTTTCTTGCGAATGGGTGGGGCTATACTAAATTAATAGTAAGTACATTCACTTGTTGGTCAGGCCGTGCTGCCACTCCACGGAACGTTCAGAGGCCTGAATTTATGACAATTAAAAAACTGCTGCCAATCACCTTTGCATTCGTTGCAATCGGCACTGCCCTTGCTTCAACACCGGCATACTCGGCCACACTTGATGCCAGAACCACCCCTCCTGACCGTGGAATGCTTCAACTCGGTGCATTGTTCGTTTTTGATTCGGACACAACCTTTTCTGCTAGCGGCTCCAACTTGGGGCTTGGCACGACGATCGACTTTGAGGAAGACCTGGATGGCGACTCCGCAATAACCACCCCAACCCTGGAGTTTTATTACCGGTTCACAGACCACCACAGAATCGAGTTGGGAGCGTTCCAGTTGGAGCGCAAAGGCAGCCAGGTATTGAACAGAAGCTTCACGTTCAAGGATCGAACATTTTCGACGAGCAACCAGGTGGACAGTCGAATTCAAAACAACATTTACAAGCTGGCGTATGGATATAGTTTCTACCACTTGGACAAAGTTGAGCTGGCAATATCTGCAGGGCTCACCGTGTTGGACTATGAGGTCGAACTGGTATCCGCTGTCGGGGGAATCACAGAAGCTGCATCGACGACGGCCCCCATGCCCGTCTTCGGGTTTAGAATGGACTATTCGGTTACACCACGCCTGACCGCCAGATTCCGTACTGACAGTTTCTACTTCGACTTTGAAGACAAGGTTCGTGGTTCACTACTCGATATCCAGGTAGGCTTGGAATATCGCGCACTTGATAGCTTTGCACTTGGTGCTTCGCTATCGCGTCTTGCTATCGCTGTTGATGTGAACGACACAAAGTTCAAAGGCCGGGTAGATGATCTTTATCGCGGTGCCCGGTTATACGGCGCATTCTTCTTCTAAAACCAGAGAGACCAACAATGCACAAGCGTCTTGCACTCTTCAGGGCCCTGCTCGTCTGTAGCGTCGGCACACTTTCACTAACAGGTTGTGCGGTGGGCGGCTCACCCAAGCTTGGTGTTGATGATGCCTGTGCCAGCCTTAAGGCCATAGCGGCGGATTACGAGAACGGATTCGACAAGTTTAAAGGCTCCGGATCCAACTACCGTTCTTTCAAGCTATACAGTGCCAAGGTGGAGCTGGTTAAAGGGCATTGCGAAATTTGGGAGTGGGCGGGTGGTGAATTAGCCTACTCCTGCTCGGCAACCACGCCACAAAGTGAAGTGGCCGAACAGCGTTATTCTGCAACAAAGAACTTCGTTCAGGCATGTGTGGGTAACAGCTGGAAACAAAAAGAAGTAGAGCGGGAGCAAGACGGAAGTCCCCTGGGGCCCGCGACCATCTTTACCTCACCTTCTGTACCGGGGCTTATTATATCTGTACAGAACAACGTACCCCCCAAAGCCCACCGACAGCTTCAGAGCAACGTTCTTTACATTGGAAGTAAGGGAAAGCACCCAATGTAGAGCGCTTTCGAGTAACTGCAAAGCCGCCTGATAAAAGGCGGTTTTGCGTTGCTACGGGAGGCTACTGACTAACTTTAGCGTGCCATCGGCTTTGGCGTGATTTCCACATAAACTGTCATAATTCTATTTTCAACAAGATCGTCGATGCGGCTTGTGAGAGACGAAAGCTCCACCTCAACTGCCGTTTCTTCTGATTGACCAAACTTGCAATCGAAACCCCAGTATTTCACGCCTTCTGGCAGGGGCTTTTTACGTTCATTCTTCAAAAACTTTTTGATGTCGTGCTTGATAGAATCGACAAGGCGCGGCACTTTAATTTTAGGATGGTCTAGCTTAAAGGTCTTTTTCATTGGAATCCTGCTGGAATGGGCAGCCACTGCGAATGCTGGCTTGGTTCAATGGCGCGCAGTGTAAAGGCTATGGTGAGTTTCTACCAACAATAGCAGATCCGGATATTAAGATGAGCAGCTGTAATGGGAAGCGCCGCCAATGCCGAAGAGTTCCAGAGGTTTCAACCGGTAGTACTTATCTTCAACGTATTGCGTTTGCTCGGCGTATGGCTGCGTCATCACCTCCTGCAGTTCTCGGAGCAGCCTGTAATCTCCCTTTGCCGCCTGCTGGTACGCCGGCACCAGATGCCACTCCCGCAGGCTGTATTTCGGGTTAACACGCTTCATCTCGCGGGAAATCTCTTCTCCAGAGCGCACAGAGGCTGTGCTTTTCGAAGTGTTGCTACCCAGCAGCGCTTGCCACTGGCCAAGCCACGCAGCCCAACGTTGGTCCAGGCTTTCTGATTCCGCCTGGTAAGCCGGGCTTTTATAAAAACTCTTTTGCAGCGGGCCTATATCATTCGGCAGCTCTGAAAGCTCACGGAAAAATAGCGTGTAATCCACTGGTGTTTGCGCCATCAGTACAGCCAAGCCGCGAAACAACTCCGGGTTAAATTTATCCAGCCCAAGCTTGGCTGCCCACATCTTTTCCATCTCGGTCTGCATAACTCCGGCAAAGCCCTCTCTGATTTCGTCGAGTTGTTGCAGGCATTGCGGGTGCGCAGCCAACAATGGGCGCAAGGCCACGCAAAACATGTGGAAATTAGCCTCGGCGGCCATTGGCTGGTTCAAAAATGAGTAGTGCTCTCCCCCGCCCGTCCAGGGCTGAAAACGTGGATTGAAAGCATCGCAGAAGCCGAAGGGGCCGTAGTCCAGAGTATAGCCGCCGGCAGCACAGTTATCGCTATTGAAGTTGCCCTGGCAGAAGCCGACCCGAATCCAATTCGCCACCAATGACGTGAGCCGACTGCGAAATTCCTGTGCCAGCGCCACAACCTTATCAGGCGTTGTCAGGGTATGCTCAATTACTGCATGGTATTCACGTGCAATCAGGTGCAACACAATCTGCTCGAGTTCTTCCAGGGCTTTCGGGTGTTCATTTTTTCGGGCTCGACGCCCGAACAACTCGAGTTGGCCGACACGAATAAATGATGGTGCCACCCGGGTTGTGATCGCCACTGGGTCTGATACCAACATATCCGGATCCCGTGCCCGTGAGCCTTCAGAATACCAAGGCCGCCTGACTTTCTCCGTTTTCGACACGTACAAGCTTAATGATCGTGACGTGGGAACGCCGAGCGCATGCATATGCTCCTGTGCGAGAAATTCCCGAACACTGGAACGTAAAACGGCCCGGCCATCGCCGCCACGACAGTAGGGTGTGCGGCCACCGCCTTTTAACTGCATTTCCCAGCGTTGACCGCTGATCACCGCCTCCAAAACCGAGATGGCACGGCCGTCGCCGTATCCGTTACCGGTCTGAAACGGGCACTGTTGAACATACTCGGTGCCATATATAGACAAGGCGTAGCCGCAAGCCCACCCCGTTTTGTGCATGGGCGCTGGAACAAACGACAGGTCGCCTGAAAACACACGCATAAAGTCAGCAGACTGCGCCAGTTCGTCGGCAAGACCTAGCTCGCGAAACAGAGTGAAACTGTGGGCCACGTATTCGGGACTTTCTATGGGCGTCGGAGCAACCGGAACATAGTGGCCACTGAAGACTTGTCTTGGCTCGTGATCCTGCCCGTCCGGGTTCGCCTCCGGGTCGCAGTTCATCGTGTCCATCAGCGAAAAATCAGCGAGTTTTGCCAGTTCATTGAGGGTTGTGAGCATAGCTTAAACCAGCACCTGCCGTGTTGTAGCAATATAGTGATGCACCTGCCGCTCGGTTTCCGGATCAACCATGTTTTCCGGGCGACGTTCGCGGGGGCATGGCATGCGGGGTGTTGTGCCAAACAGCCGACATATCAGCGGGCGCTCCTCGTACACAGTGCATCCATCTGGCCCCAGGTGTACGCAATTGAACTCCTTCAATGCCGCTTCATGTTCTGCAGCTGATTTAACGGGCAGGCGGGAGATTTCTTCTGAAGACGTTGTCACCGGGCCACAGCAGTCGTGGCATCCCTTCACGCATTCAAACGTTGGAATACGCTCGCGCAGTCGCGCGATGATGTCTCGATTACGATACATTGATGATCACCGTTTGGCTCTCTGCCACTTGTCGTATGTAGGTATGCCCTAAGATACAATGCCCGGCTGCCACTTTACCAATCCGGGAAATTTGTATTTCATACCTGAACCCACACCTGCAACGGTGATTCATTCTCGCCGGAACGTCGTTCTGATCATATTCTCCCTGGCCAATGCGATCGGCCCCTGGTTGGGTGGCATGGCCATCAATGCGGGGCAGACCAGAGCGGCCGTCATCAGGATGCCTCGCCACCAAGGCAGTCGCTGCAGGTTATTCGCCGCTTCCCGCCACGAAAGGCATAACCAAAGTACGATAGGAATTCCGATCAGAACGATGGCCAACGGCCCTTTGGACAGGAGCCCGATCACCATTCCAAGAAAGAAAATCCATCGCCACAGACCTCCCTCTCCTGCCATCACCAAACAGAAGCTGACGAGAGTAAGGGTTGTACCCAATGCCAGGAAGGCATCTGTCATAACGGCGCCAGCACTGATGTAAGTGAGCGCCATGGTTGCGAAAACCAGGCAACTCCATTGAGCAACCTGCACACTCCAGATTTGCCGCGCCAGTCGCCAAACAAGCCACACCATAGCGACCGTTGCCAGCCAGGCCGGAAACCTCAGCGAAAACTCCGAAACACCAAAAACCTTGATGGCCGCCGCCTGCGTCCAGAACGACAAGGGCGGTTTACCCCAAAAAGGTACGCCGGGCTCGAACCACGGCGTAATCCAGTCACCGGTTTCCGCCATCAGGCGGGCAATTTCCGCGTAACGCGGCTCGGTGGTATCGGCAAAAGGGAAAAGTGCCATGCCTATAAAGCGACTAACCAGCACAGCAACCAGGATCAGCAGCCAAACATTAAACCGCTTTGACATGTCGCACCCTCGTTGTTTTACGATGCGCCTGTTGGCGTGTACCACTCAGGTTTTCGATCACCTCATCTGTCAGGTACACCGGGCGCTGCTTTGATTCCATGTAAGTCTTGCCGACGTATTCGCCCACAATGCCCACACTCATAAGCTGAATACCGCCGAGAAAGCTGATGATGGCCACCAGCGAGGGGTAACCGCTGGTAGCATCACCCAGCATCAATGCCTTGACCACAATCCACGCCCCGAATACCGCACCCATGCTGGCGGCAATTAGCCCGATCAAAGTGGCCCAGCGCAAGGGCGATATAGAAAACGACGTCAGTCCTTCCAGTGCTAACCCGACCAGCCCGGGGTAATCCCATTTCGTTTCGCCGGCCGCTCGGGGTTCACGATCGTATTGGATGACTTGGGTCGGCATACCAATCCAGGCAAATAAGCCTTTCATATAACGGTTGCGCTCTTTCAGACCCAACAGCGCATTAACGGCTTTGCGGCTCATCAACCGAAAGTCACCGGTATCCACCGGGATATTTGTCCGGCTGGTCCGGTTCAGCAGTCTGTAGAAAAGATGCGCGCTCCAGCGTTTGAACGCGGTTTCGCCAGCCCGTGAGCGCCGCTGCATCAGAACAACGTCAACACCCGACTGCCAGCTTTCGACCATGGCCGGAATTTGCTCAGGCGGATCTTGCAGGTCTGCATCCAACACAATCACCGCATCGCCGTTGGCGTGCTCCAGTCCTGCAGTCATTGCAGCCTCTTTGCCGAAATTACGACTCAGTTTGACCAGTCGGACGCCGGACGTTCGGTCAATAACGCTGCGGATGTATTGGGCACTGCCATCATCACTGCCGTCATCAATCAGCACGATTTCCCAGTGCAGGTCCAGGGTGGCAAGCACCGGTAGAACCCGCTCAAAGAAAAGGGGCAGCATCGGGCGCTCGTTGTACAGCGGCACCACCAGCGATAACAGCGGCTTGCCAAACGGGTCATCCAAAGGTACGACGGGGAACTCAACGCGTTTGTTCATGGAAAACCAGCCTCTGGTAGACGATGTAATTCAGTGCAGCGACAAGCCCTGTGGTCACGATTTGTGACAAGGTGACGGGAAGTCCCAATACGTTATTGAGTAGAAAAAAGAAGGCGAGATTGCAGAACCAGGCGCCAAGACAGGAGACGATATAGCGCCACAACGTGACCCTGTGAGGGCCGGCATTGCGAAATGCCAGGCGCCGCTGGAGGCCGTAATTTAGCAGCGCACCAGACACGCTTCCGCTAACGGTTGCCAGCACTGGTTCAAGCCCGGCAGCGATCAATGCTGCCATTACAAACCAGTGGAGCAACGTAGAAAGGCCGCCGGCCGCTACAAATCCCTGAAGTTGGCGCGATAGGAGTGTGCTCATGACAATAA